>VGEN01000193.1 GCA_016869285.1 Alphaproteobacteria bacterium
AGAAAGTGAAGGCCGAATGGGCCCTCATCTGCACCGCTCACAACCTCTCAAAGCTCCACAGGGCGGCCTGAGCGGCCTGCCCCTCACACAAGCGCCTCGCGCCGGAGCTACTTGGACAGGCTCCTAGGACGGGAGCCCTTCGCGTCCCGATTTGTATTTGACTTGAGTAGAACGCTTCGCTAACTCTTCGGGTCAGGGCAACCCGCCCCCGCACTCTCCAAGAACGATTCCGTCGATCTCTGGCGCGCGCAAGCCCGCGCCGGTCCTAGCTAAAGCAGGACAGTCGCCGGACCCCTCTCCCACGTACATCACCAGACAGACCGGATTCTCATGCAACTGCAGGAACTCAAAGCGAAATCGCCCGCTGACCTGCTCGCCACCGCCGAAGAGCTTCAGATCGAGAATGCATCGCTCCTGCGCAAGCAGGACATGATGTTCGCCATCCTGAAGCAGCTCGCAGAGAACGACGTGCCGATCTACGGCACCGGCGTCCTCGAGGTTCTTCAGGACGGCTTCGGCTTCCTTCGCTCGCCGGAAGCGAACTACCTCCCCGGCCCCGACGACATCTACGTGTCCCCCAGCCAGGTGCGCCGCTTCGGCCTTCGCACCGGCGACACCGTCGAAGGCCAGATCCGCAGCCCCAAGGAGGGCGAGCGCTATTTCGCTCTCCTCAAGGTCAACAACATCAATTTCGAGGACCCCGAGAAGGTCCGCCACCGCATCACCTTCGACAATTTGACGCCGCTCTATCCGGACGAGCGCCTGCATCTCGAGATCGAGGTGCCGGAGCCGCTGCCGGCGAAGGCGGCGAAGAAGGACGATGAGGCCAAGGACGAGAAGGCCGCGAAGAACGGCAAGGACGGCAAGGAGATCTCAGCCGCCCGCACAGGCCGGCTCGAGCTGGCGCGCGAGGCCGATCGCAAGGATCTCGTCCGCAAGGACGTCACCACCCGCGTCATCGACCTGATCGCCCCGCTCGGCAAGGGCCAGCGCGGGTTGATCGTGGCGCCGCCGCGCACCGGCAAGACGGTGATGCTGCAGAACATTGCGCACGCGATCGCGCATAACCATCCCGAAGTCTACCTGATCGTGCTGCTCATCGACGAGCGGCCGGAGGAAGTCACCGACATGGCCCGCTCGGTCAAGGGCGAGGTGATCTCCTCGACCTTCGACGAGCCGGCGACCCGCCATGTCGCGGTTACCGAGATGGTGATCGAGAAGGCCAAGCGCTTGGTCGAGCACAAGCGCGACGTCGTGATCCTGCTGGACTCGATCACGCGGCTCGCGCGCGCCTACAACACCGTGGTGCCGTCCTCGGGCAAAGTGCTGACCGGCGGCGTCGACGCCAATGCGCTGCAGCGCCCGAAGCGCTTCTTCGGCGCCGCGCGCAACATCGAGCATGGCGGCTCGCTGACCATCATCGCCACCGCCCTGATCGATACCGGCAGCCGCATGGACGAGGTGATCTTCGAGGAGTTCAAGGGCACCGGCAACTCGGAGATCATTCTCGACCGCAAGCTCTCCGACAAGCGCACCTTCCCCTCGATCGACATCACCAAGTCGGGCACGCGCAAGGAGGAGCTGCTGGTCGACAAGGGCCAACTCGCCAAGATGTGGGTGCTCCGCCGCGTGCTGATGCCGATGGGCCCGGTCGATGCGATGGAGTTCCTGCTTGACAAGCTCAAGCACTCCAAGACCAACAGCGACTTCTTCCAGGCGATGAACACGTAAAGCGCTGGAAGAACGCGACCGAAACGAAAAGGGCGGGAGAGATCCCGCCCTTTGTCATTCTGGCCAACAACGAGTGGCCACCTCACCCTTCGACAGGCTCAGGATGAGGTGGACTGGAAAGTCGAGATCTATCAGTCGCCCTCATCCTGAGCCTGTCGAAGGGTGAGGGCGTATCTCTCATGTCACCCGTTATCCGCCATCGCCTTGGCGACGCCGGGGCGGGCGGCCATGCGGGCGGCCCAGGCCTTCACATTGGCGAGGCCCGGTGCGGCGTCGACCATCGCCTTGCGCGCGGCGATGACGGGATAGAGGGCGAGGTCGGCGATCGAGCACTCGCCGGCGATGTAGTCGCGGCCTTCGAGCTGCTTGTCGACGATTCCGAGCTGGGTCAGGAAACGCTGCTCGAAGTACGCGGTATTGCCCGCGTCCTTCACCGGCAGATGGGTCGAGACATAGAAGATCGCCGAAGAGGTCGGGGCGACATCGGTCGTCGCCTGCATGAACCACTGGTAGGCCTCGGCGCGCTTCGCCGGGTCCTTCGGGATGAACTTGCCCGACTTCTCGACGGCGTAGAGCAGGATTGCGCCGGACTGGCTCAGCGTCACCTTCTTGCCGCCGGGCCCGTCGGCGTCGACGATCGCCGGGATCGCGCCGGCCGGGTTGATCTTGAGGAATTCCGGCTTCTTGCCGTCGCCCTTGGCGAGGTCGAGCTTGTGCACCTTGTAGGGAAGCCCGCACTCCGCGAGCGCGATCGTGGCGCGGCGGCCATTGCCGGTGGAGGCGGTGTAGAGGTCGATCATGGGGATGCCCGTTCGTCGGTTGAGAGGGGCACGGACCCTACTCCCCGACGCGGGCGATCCTCAAGACGTTGGTGGCGCCGGGCGTGCCGAAGGGGACGCCGGCGGTGATGACCAGGCGCTGGCCCGGCTCGGCGAGGCCCTCGGTGCGGGCCGCCTCGGTCGCGGTCTGCACCATCTCGGTGAAGGTGGAGATGTCGTGGGTCAGCACCCAATGCACGCCCCAGAGCAGCGCCAGCTTCCGTGCGGTCGAGGGCTTCGCGGTCAATCCTAAGATCGGCACGTCGGGGCGCTCGCGCGCGGCGCGGAGCGCGGTCGAGCCCGACATGGTGAATGTCGCAATGCACGCCGCCGAGATCGTGTGCCCGACCTGGCGCGCGGCGGCGGAGATCGCATCGGCCGCGGTCGCCTCGGGCTCCGGATGCACGGCATCGAGGATGTTGCGATAGAGGCTATCGTGCTCGACCCGCTGGATGATGCGGTCCATGATCGCGACTGCCTCGACCGGGTAGCTGCCGGAGGCCGTCTCGCCCGAGAGCATCACGGCGTCCGCGCCGTCATAGACGGCGGTCGCGACGTCCGAGGCCTCGGCGCGCGTCGGCGCCGGCGAAGCCATCATCGAATCCAGCATCTGCGTGGCGACGATCACGGGAGTCCCGGACTCGCGGCAGGCGCGCACGATCCGCTTCTGGATCGAAGGTACGTCCTCGGGCGGCAGCTCGACGCCGAGATCGCCGCGCGCGACCATGACGGCATCGCACATGTCGATCAGCTCGGCCAGATGTTCGATCGCGGACGGCTTCTCGAGCTTGATGCAGACGCCGGCGCGGCCGCCGATCAGCTTCCGCGCCTCGGCCACGTCCTCGGGCCGCTGCACGAAGGAGAGCGCCACCATGTCGACGCCGAGCTCGAGCCCGAAAGCGAGGTCGCGCCGGTCCTTGTCGGTGATCGGCGAGAGCGGAAGGATCACGTTCGGGACATTGACGCCCTTGCGCTCGGAAATCTTTCCGCCGGTGACGACCTCGGTCTCGGCGAAGTCGGGGCCGTGCGAAAGCACGCGGAGCCTGAGCTTGCCGTCGTCGATCAAGAGGTCGGTGCCGTCGGCCAGCGCCTGGAAGATCTCCTTGTGCGGCAGGTGCGCGCGCGTCGCATCGCCGGGCTTTGGATCGAGGTCGAGGCGGAAACGCCGGCCGGCGGCGATCTCGACCGGCCCGGAAGCGAAGGTGCCGATGCGCAGCTTCGGCCCCTGCAGATCCATCATGATGCCGATCGGCCGCTTGGTCTCGCGCTCGAGCGCGCGCACCGCCTCGAAGCGGGCGCGATGATCGTCGTAGCTGCCATGGCTGAAGTTGAAGCGGAAGACATCGGCGCCGGCAGCGAAGAGCTTCGCCAGCATCTCGGGCGAGGTCGTCGCGGGTCCGACGGTGGCGACGATCTTGGCGTTGCGATTGCGGCGCATGGATGGCCCGAAGGAAGAGGAGGCTGGCTGACCGAGCCCGGAAGACCAAGGCATCCGAATGATAACATGTCAGTATGCACCGCCCAGGGGACGGATGTAGGGTCGGGCGATGCAGCTGCCTGAGCTTCCTTCCTTCGAGCCGGGATGGGTCTGGCTCGTCGGTGCCGGCCCCGGGGATCCGGGTCTTCTGACCGTGCTCGCCGTGAAGGCGCTCGCCGAGGCCGATGCCGTCGTCTATGACGCACTGGTCGATGATCGCACGCTCAGGCTCGCGCGGCCGGGCGCCGTTCTCGAATTTGCCGGCAAGCGCGGCGGCAAGCCGTCGCCGAGGCAACCCGACATCTCGCAACGCCTTGTCAGGTACGCCCGCGACGGCAAGCGCGTGCTCCGCCTCAAGGGCGGCGATCCCTTCGTTTTCGGCCGCGGCGGCGAAGAGGCCTTGGCGCTGGTCGCGGCCAAGGTGCCGTTCCGCATCGTTCCCGGCATCACCGCCGGCATCGGGGGCCTCGCCTATGCCGGCATCCCGGCGACGCATCGCGACGTCAACGAGGCGGTCACCTTCATCACCGGCCACAACGTTTCGGGCGAAGTGCCGGACGGGCTCGACTGGCCGGCGCTAGCCAGGGGCGCCCCGGTGCTGGTCTTTTACATGGCGCTCAAGCATCTGGCGCAGATCCGCGACCGGCTGATTGCCGGCGGGCGCAGGCCGGATGATGCGGCCGCCGTGGTGAGCCATGCCGCAACCGATCGCCAGCGCATGATCGTGACCTCGCTCGCCCGCCTGGTCGAGGATACGGCGACGGCGAAGATGGAGCCGCCGGCGCTGGTCGTCATCGGCCCGGCGGTCGAGTTGGCCGCCGGCCTCGACTGGCTCGGCGCGATCGAAGGCCGCACGCTCGATCCCGATCCGTTGAAGCTCAAGGGCCGCCGCGAGGCCGGTTGATGAGGAGCGCAAGTCTGGAGTTCGCTTTCGTGCCCCCTCCCCCGGCTTCGCCGGGAGAGCGGGCACGAGAGCAAGGGCGCACGCCCTGATGCTCAGCGACTACCGTATCCGCGCCGCGATCATCCTGCTCGCGGCGGCGCTCATCGGCGGCTCGGCGCTGCTCGTCTCCTGGCTGCGCTCGCCGGAAAGCGCCGGCGCGCTGATCGGCGGGCCTTTCGCGCTCACCGACCAGACCGGCCGCCAGGTCACCGAGCAGGATTTCCGCGGCAAGCTGATGCTGATCTATTTCGGCTTCGTCTTCTGTCCCGATGCCTGCCCGACCGCGCTTGCCAACATGACCGATGCGATCGAGCAGCTCGGCCCTGCCGGCGAGGATGTGGTGCCGGTTTTCATCACCGTCGATCCCGAGCGCGACACGGAGGAGGTCCTGCGCGACTATGCAGAAGCCTTTCATCCGCGGCTCAAGGCGCTGCGCGGCACGCCCGAGCAGACGGCCGAGGTGGCGAGGGCTTATCGCATCTACTTCAAGAAGGCGGCCGAGACGGCGCCCGGCGAGTACCTCGTCGATCACTCCTCGATCGTTTTCCTGATGGGCCGCAACGGACGCTATCTCACGCATTTCACCCACATGACGCTGCCGGAGCCGATGGCGGCGGAGATCAAGAAGCGGCTGTGAATGCGCCCGGCCTCATCGTCGCCGCGGCGGCCTCGGGCACGGGCAAGACGACGCTGACGTTGGCGCTGCTCCGTCTCCTTGCGCGCGCGGGCCGGCGCGTCGCTTCGGCCAAAACCGGCCCCGACTACATCGATCCGGCGTTTCACGCGGCGGCGAGCGGCCGCGCGTCCTTCAATCTCGATCCCTGGGCGATGCGCCGCGAGACGCTGGCCGCGACGCTGGCGCTGATCGAGGCCGAGGCCGAGCTCATCCTCTGCGAAGGCGTCATGGGACTCTTCGACGGCATCGGGGCCTCCGGCGAAGGCTCGACCGCCGATCTCGCCGCGCTTACCGGCTGGCCGGTCGTGATCGTGCTCGACGTCCAGGGCCAGGCGGCGACCGCAGCGGCGGTGCTGTCCGGTCTCGCGCGTCACCGCCGCGACGTGAGCATCGCCGGCGTCATCCTCAACCGCGTCGGCTCGCCCGCGCATGCCGAGACCGTCGCCGAGGCGTGCCGCCGGGCGGCGCCGGAGATTGCGGTGCTCGGCGCGGTCGCGCGTTCGGTCGAGCTCAAGCGGCCGGAACGGCATCTCGGATTGGTGCAGGCGCGCGAGCATGCCGATCTCGCGGTCTTCCTCGATCGTGCCGCGACGGCCATCGAGTCCGGTGTCGATCTCGCAGCGTTGGTGGGGCTGGCAAAGCCGTCGGGGCTGAAGGCGTCCGGCAGTCTCGCGGCGCTGCCGCCCCTGGGCCAGCGGATCGCGGTCGCCGACGATCTCGCCTTCGCTTTCACCTATCCCGGCGTGCTTGCCGGCTGGCGAGCCGCCGGCGCCGAGATCGCGTCGTTCTCGCCGCTCGCCGATGAGGCGCCTGATGCGACAGCCGATGCGGTCTTCCTGCCCGGCGGCTATCCCGAGCTGCATGCCGGACGCCTGGCGGCGGGTCGTCGGTGGAAACAGGCTCTCGCCGATGCGGCCGCGCGCGGAGCGGTCGTCTACGGCGAGTGCGGCGGCTACATGGCGCTCGGACAAGGCCTCGTCGATGCGTCCGGCACGCGTCACGCCATGGCCGGAGTGCTTCCGCTTGAAACCTCCTTCGCCGAGCGGAAGCTGCATCTGGGATATCGCGAGGTTACCTGCGCTGCCCCGACGCCGCTCGGCGCCGCCGGTGTGCGCTATCGCGGGCATGAGTTCCACTACGCGCGCGAAACCGGAGACGAGGGCGTATCGCTGTTCCGAGCGCAGGATGCACATGGCCGCGATCTCGGCTCAGCCGGGCGGCGGAACAGTTCCGTCTTCGGATCCTTCCTCCATCTGATCGACCGTCGCTGATTTCTGGGACGGCGGGACGTCGGATGACCAATGACTGGCGCCTGGCTCAATCGACTCGACTGCAAGAATTCGCCGGCTGGCGCCGTCGATCGGGCTCGCGGACCTACGGCGGCGATATCCGGCTCGCCTCGACGGTCGGTGTCGGGGTGATGCTGGTATTCCCGGAGGGCCAGGTAAGAGTTTGAAGATGAGCCCCCTAAGCTTTTGAGCATACGGGTTGTTTCGTCCTGCCCGTGCGAAGTCTCGACGATTAATTAAGTTTGGGGCTGTCCCAGATAACTACCTGAGATGACGCTTAACCCATTGTTTGATCTGGGTTAGTTGCTTGGATGGGTCACTGGTGTTGAAGCGCCACTCGCACTCTTTCAAGAATAGCCCGAAATGGG
>VGEN01000194.1 GCA_016869285.1 Alphaproteobacteria bacterium
GACCGTGCTTTGGCTTAAACCCAAAACCCTGGCAATAGCTTCTTGGCAGGCACCGTCCTGGCTCAGCGCATAAATCTGGCAGCGGTCCTCATAGGTAACTCGCCGGTATCGGCTCATCAGTAACCTCTCGTGAGTGCAAGAGGTTACCCCTTCGCCCTTCCATAAAATTATGCACTGGCTACTTGAATCCGCGCTTAGTAATCGGAATGACTTCGGAAATGCGGCTTGGCTTGAGAGGCGAGATCCGTACTAACGGCGGCGAGGGGCAATGACGACTTCGGAGAGGTCTTACCGTCCCGGCCAGGTCATATTCAGCGAAGGCGCTTCTGGCGACTTTGCCTATCTCGTTCGCGATGGCCAGGTCGAGCTTCTTGCGGATCGTGACAACGGGCGGGTGCGCATCGCGACCCTCGGTCCCGGGTCTCTTTTGGCGAGTTGGCGCTTATCGACGGTTCCGCGCGCATGGCGACGGCGAAGGCCATTGAACCGGCGACGTGCAGCCTGATCGACAAGGCACTTCTGGAGCGGAAGCTCAGAAAGCTGACGGCTGGCCAGCGCGAACTCTATCAGGAGATGATTGACTACGTCCGAACCACGCCGACGCTCAATGAGCGGGCGAGGACCAAGGACGGGTTGGTGGTGTCGCCCGCCGACATTCGGATGACCGCGCTTCGCGGCGCACCTCGACTGCTGGACAAGTTGCGGGTGAACGATCCGTTTCTGTCGGCCTTGGGCGAGATCTTGGTGACCTACGTCGATCGTCGCCTGCCGGCACTTCCGCGGCCTCGGTAGCGCGACGACCGTTCCAAGGCACTTTCCTGACGGAAATACCGCGGACAGCCTGGGATGGATGGGGAAAACCGGCTAAGCCGCCCTTCCGCCGAATAGGAGCGCCGGCCTATACTCGGCGCCAGCCAAGTCCATTCCGTGAGGTCTTCGATGCGTTATCTTGCAACAGGCGTGCTGGCGGCGTCGCTGGCGCTTTCGGGCGCTGCGCTCGCCCAGCAGAAAGCCGGCGAACTGACGGTCGCGATGACCCAGTTCCCCTCGACCTTGAACCCGCATATCGACTCGATGCTGGCCAAGACGATCGTGCTGCACATGACGCAGCGGCCGCTGACCACATTCAACGAGAAGTGGCAGGCGATCTGCCTGCTCTGCACCGAGCTGCCGACGATCGAGAACGGCAAGGCCAAGCCGGTCGACCTCCCCGACGGCAAGAAGGGCGTCAGCGTCACCTACACGATCCATCCGAACGCCAAGTGGGGCGACGGCACGCCGGTCACGACCAAGGACGTGCTGTTCACCTACGAGGTCGGCAAGAATCCCGATACCGGCGTCGCCAACATGGAGCAGTTCCGCGAGATCGTCTCGATCGTCGCGCACGACGACAAGAGCTTCACGGTCACCAAGGACAAGCTCAAGTTCAGCTACAACCTGATGAACGATTTCCGGCTGATCCCGGAGCACATCGAGAAGGCGAATTTCGATCCGAAGAGCGCCGCCGACTACAAGAAGAAGACCGCCTTCGACACCAACACCACCAATCCCGGCCTCTTCTTCGGTCCCTACAAGATCGCCGAGATCGTGACGTCGAGCCACGTGTCCTTCGTGCCGAACCCGACTTGGTTCGGCGACAAGCCGAAGTTCAACCGCGTCACCTTCAAGGTGATCGAGAACACCGCGGCCATGGAAGCGAACCTGCTCTCCGGCTCGGTCGACTACATCATGGGTGAGCTCGGCATCACCATCGACCAGGCGCTCGCCTTCCAGAAGCGCCAAGCCGACAAGTACAATTACGACTTCAAGCCGGGCCTCGTTTACGAGCACATCGACCTCAACCTCGACAACCCGCTGCTGAAAGACAAGCGCGTACGGCAGGGCCTTCTGCTCGCGATCAACCGCGACCAGATCGTCCAGCAGCTCTTCGAGGGCAAGCAGCCGGTTGCGCATACCAACGTCAACCCGCTCGACTGGATCTACGACAAGGACGTCAAGACCTATCGCCACGACGCCAAGAAGGCCGCGGAGCTGTTCGATGCCGCCGGCTTCAACGTCATGAAGGAAGGCTACCGCCACAACGCCGCCGGCGACCGGCTCCGCTTCGAGCTGATGACGACGGCCGGCAACCGCTCGCGCGAGCTGGTCCAGCAGGTGCTGCAGAGCCAGTGGAAGGCGGTCGGCGTCGAGATCGTGATCAAGAACGAGCCGGCCCGCGTCTTCTTCGGCGAGACGACGAAGGAGCGGAAGTACACCGGCATGGCGCTGTTCGCCTGGATCTCTTCGCCCGAGAACGTGCCGCTGACGATCCTGTCGTCCAAGCACATCCCGACCAAGGAGAACAACTGGGCGGGGCAGAACTACACCGGCTACAAGAACCCGGAGATGGACAAGCTGCTCGAGGACATCGAGGTCGAGCTCGACCGCGAGAAGCGCCGCACGCTCTGGACCAAGTTCCAGGCGATCTACTCGGAGGACCTGCCGGTTCTGCCGCTGTTCTTCCGCGCCGAGCCCTTCATTGTGCCGAAATGGCTGAAGGGCATCGTGCCGACCGGGCACCAGTACGGCACCACGATGTGGTCGCAGAACTGGGCCGCGAACTGACGTGAGACGAGGCCGGCGGAGGAGCGATCCTCCACCGGCCTTTTCTCCTCGTGATCGACACCGCGCACTTCTACCCCCCACCCCGTCCCTCCCCCGCAAGGGGGGAGGGGGCACGAGGGAGTGCCGCCGCCTTACCCCCTCCCCCCTTGCGGGGGAGGGACGGGGTGGGGGGTGGACCGTCGCACTCCTTCGCAGGTCACAAATGACCCGCTTTCTCTCTCTGCGCTTCCTGCAGGCGCTGCTCGTCGTGCTGGTGATGTCCTTCGTCGTCTACAGCCTGATCGGGCTGATGCCGGGCGATCCGATCGACATCATGCTCTCGGGCGATCCGAACATGACCGCGGCCGATGCCGCGCGGCTTCGCGCCCATTACGGCCTCGACCGGCCGCTGCATGAGCGCTACCTCGAATGGCTCGGCAACGCCGCCCGCGGCGATTTCGGCTTCTCGCGCCAGCACCACCAGCCGGTGCTGGCCATCGTGCTGCCGCGCCTCTTGAACACGCTCTATCTGATGATCGGCGCCTTCGTGATCTCGGTTGCGATCGCGATCCCGGCCGGCGTCTACGCCGCGCGCCATCCGCGGTCCTGGGTCGATCAGGCAATCAACCTTTTCTGCTTCGCTGGCATCTCGGTCCCCACCTTCTTCCTGGCGCTCCTGCTGATCATCCTGTTCGCGGTCAAGCTCGGTATCCTGCCGGCCGGCGGCATGAAGACGATCGGGCAGAGCTCCTTCACCGACCAGCTCCGCTACCTGATCCTGCCGGTGATGACGCTGACCATCATCAACATCGCGCAGATCACCCGCTACCTGCGCTCGGGCATGATCGAGGTGCTGCGCGAGGACTACATCCGCACGGCCCGCGCCAAAGGCGCGCATGAGAGCCGCGTCGTCTGGCGGCACGCGCTCAGGAACGCGATGATCCCGACCGTGACGATCATGGCGCTCGAATGCGGCACGCTGCTCTCAGGCGCCGTCATCACCGAGACCATGTTCGCCTATCTCGGCATGGGCAAGCTGATCCTGGATTCGGTGCTCGCCAACGACTTCAACGTTGCGCTGATCGGCCTCCTCTTCGCCTGCAGCGTGACTCTGTTCCTGAATCTCGTCGCCGACCTTCTCTACGCGGTGCTCGATCCGCGCATCTCGTACCGGTGAGGCACGCATGGTCTCCCTGAGCCCGAGCGAAACCCTTATTCGCGACGAAGCAGGTTTGCCGCCGGCGACCCGCCCGGCGGTCCTGATCTGGCGTCGCTTCCGCCGCCACAAAGGCGCACTTATCGGCGGCGCCGTGCTGGTCGCCCTCGCCCTGCTCGCCGTCCTGGCGCCGGCGATCGAGAGCTGGCGCGGCCAGGACCACGAGGCGGTCAACCTGTTCAACCGCTTCCAGCCGGCCTCGGCCGAGCACCCGCTCGGCACCGACGATCTCGGCCGCGACCTGCTGATGCGCCTGATCTATGGCGGCCGCATTTCGCTCTTCGTCGGCCTCGTCACCGCCTGCCTCACCGCCTCGATCGGCACGGTGATCGGGCTCGTCTCCGGCTGGTATGGCGGCCGCGTCGACGCCTTCCTGATGCGGCTCTGCGACGGCTGGATCACGCTCCCGCTGCTGCCGCTGCTGATCGTGCTCGCCGCGGTCGACCCGACTAAGGTCGGGCTTCCCGCCGCGATCGCCAAATCGCCGGATCTGAGCCTCTACCGCATCGTACTGATCATCTCGCTGGTCGCCTGGACCACCTCGGCCCGCCTGGTGCGCGGCGTCACGCTCTCGCTCAAGACCCGCGACTTCGTCCAGGCCGCGGTGGCGCAGGGGGCCTCGACCGCGCGCATCCTCTTCGTCCACATCCTGCCGAACGCGCTCTCGCCGATCCTGGTCGCCGCCACGCTGGCCAGCGGCAACATCATCCTGCTGGAGTCGACCTTGAGCTTCTTCGGCCTCGGCATTCAGCCGCCGGTGGCGAGCTGGGGCAACATCCTGACCAACGCCCAGGAGATCATCTGGTCGCAGCCGATGCAGGCGATCTACCCGGGCGTGCTGATCTTCGCCACGGTGATCTCGCTCAACTTCGTCGGCGACGGCCTGCAGGATGCCTTCGATCCGCGTACTGAGGGACGGTAGGGCCCGCTCACCCTCCGCGTCAGCGAGAAGGACCCTTCGGCTTCCACTCCCATTCGGGCGGAAACGGCTTAGGTCGTCTTTTCAGGCCCGTCATTAAGTCGAACTCGCCGGCGAACATCAGCGTCATCCCTGCGCTCGCGCTGAGGGTGCCGGCATTCATTTCCATGATGTCGCTGAGCACCTCGACGGCTCGATCCTTCGCAATGCCGAGGCTCGCCTTGGCCGCTTGAAATCGGATCGGGATGAAGGCGTGATCCGTCAACTTGATGAGCGCGGCGCGTCCCTCTGGACCCAAGGCGATCAAGTCGCTGGCGATTTTGGACATCTCGTTCGAGTGCCGGTCGAACGCGGGGGCGTCTTCGTCTTCGTTCAATGGCGGTTGCGCCGTTCCAAGCTGGATGAAAGCCTCGATGAGGCTCGCGACGGACTGCCCTGACGGTTTCGATGTCATTTCATCACTCCTTGCCATTGCAGAATGGTGAGACCGACGCGCCATTGAAACTCGGGGCTTTGCGTCTTCAGCCAATCACGGACGGTCAGTCCGCCAAGCTCCTCTGGTTTAGACGAATAGAAGGCGCTTATCCTGCGGTGGTGGAGAACGGGAATGCGGACAATGTTCTCGGTCGCGTCGACGTTCCAGTCCCGAGGACTCCCGAAACTCTGTTCACGGATGTGGTGCCATTGATATCCCGGGCCGGCAGGGTTTGCTTTTTCAAACGCTTGGAATGAGGAGAAGTTTTCGACCCTCACGTCAGGCCGCATCTCCTCGAGTGCCTTAGGTTCGTCGAAGTAGGTAGCTACCTCGGGAAATCCTCTCTCCACAAGAGTGGATAGAATGACCCCATAGGTCGATCGCCTGGCGAATCTCAGGATCTGGCGAATCCTTTCGGTCATTTGCCAGAGCAGCTGTGGTTTCGTCAGGGGCTTGCCTTCCGTCGGTGTTGGCGTCGTCGGCCTGGCCGTCGGCAGGTGACGCGCAATCTCCTCTTCGGAAAGCGGCGGTGGGCGGTAGCCTTGATGCGGGTCCCCTGGCTTGAGCCGATCCTTTGATCCCCCAGCGAGATGGAGGAGACCGCTCGACTGTTCCGGCAGGCCGACACGGGATTCGAGCTCCCGAATGACATCGTCGGCTCTCTGGATCTCCTCGCCTGTGGCGAGGCGGTCGAGATCCGCGACCTCGCGGTCGCCAACGCTCGGATCATCCGTCCACTGCCCGCCATCGGGGTGCCCGCGCGGCACGCGTGGTTGGTCAGGGTCGTATTTGCGTTCAAGCTGCTTGCGCGCGAGCCAGGCATCGACATCGATGCGCGGATTGCTGCGGTTGTGCGCGGGGCCCCAGCTCAGGTAGCGGCCACAGGCATTGCGGAAGGTCGAGGGATAGTCCGGCGGCGGGAACTCGACGGCCTCGGCAAGTTCGGCCGCGCGTTTTCGATCGCCGGCGGCGAGCGCGTCGACCGCCATCTGCAGCAAGGGAGCGCGGGCGCCCAGGCGGAAGCCGCGGCCATAGACGGATCGCATCGCCTCTTCGAGGACCGAAAGGTCCATGAGCCAGGGGATCGGGGGGCGCCGGCCGTTAGGCCGGATGCCGCCGACCGGCGAGGTCCAGAGACGGATGAGATCGCCATCGAGCGAGCAGCGCTCGCCGCGCCGGACAAAATCCGGGCGGTCGTGCGCGCCCTCGCGGGCGTGCCCGTGCATCGGTCAACTCCGTGATCGGAAAAGAAAAGGGACCGGCGGCCCTCAGGCCCACCTGTCCCCAGTAACCCGGAGTCTGTCAAAAATGCGGAGTTTTGTCAACAGATGATTCGTATGATTATCCCCGTCACTTCGACACGATCTTGCGCGACCCGTCGCGAATCAGCCTGACTCAAAGGGTTAGCGGGCACCGGCAAGGGCGCTATGATCCGCGCGTGATCCGGTTTCTGCTCCCGCTCGCGGCTCTGCTTCTGGCGACCGTCACCGCCCTTCCCGCCTCGGCGCAGATCGGGCCGGCGACGCACGGGGCCTGCTTCCTGGTGCGCAACATGGCGCCCTTCTCGCTGGCGGGGCGCGTCGTCATGAAATCGCGCGAGCGCTACACCTTCGTGCTGCAGAAGGGACAGAGCCGGCGCGCCTGCCTCGAGGGCGAGATGCATCCCGGCGACAAGGTCGAGCTGGTGATCACGGTTTTCGCGATCCCGCTTTTCGTCTGCGACACGAAGGTGGACCAGCCGATCCAGCTCTTCGCCGTGCGCCAGGAAGAGGGCTACAAGTACTACGCCGATTGCCGCTAGAGCATTTTCCGATCATTCTGGTTCATAGCCTGAGTTTCGAAAGTAGTTGGCGCATTCGTGTGGTGTGAAGGCGTCGAGAGCGTCAGCGATGGCCTGCCATAGGGCGTCCTTGGTTCGTGCGGCCACCTTTCGCAGATAGGCCTTCAGCTTGGCAAAGGCTTGCTCGATTGGGTTGAAGTCCGGGCTATAGGGAGGCAAGAACAAGCGCGTCGCGCCTGCCGCCTCGATGGCTTCGCGCAC
>VGEN01000195.1 GCA_016869285.1 Alphaproteobacteria bacterium
CGGGTGCTTGTGCCGCTGGGTGAAGATCAGGGTTCGGCGCACTTTGGGGTATCGCGGTGGGAATCAGTCAAATCTTTGACTTATCCGTCCGTGTCGCGTTTTCCAGCCACCTGAGACCCCACCCCGGGGGTACCCCTCTGCTTTTCAATCTGGTTCCATCCGTGCACCCCTTGCACTTGGATTTGGACAAGGGGAGGGCATGAGCTAGTTCTCCGAGCTCCCGAGCGGTTGCGGGCCCACGAGCAGGAGAACGCGAAGCTGAAGAAGCCCCTGGCCGAACGTTGCTCGGTGCCGAGGCGCTCAAGGCGGCGCTGGTGCCGCGCTTCTAACTATCACGGATTTAGCTGCAAACAGTAAACCCCAGAGTGCGTCCAGGACTTCGCGGTGGCTAACGGGATTTTTTGTAGAGGGCTTCGAAGAAGCGCGTCTGAACACGAGCGACCCGGCTGAACACCGTGTCCCAACCCAGGGGAACCGGATAATCGGATTCGACGAGCGAGGTTCCCTCGAACAGAACTTTTGCGTGCCGCCACTGCTTCATATACATGTGCCCGCCAATGCGAAGCGTGCGGTCGAACTGTTCGAAGTAATAGGAAATCTGCTCAGCCCTCATTTCGTGCAGCGACGAGATATTGAGGATCAGATCACATAGGCGGTCAGGCAGACAGGATATCTGGCTAGCGAGCAGAAAGACGATGTCGGCCTTGTCGAACTTCTCAGAGACTTGGGCGAAGTCTTCAAAGTCGCGAAACCGAAATATTGTTCTTTCCGGAAACACTTCCGAGAGGTACCGCTCCGCCACCCAAAGCGCCGGCGGTATATCGACGACGATGTATTTCACGTCAGCGTGTATCTTCAACACAACAAACGCGTTTCGCCCGTAGCCGGCGCCAAGTTCCAAGACGACGGCCGGACGCTCCGGCATTGCCGGAGAGAACGAGTCGTATTCGAGGATCGAGTTGGCAAGGTCCTGTGAAAGCTTCAGCCCACCGCGGGCTTGGACGAGCGGCGGATTGCCTTGCGGCGGTTCGCGCAGCTTGAGCAGTCGCGAGTTTAGCGAGAGTCTGGACAGATAGGACCATTGCAACATTGTGAGGAAGCTGTAGGCGAGCGCCTGCGGGATGCTTGTCGCCGAGAAGTAGCTCTGGCGGCCGTACCGAAACGTCCTGATGGCGGCGTCGAGGAGCGTTCCGATCGGAAGTTTCCCGCAGAGAAACAGGATCTGGCTGTCCCAAGGGAGCAGGCGAGTCCACGTGAAGTAGTTCAGTGCAATAGTGCGCTTGAAGTTCTCGTATCCGTTCTGCCTGAGCTGAGCCATGTTCATCTTGTTCAGCTCTTCCCAGTAGCGCGATGGCTGCGTGTGAATGCTTCCATTTTTCATCGCGGCAAACATGTGCGCAAGCCGCTCCGCATCGGCGGCACCAAGTCGGTCCCGCGTCGAGGTCTGAGATCTCCGGATGAAGGCTTCCTTGATTTTCTCGATCAACATCGGTCGGGAGCCCGGGTGCGGACGTCGTCAACGCTGGTTCGGAACCGGTCGCCAGACATTCCAGCCACCAGCCTCGCCGACTTCGACAAAATCGTTCGGAAGCCTCTTTCTCAAGCGATTGTAGAACATCCGTCGCGCAATGCTCAGAGCAAGCGACGGACTGCCCTCCGGATCGATCATGACCTGATCGGGGTTAATGTTGATGATCCGCAGCTGGAGCTGCCTGAACTCGGCCTCCGTCCAGGTCTCTCCGAACAGGTCGAAGATCGGCAGATCGTTCGTCTTGCCGGAGGCGAGCGCCATGATGAAGGGAGTCGGCGTCGCATAAACGGTCGTGCCGCTGGCTGCCGACAGCGCACCAGCCTGACGGCTGACTTGCTCAACCAGCGTTGCCGGCAACACGAGGCCCTGAAAGCTGGGCGTTCCCTGAAAGGAAACGGCCCGGTATCGAAAAAGAAATTCATGGGCCTGCAGGGAGGGCACCAGCAATGCAAGCGCGGCAGCCGCCGCCAGAGGCGCGGGCACCCGGCCGCCAGCCGTGTCGTCGCGTCGCGACCAGAATTCAGCCCGCGTGATCGGCTCAACAACAAAGACGCAAAGGCAGATCACGCCCCAGAGGTTCCAGGAGTCCGGCCGAAGCGCATAGTACGCCATCCACACCGCGGCAGCGCCAGCCATGGCGCCGCGCGCGAGCAGGCCGTCGTCCAGCCGGCCCCGGCGTGCTTCGATGCAGGTATGGATCAGCACGGCTGACAGCAGCACGGCGATCGCCAGCGGCAGCATGTCAGTGTGGTGAGCGAGGCCGTTGAACCCGGTCCCAACAATGCGCACAAAGTGATTGAACGTCGTCGCCAAAAAAAGCTCTCCGGGCAGAACGATGGCGAGGATCGCAAGCAG
The DNA here is from genome assembly GCA_016869285.1 of Alphaproteobacteria bacterium. Lineage (GTDB taxonomy): Bacteria > Pseudomonadota > Alphaproteobacteria > SHVZ01 > SHVZ01 > SHVZ01. Next base: position 2,387 of record VGEN01000195.1, read on the forward strand.
GCTTACCGTCATGCCGGCCACGAGCAATGCCGCGATTCCGAGAAGCTGCGGCAGCCGTTTTCCTTGGCGATACGGGATCAGCAGCCCTGTCAACGCGATCGCCGCGGTCGCTGCAATCCCGGTTTCGAAATTCCATGCGCACATGACCGCGGCTGCGACGGCGGACACGGCAATGCGCGCGCGATTGGTCTTGATGTGCTGAAGAAGAAGTATGACCGCAGGCAGCGCCGCGAAAACCAGCATCCGGTATCCGGACTGGTTAGGCGCCATCACGGAGGCATGGACGGTGCTCACCCAGGGCAACACGGTGATGCACGCAAACAGCAGAAATAGACGGTTGCCTTGCGACCAGAGCCACGACGAAGCCACGAAGATCAGCGCAAAGATCAACTGGTAGATCTGGATCAGGCGGACATATGAGCCAACCGTCTCGACGTTGAATGTGGCGCCCAATCCGGCGGCGCTAAAAGTGGAAAGAAATCCGTAATTTAGGCTGATAACGGGAAACGGGTCCGCGGCGCTCAAAAGGTATTTGCGAAGCACCTCCACCGAACCGAGAACGACCGAAAGGTGGTAGTCGATCGTGTTCACGTAGACGCTGGCTTTAAAATTGCCATGTCCGAAAAAGCCTGACGCCAGCGTGACGGCCAGATAGGCGAGAACGAACAGGCCTGCGTAGCGCTCCATGAGCGGAATGAAGCGGCCGGTGAATGGCCGGCTGGCGCCAATCCAGGGCAGCGGCGCGGTTATGATCGCGGCGGCGAGTGCATAGGCGGCGCCGTAGTCGTGCAGCCATCGAGACCAAAAAATGCCGAGCAACACGACGACAACGAGCAGCCGGCCCGGCACCGCTATTCGGTCGAGGGCTCCACCGCCTGTGAAGTGGTCGACCGCTTTCCAAGGCCCAAACAGCGCAAACAGGCAGATGGCCGCGAGTGCGACGATCCAGAATACGTGCGCAATCCGCTGTCGGACCGCGGTGGGATAGAACACCAAGGTTGACTGCTCGGGGATTACGCTTGCGGGAGGGAACACTCGCTCGAATGGGATCGCCAGAAGGAGCGAAGCCAGCATGACAAGGCCGAGCGAGCCGAATAAGACGGCCGTCAAAACTCTGGGCCCGCCGTTCTCGATGATGGGTTCCTGCCGCATGCGTAAAATCCATCTAGTAGCTAATAGGGCTTGCCGCGGCTCTCATGATCCGTCAAACTTGACGGAGCCTTTATCTCCTGGTTCGACGGACGGGATGCTCCCAAAATTTGTCATTCTCTGCCCGGTTTACAATGAGGAGGCTGCGGTCCCGCTATTTTATCAGCGGTTGAAGCCGGTCATAGCGAATCTCGCCGGGCGTTACTCTATCAATCTCGTCTTTCTGGACAATGCATCAAACGATAGTACCTACGAGGAAATTCTCAAGATCAAGAAGGACTGGTCGTCAACTTATATCGTTGTGAATTCACGGAACGTCGGCTATCAGAAGTCCCTGATCTCCGGCTTGCGGCGGCTGTCGGGTGACCTCTTCGTCTTCATCGACATCGACTGTGAGGATCCGCCCGAACTGATCCTGGAATTTGTCCGGCTCCGGGAAGCTGGCGGTTATGAGGTTGTTTATGGCCAGCGCTCGAGCCGTGATGAACTGGGGGTCATCACTTTTCTTCGGAAAGTTTTTTACCGCGTTCTCCGCGCCGTCGCCGACGAGGAGATCATCCTGGACATGGCCGAGTTTGCGCTTTTTACCGACGACGTTCGCAAGGCGATCGTGGCGGAGAACTCATCGTTTCCGTTTATTCGCGCATCGATCGGGCGCGTGGGCTTTTCCCGCACATCGGTGCCGTACAAACGACAACGGAGGATCACCGGAAAAACGAAATACAATCTCTCGCGCATGGTAATTTTTGCGGTCGCAGGACTTCTTGCGTCATCGACGCTGTTCCTCCGGCTGCCGATCTATCTGCTGCCTTTTTGGCTGCTGACGCTCTGGGCGATCGGGTACATGTATGTCGGCAGCCCCGATCCGTTCTGGCTGGTCGTCGGCGCCCTGGCGTTTTCCGCCTATGTCGGCGCCGTTCTGGCTTTCATTGCGCTTTATGTCGCTCGCACGTACAAGAACGGCCTCGGCTATCCGGTATCCTTTATCAATCGGCAGAAAAGCATTCTGCCGGACAATGAAGCATAATTGTTAACACCGCGCCTAACGGCAGATTTGTCGGGCTGGATGGTGCAGACAGTTGCGAGCTTCGATCGAGGCGTAGAGGCGGCCGTCACGATGCGCCGCCCCGACCGCTATCTGGCATTCCGCGCCGACGACTTTCCGCCGACCGCGATCGCGCGCGGCGCCGGCCTGTCCTACGCGGCGGCCAGCTTTGCCGATGGCGGGACCTCGCTCTCGATGACGGAATTCTCACGCATCATCCAATGGGATGAAGAGCGCGCGCTGATCCGAGTCGAGGCGGGCATCAGGCTCTTCGATCTGTTCAGGTTTCTCGCGGAGCGACGGCATTTCCTGCCGATCCAGCCCGGGCATGGCTTGATCACCGTTGGAGGATGTATCGCGGCAAACGTTCACGGCAAGTGGGGCGGCGGAGATACGACGTTTGCGTCCCAAGTACAGTCGTTGCGGCTTTTTCATCCAAGTCACGGTATCGTGGAATTGAGCGACACAGAACTTCCGGATGTTTTCAATCTAACATGCGGAGGTTACGGTTTGACGGGGGTCATTCTCGACGCCACCCTTCGCGTCAAGCCGCTGAACAGCAGCGTGTGCAAGGTGCAATTCATCGAGATAGACGATTTGGACGGCAGCGCCGCAAAGATCACAGAGATCGCGACGTGCTCGGCATTTCTCTACACATGGCACGATTTTTCCCGGCGCGGCAACGGTCACGCCGTGAGGATCGATTTTGCGGATGAAGGCGGCCGCGCCCGAAGGCCGCTTGTTCCGAATCCGAAGTCACCACGTCGATCCTTTCCGTTTTGTGCCTATAGCGGCTCACGATCTCGGCGTTCAATTACTTCTACCAAGAATTTCAAATGCGGCGGCGCATCACGGTTTCCGATCTCGCTTCCACGATCTTCCCCGTTCATGCACTTCAGCAGTATTTTCGTCTGTTCGGGCCCAGCGGCTTTCATTCGTATCAGGTGATCTTGCCGAGGCAGGCATACGAGACATTCGCTGGAGAGGTCATCAGTCGGGCGAGGATGCATGGAACGCCGATCACGCTCGCATCCTCCAAGGTGTTCTCGGGGACCCGGTCGATGCTGCGGTTTGCTGGGGACGGAATTTGCTTGAGCCTCGATTGTCCGAGATCAAGCAGGTCGGGCGCGTTCCTGAATGACGTCGACGCTCTGACGATTGAGGCGAAAGGCTGGCCAAATCTGATCAAGGACTCGCGTCTGCCACGGTCTGTTGTCGAAGCATGTTATCCCGAATTCGATAGATTTCGGGCCGGTGTGCGTGCCTGGGATCCGGCTCGTGTTTTCCAGTCCGAGCTTTCTCGGCGGCTGTCCATATGAGAACGCTGATTGCAGGTGCTGGATCCGGTCTCGGACGCGCGATCGGGCGCGAACTGGCCCAGCGTGGCCACGATCTCATCCTCGTTGCTGGCGACGAGCTCGGGCTCGTGGCGGAAGCGGGGCACCTTGCAACATGCTTTGGCGTGAAGGTCGATGTACTCACCGTCGATGCGCGGTGGCCCGAGGCCTTCAGAAAGACGTTGGCAAAAGCCATCGAGGACGGAGATCTGGACAATCTTATTTGTACCATCGGTGCGTGGCGTGACGGCGACGAGGTCGGCAGCGATGGCCGGACCATGCGTGAACTCTTCGAGATCAACGTTTTCGCGGTCATAGCCACAGTTTCAATTGCCCTGCCGAAGCTGCGGGCAGCGAACGCTGGCAATATCGTCGGGATCGGCTCGATAGCTGCTATTCGTGGCAGGCCCGAAAACGTGGCTTATGCGGCTGCAAAGAGAGCGCTGGAAAGCTATTTCGAAAGTTTGATCGGGAGTGTCGCTCGCACCGGCATTTGCATTCAGTTCTATCGGCTCGGATTTCTGGATACACCGGCCGCCAACGCAAAGATCGCCGACTGGCTGAAGGGAGACCATCGGAAAATCGCGGCGGCAGTTGTCGGGAACTTTGGAAAGAATTTCGTCGGTCGCTATCTTCCGAGGTACTGGCGACTTGTGGCCTGGGTGATTGCCATGACGCCGAACAAACTCTTTCTCGCCATTGCGATGCGGCATCGGCAGGCTCAGGGCGGCAAATCTCCACGACAGGAAAGGTAAAGCGACTTGCAGCTGCGATCGGCGCGTTGGCACGGGTAGACCACGATTCTGCGACATCCTATTGCACGGATGGACGTATCGACCAGGCGTTAGCCCAGCGCGAGGGAACCCTTGACCTCCGTGGCCTGACGAGCCTGAGCGACGCCGCCGACGGCGAATGGGTGGAGGCCAACCTGCTTGCCCCGGTGCCACACCGGCAATACGTGTTCACCATCCCGCGCCTGCTGCGGCCGCTGTTTGCGCGCAGGCGCGCGCTGCTGGGGAAACTGTGCAGCATCCTCGAGCGCCTGTTCGACCGTCTCTGCTCGAGCGCCCGCCCTGGCGCGCGGCCGGGCCTCGTCCTTTTCGTCCAGACCTTCGGTGACCTGGTCAACTACAACCCGCACATCCATGTGCTCGCGGCAGATGGCGCATTCGACGCTGAGGGCGGCTTCAGGGTCCTGCCGGCCCTCCCGCGCAAGCTGCTCGAGGCCTCGTTTCGCAAGGCAGTGCTGGATCTGTTGTGCCGCGAGGGCCTGGTCTCAGAACTCC
>VGEN01000196.1 GCA_016869285.1 Alphaproteobacteria bacterium
TTCGACCCGCCGCTCCATGACCGACGGGGCCGATGCCCCGAAAACACCCGTTCCCTCAATCCCAAACCAATAACCCGACACCCGACGAACCAACCCGCGATGAAAAAGGCGCAACGACAAAGCATGCTATCTGATCGCCTTCCATCGCCGCAATTCAAATCATGCTCGCTCGTGAATAGGCCGGGCTAAACGATCACCGCCTTACGCCCGGCGGGATGCGGTGCTAGCGTGTCCTACAAGAAAAACATCCGCCGGAAACCCCGGCATCCGGACTCAACGAGGCTTTCCGATGCGCAACATGATCCGTCCGCTGGCCGCGGCGCTGCTTCTCTCTTCCGCGCTCTCGGCGCCCGCGCTGGCGCAGGACAACAGCGTGATCCGCTACGTGCCGCAAGGCGACCTCCGCGTGCTCGATCCGATCTGGACCACCGGCACGGTCACCCAGGTCTTCGGCTCGATGGTCTACGACACGCTGTTCGCGCGCGACGCCAAGCTCCAGGTGCAGCCGCAGATGGTCGAGACCTGGTCGGTCTCCCAGGACGGCCTCACCTTCCGCTTCACCATGCGCCCCGGCCTCGCCTTCCATGACGGCACGCCGGTGACGTCAAAGGATGTGATCCCGTCGCTTGAGCGCTGGGGCAAGCGCGACATCATGGGCCAGCGCCTGTTCCAGTCGGTGGCCAAGCTGGAAGCCGTCGACGACCGCACGCTGACTCTCCAGCTCAAGGAGCCCTACGGCCTTGTCATCTCCTCGCTCGGCCGCATCGGCGGGCTGATCCCGGCGGTGATGAAGGAGGCGGTCGCCAAGACCGATGCCGGCCAGCAGGTGCCCGAGCATATCGGCTCCGGTCCGTTCACCTACGATCCGAAGGAGTGGGTGCCGGGCTCGAAGATCGTGCTGCGCAAGAACGCCAAGTACGTTGCGCGCTCCGAGCCGTCGAGCTGGTCTGCCGGCGGCAAAGCGGTGCTGGTCGATCGCGTCGAATGGACCTACATCCCCGACCCGTCGACCGCGACCAATGCGCTGGTCGCGGGCGAGGTCGACATTCTTGAGACGCCGACCCACGACATGATCCCGGTCTTGAAGCGCAATCGCAACGTCACCATCCAGCGCGGCGATCCGCTCGGCAATGTCGGCACGCTCCGTCCCAACCACCTCCATCCGCCCTTCAACAATGTGAAGGCACGGCAGGCGCTGGGATACCTGCTCGACCAGGAGGATTATCTCCGCGCCTCGGTGTCGAGCGACCCGGAGGATTGGAAGGTCTGCTGGTCGCTGTTCGTCTGCGGCTCGCCCAACGACACGCTCGCCGGCTCCGAGCCCTACACCGCCGGTACAAGGGCCGAGCGCGACGCCAAGGCGAAGCGGCTTCTCGCCGAAGCCGGATACAAGGGCGAACCGATCGTCATCCTTCAGGCGACCGACTTCCCGATCTTCAGCGCCGCCTCGCTCGTGCTCGCCGCGTCCTTGAAGCGCATCGGCGCCAACCCCGACGTGCAGCCGACCGACTGGAACAGCGTGCTGACCCGCCGCGCGGTCAAGAAAGTTCCGGCCGAGGGCGGCTGGAACATCTTCTTCACCTCCGGTTCCGGTGTCTCCGGCGGCGATCCCTTCACCAACCCGGCCTCGACCGCCTGCGACAAGGCGTGGTTCGGCTGGCCCTGCGATGCCGAGATCGAGCGGCTCCGCGACGCCTGGACGCGCGAGACCGATCCGAAGAAGCAGCGGGCGCTGCTCGAAGACGTGCATCGCAAGCTCTACGAGCACGGCACCTGGTTCACCTACGGACAGTGGTTCACCCAGACCGCGTTTCGTTCCAACCTGACCGGCGTGCAGAACTCGCCGGTGCGTTACTTCTGGGCCGTGAAGAAGGGCTGAACGAGATGCCGGCGATCAACACCACGGCGAATGGCGGGATGGGCGGCGGCAAGACCCGGATTGCCGCCGACATCGACTTCGAGGCCGACGGCAAGCAGGTCACCTGGCTCAAGCTGCCGCATTCGGTCCATCGCTCGGCCTACGGCCATATCGCCATCCCGATCGCCTGCATCAAGAACGGCAAGGGCCCGACCCTGCTCGCCATGTCAGGCAACCACGGCGACGAGTATGAAGGCCAGGTCGCGACCACAAGGCTGATCCGCGAGCTGGAGCCGAAGGAGATCAAGGGCCGCGTGATCGTGCTTCCCGCCGCCAACTTCCCGGCGGCGATGGCGGGCATGCGCACCTCTCCCATCGACCAGGGCAACCTCAACCGCACCTTCCCCGGCGATCCCGACGGCACGCCGACCTGGATGATCTCGCACTACATCGAGACCGAGCTGGTCTCCCGATCCGACGTGATTCTCGACCTGCATTCGGGCGGCTCCAGCCTGCTCTACATCCCGAGCGCGCTGATGGGCGTGAGCAAGGACAAGGCGCGGACGAAGAAGCTGCTGGCGCTGACCGAGGCCTTCGGCGCCCCGGTTGGCTACGTCAATCTCGGCGGCGGCGGCGACCGCACTTCGACCGGAGCCGCCGAGCGCGCCGGCAAGCTCCGCCTCGGCACCGAGCTTGGCGGCGCCGGCATGGTCGGGCTCGACTCGACCCGCATCGCGGTCGAAGGCGTGCGCCGGATCATGGAGCATATGGGCATCGCCAAGGAGACCGACCTCACGAGGAAGAAGCCGAAGACGCGCATGATGGATGTCGGCGGCGACGACTATTACGTCTATGCACCCGATGCCGGGCTGTTCGAGCCCCATGTCGATCTCGGCGCCATGGTCAAGAAGGGCCAGACCGCCGGCGTCGTGCAGTTCGTCGACAACCCGATGCGCCCGCCGGTCCCTGCTCTCTTCCCGCGCGACGGCATGGTGCTGTGCAAGCGCGTCCCCGGCCGCGTCGAGCGCGGCGACTGCCTGTTCCACCTGTCGACGGATCGTTGATCGTGTCCTCTCCCCCGCGTACGACGCGGGAGAGGGGTACGAGGCGTTACGCCATCCCGTCCGGTTCGAGCTGCGTGATGTTCACGTCGTCGGGCCGGTTTCGGATCATGTCGGTGAGCTCGCGCTGCGCGGCTGCGATGCCGGGATCGCCGAAGCGGTTGTCCATCTCGGTCGGGTCTCCGGCGAGGTCGTAGAGCTCGCCGGCACCGGATATCTCCTCGATCGTCAGCTTGTGGGTCTTCGTGCGCGCGGTGCGGAGCTTGAGGGCGACGCCGCAGCGCGCCGGGTGCAGGTCCCATTCGTTATAGGCGAAGTCGCGGCTCTCCTCGCCTTCGATCAGCGGCTTCAGCGAGCGCGAATGAAGCGTGCGCGACGGCGCGACGCCGGCATAGTCATGGAAAGTCGCCGGGAGATCGAGGGTGGAGACCGGGTCGTGCACCACCTTGCCGGCAGGCACGCCCGGCCCCTGCATGACGCAGCCGACGCGCAGCAGGCCCTCGTAGTGCATCGGCCCCTTCAGGATCAGCCCGTGATCGCCGAGCCAATCGCCATGATCCGATGTGAACACGACCAGGGTGTTCCCGGCGAGCCCGAGATCCTCGAGCGCCAGCAGAACGCGGCCGACATTGTGGTCGATGAGCGCGATCATGCCGTAGTAGTTGGCGATCAGGTGGCGAAGCTGCTCATCGGTCTGCGGCGGCACCCGCGACTGCTTCTGGCGGAAGGCGAGCAGCGTCGGATCGGCCAGCGCCGGCGTTCCTTCGAGACTCGTGCGGTGCCACCACGGACGGCGGTCGAGATCCATCGTGCGATGCTCAGGCAGATCGACCTCTTCCGGCAGGTGCATGTAGCACCACGGGTCCGGTGCATCGAAAGGATGATGCGGATCGGGGAACGAGGCCCAGGCGATGAAGCGCTCGTTCTGGTTCTTCCGCAGGAACTCGATGGTTCGGTCGCCGACCCAGGTCGAATTGTGAAAGGCGGTCGGCAGGGCTGAGTTGTGCGTCTGCGCTGCGCCGACATCGGGCGCGAGCCGCGTCGCGTAGAGCCGGTTCAGCCGCTCGCCGCGCCCGCCCTGGTGATACCAGCGCTCGTAGTGCAGCCCGGCGGGCGGCTCCTGCGGCAGGAAAGAATTATGGCCGGTCAGCACGATCTCCACATGCTCGAAGCCCATGTACGGACCGAACCAGTCCGGTCCGTAGTTGACGGTGCTCCGCCGGCATTCTGGGCGGCCGGTCGGCTTGAAGGTGTGCACGGTCGAGAAATGCGCCTTGCCGATAAAGCCGGTCTTCCAGCCGGCCTTGGCGAAGGTGCCGGCGAAACCACTCTCGCCGATCGTCTCGTCGAGCTCGAAACCGTTATCCCAGGCCCCATGCGTGCGCGGCAGGAGGCCGGTCAGGATCGAGGCGCGCGACGGCTGGCAGACGACATTGGGCGTGATGCAGGCAGCAAACCGCGTCCCCTCAGCCGCCATGCGGTCGAGATGCGGCGTCTTCACGCGCCTTCCCTCGAAGCCGAAGCAGTCGCCGCGATGCTGGTCGGAGGTGATGAGCAGGATGTTCGGCGCCACGCCCTATTGAAGGCGGACAGGCGGCGGAGGCAAGCGCTTCCGCCAGCGAACGAACTCCCTTGAAGCGGGCAGCCGACCTTCGCACCATGCCGGCGCCATCGCGTTACAGAGGAACCTCCGATGCTCGACCTCGTGATCAAGGGCGGCCGTATCGTCGACGGCACCGGTGCGCCGTGGTTCAAGGCCGATATCGGCATAGAGGGAGACCGGATCGCCGCGATCGGGCATCTGAACGGCACGGCGGCGAAGCGCAGCATCGACGCCGAGGGCCGGCTGGTCACGCCCGGCCTGATCGACGCGCATACGCATTCCGATCTCACCATCGCGATCGAGCCGCGCGCCTCTTCCGCGGTGACGCAGGGTGTCACGACGCAGATCGCCGGCAATTGCGGCGTCTCGGCGGCGCCGACCATCGACGGCAAGCCCTATTACGGTCCGCTCGACCCGATATTGACCGACGGGCTCGGCTGCGATTGGACCGGCTTCGCCGGATACTTCCAGCGCATCGAGCGTCAGGGAGTGGCCACCAACCTTGCAAGCTTCGTCGGCCACGGCAATGTCCGCGCCGCGGCGATGGGCTATGACGACCGCGCGCCGACCGACGCCGAGATGACGCGCATGGAGGCGCTCACCGACGAGGCGATGCGCGACGGTGCCATCGGCATGACCACCGGCCTCGCCTATATCCCCGGCAGCTATGCCAAAGCTGAGGAGATCGTCCGGCTCGCGCGCGTCGTGGCCAGGCATGGCGGCCTCTACGCCTCGCATATCCGCAACCAGACCGAGAGCATCGTCGCTGCGGCGCGCGAATGCCTCGATGTCGGGCGCCAGGCCGGCATCCCCGCGCATGTCTCGCATATGCAGCCGGGGGCTCCGCGACTCGGCTGCGCGCATGAGCTGCTGACGCTGATCGACGACGAGCGCCGCTCCGGTCTCGATGCAAGCTGCGATGCGATCCCCTATACGGTCGGCTCGACAACGCTGAAGTCGCTGCTGCCGCCCTGGGCCTGCGACGGCGGCGACGCGGCGATGATCAAGCGCCTCAAGGACCCGGCGACGCGGAAGAAGATCATCGACGACACCAATACGCATGGCGCCGAGTCCGGCGGCAGCCGCAAGCGCACACTCTGCAAGAACGGCGATTGGCACAAGATCTGGCTCGCCAGCGGCACGCGCAACGCCAACCTGGTCGGCCAGGACTTCCGTGCCATCGCCAAGGCGCGCGGCCAGGATCCCTATGACGCGCTGCTCGACATCCTGATCGAGGAGGAAGGCAAGCCCTGGATGCTCGCCGAGGACGTTTCGGAGAATGACTTCCTCGACATCGCGCGTCATCCGGTCGGCGGCGTCGTCTCCGACGGCTTCTCGCTGCATCCGGAGGGACCGCTCGCGCGCGGCCGCCATCACCCACGCTCCTACGGCGCCTTCGCCCGCTTCCTCCGCCGTTTCGTGCGCGAGGACGGCAAGCTCTCCTGGGAAGCGGCGATCCACAAGCTGACTGGCTATCCGGCCAATCGGTTCCGGCTCGCCGGCCGCGGCGTGCTCAAGGCCGGCGCCTTCGCCGACATCTGCGTGCTCGATCCCGACCGGGTCGCCGAGACCAACGATTTCGGCGATCCCTACCGCTACGCACGAGGCATCGACTGGGTCGTGGTTAACGGGCAGGTGAGCCTGGAGAAAGGTGCTGCCACCGGTGCCCTTCCCGGCCGGGTTCTGAGGTTCCGCGCCGGCGCCGCGTAACGGGGTATCGTCGCTCACAATTTGGGCTAAATTGCTTCGGTTGCCCCCGATCGGAGCCTCGCCGTATGGCCGCTGACGGCCAACAACCAGATCCCCACGCACTGATCGCCGATGCCCTCGACGGCATCGGTCAGGGGGTGTTGATCGTCGGCCCGGACATGCGGATCGTCCGCGGCAACCGGCGCTTCTGCGAACTCTACGGCGTCGGCGAAGACACGATCCGCCCCGGTATCCACTTCGCCGATCACCTGCGGATGATCGCGGACCGCGGCCTCATCACGGGAGCGGACCCGGAAAAGCAGATCGCCGACCGCCTCGCCTCCCTGGCCGCGCGCAATGACTTCTCCGCCGATCGCCGTCTCCCCAACGGCACGATCATTCACCTCACCGGCCACGCGCTGCCCAACGGCGGCTACGCCTTCACCTTCACGGACATCACCGAGCGCGCGCGCCAAGCCGAGACGCTTGCTGCCGAGGTCGACCGGCAGACAGAGCAGCTGAAGGCGCGGGAGTCGATTCTACGCACGACCCTCGACCATATGGCACAGGGAATCCTCGTCGTCGACCGCGACTTCGATGTGAAGGCCTACAATCAACGTTTGGGGCTGTCCCAGATAACTACCTGAGATGACGCTTAACCCATTGTTTGATCTGGGTTAGTTGCTTGGATGGGTCACTGGTGTTGAAGCGCCACTCGCACTCTTTCAAGAATAGCCCGAAATGGGCCTTCGGGACACCGTTGAACTTGCGCATGTGGCGCTTGGCCTGGTTCCAGAAGTTCTCGATGCCGTTGATGTGATTCTGCCGATCAGCGAAGAGCTCGGAGTGATTGATCCGGAAGTGCTTGAAGTCGGATACGTCGAGCACGTTGTAGCCCTTCCAGCAATCGGAATAGAC
>VGEN01000197.1 GCA_016869285.1 Alphaproteobacteria bacterium
CGCTGACGGTTCCCAGGCCATAGCCGAGCCACGTCCCGCCATTTGGCGCGTCCATCGGCGCGTGCCCCATATAGAGAGCCACAGCCAATATCCCCGCCAGGCTGGCGACCTTCAGGAACAGGAATCCCCTGTAGGTCAGAAACGACTCATGCACCTCGCTTGCCTCCCCCGGAAGCCGCCGACGTATCCACCACCGCCGCTAGAATAGTCCAAAGAGCCTGGCCTGGGAGGGAATTTCAGGCGCAGCCGCCTCCTGCGCAGTCAATCCTGTATTCCAGCTAAATTGTTGACAATCTGCAATCTGCATCCCATCGTCGTTGGGTTCGACGTTTCGCTCCTCCGCATACGCGGCTTCTCTGCCAAAGGATGACCGGATGGATACGCCTCTCACCGACAAGATGCTGGCGCGTAAGGAAGGGAAGGTCGGGATCCTGACCTTCAACAATCCCGAGAAGCACAACGCGGTCTCCTTCGAGATGTGGGCTGCGGCGGAACAGATCCTCGAGGATTTCCTTGCCGACGAGGAGGTCAGGGTCGTCATCCTGACCGGCGCCGGCGGCAGGGCCTTCGTCTCGGGCGCTGACATCTCCAAATTCGCCGACGAGCGCCAGAGCGAGGAGGCGGTACAGCGCTACAACGCGCTGGTCGAGCGGCTCTACAGCCACATCTACCGGTTCCCTATGCCGACCATCGCGATGATCCGCGGACACTGCATCGGCGGCGGGCTCAACCTCGCCATCTGCTGCGACATCCGCATCGCGACCGAGGGCTCGCGCTTCTCCCTCCCCGCTGCGAAGCTCGGGCTGGGCTACGGCTATGCCGGCCTGCGCCGATATTCCGAGACGATCGGCACGCCGGCGACCAAGGAGATCTTCTTCACCGCCCGACAGTACAATGCCGCCGAGGCGCTGGCCCGCGGCATGGTTCACCAGGTGGTGGCGGACGCCGACCTCGAGCGGACGGTGATGGACATGGCCAACACCATCGCCGGCAACGCGCCTCTGACGGTCGCTACGATCAAGCAATGCCTGACCGAAGTCCATAACGACCCCGACAAGCGCGATCTCGATCGATGCGCGGCGATGGTCAAGGCCTGCTTCGCCAGCAACGACTACATCGAAGGCCGCAAGGCCTTCCTCGAGAAGCGCAAGCCGGTCTTCACGGGCAGCTGAGAGAGCGAGGCCATGACCGAGTTCCGAAGCGGCAGCAGCGACCCGTCGCAGAGCGCGATCGGCTTCCTCAGGAGCACCTCGCTCACCAGCCTGGTGCAAGAGGAGATCCTTCGCATGATCCTCTCCGGCGAGCTGGATGCCGGCGCCCAGGTCAAGGAGTTCGCCATTGCCGACCGCCTCGGCGTCGGCCGCTCGAGCGTCCGCGAGGCGTTCCGCGCGCTGGAGGAAGCCGGCCTCGTTCGCCTCGAAAAGAACCGCGGCGTCTTTGTCCGGCAGATCGGGGACGACGAAGCCGAGGAGATGTATTCGGTCCGCGCCGGTCTTGATGAGCTGGCCGGCCGGCTGCTGGCGCCGCGCATCACGCAAGCCGAGATCGACGAGCTCCGCCGGATGGTCGAGGAGCTGGAGGGGTGCCTCGCGCCTGAGTCCTTCGCGATATACTTCCCGCTCAACCTCCGCTTCCACGACCGCATCGTCGAGATGGCCGGCAACCGCAAGCTGCTGGCGATGTACCGCCGCCTGATCAACGAGATGCACCTCCTGCGCCGGCGTAGCCTGCTGAGGGGCGGTGGCCTGCTGGTCTCCAACGATGAGCATCGCGCCATCGTCGCCGCGCTCGCCAGCCGCGATGCCGATGCTGCGGCGACAGCGATGCGCGACCATGTGCGCGCCGGCCGCGACCGCATGCTGGCCTCGAACCCGGCCTCGCCGCGCTCGGCCGCCTGATGACCCATCTCGAGCTCCGCGGCCTGACCAAGCGCTATGATGGCGTCGCCGTCGTCGACGGCATCGACCTTTCGGTGCCGCGCGGAAACCTGGTCTGCCTGCTCGGCCCCTCGGGCTGCGGCAAGACGACGACGCTTCGCCTCGTAGCCGGGTTCGTCGCGCCGAACGGCGGCGAGGTCCGGGTCAACGGCCAGGCGCTGTCCTCCGACGGCTACGCCACCCCGCCGGAGCAACGCCGGATGTCGATGATCTTCCAGAGCTACGCGCTCTGGCCGCACATGACGGTCGCGGCAAACGTCGCCTATGGATTGACCTTGCGCGGCATGCCGAAGATCGAGGCCGGCAGGCGGGTCGCCGAGATGCTGGGGGCGGTCAAGCTCGGCGCCTTCGCCGACCGCTACCCGGGCGAGCTTTCCGGCGGGCAGCAGCAACGCGCTGCGCTCGCCCGCGCGCTGATCGTCGAGCCCGAGATCCTGCTGCTCGACGAGCCGCTGTCAAACCTCGACGCGGCGCTGCGCGAGGAGATGCGCTTCGAAATCCGTCGCCTGCACGACGCCTATCGCTACACCACGGTCTATGTGACCCACGACCAGGCCGAGGCGATGACCACCGCCGACCTGATCGTGGTGATGAACCAGGGCCGCATCGAGCAGGCGGGCTCCGCGGAGGAGGTCTACAACCGCCCCCGCTCCGCCTTCGTCGCGGCGTTCCTCGGCGGCGCCAACATCTTGAGCGGGCGTGCCGTCGACGCCGCGCGCCTCGATATCGGCCCCGCGGTCCTGCGCTGCGCCGAGCCGTCCTTCGTTCCCGGCGGCGAGGCTTCGCTCTCGATCCGCTACCACGAGGTCAGGGTGCACGCAGAGGGCGGCGCCAGCGATAACCGCCTGCCGGCGCGCGTCATCCGTCAGACTTTCCTGGGATCGCTTCGCGACCTCGCCCTCGAGCTTGCCGACGGCACGATGATTCGCGCCTCGGCACCGCCCGATCTCGTCATGCCGCCCGATGCCCGGGTCTGGGTCGATCTGCCGTCGGAACGCTGCCGTCCCTTGCCGTCGTGACCGCCGTTCCCAAGGACGGCCAATACCAAGAAAGCCGAAGAGAAGAGAGACAGGAGGAAACAGTGAGAATGCGCAGCCTGATTTCACCGATCGTGGCGCTGCTGGCGCTGGTCGGCATCGCCCATGCTCAGCCTGCACCGATATCGATCACGCCAGACCTGATCGCCGCAGCGAAGAAGGAAGGACGCGTTGCCTGGTACACCAGCGTCGACGTCAAGGTAGCCGAACAGCTCGCCAAGGCCTTCGAGACGAAGTATCCCGGCATAAAGGTCCAGGTAGAGCGCTCCGGTGCAGAGCGCATCTTCCAGCGCATCGGGCAGGAGTACTCGAGCAGAATCTACACCGTCGACGTGGTCGACTCGTCCGACGCCGCGCATTTCGTCTACTACAAGCGCGAAGATATGCTGCAGCCGGTCGTGCCCGAGGACGTCGCCAAGCATTTCGCGCCGGCCTACAAGGATCCGGACGGCATGCACGCCGCCTGGCGCATCAACCTCAGCGTTATCGCCTACAATACTCAGCAGGTGAAGCCCGAGGACGCGCCGAAGAGCTTCGCCGACCTGCTCGACCCGAAATGGTCCGGCAAGATCGTCAAGGCGCATCCCAGCTACAGCGGCACGATCCTGACCTCGACCTTCCAGATCTCCCGCGACCTCGGCTGGCAGTACTTCGAGAAGCTCGCGCAGCAGCGCATCATGCAGGTGCAATCGGCCGTCGATCCGCCGAACAAGGTGGCCGCGGGCGAACGCGCCGTCATGGCGGACGGAAACGAGTACAACGCGGCATTGCTCAGGTCGCAGAAGGCGCCGATCGAGATCGTCTACCCGGCCGAGGGCGCGCCGCTGGTCATCGGGCCCGCCGGCGTCATGAAGCGCGCGCCCAACCAGAACGCGGCCAAGCTGTTCTACACTTGGCTGTTCACGGTTGAGGGTCAGCAGATGCTGCTCGACGTGGCCCTGCTGCGCTCGGCGCATCCCGGCGTCAAGGAGCCGCCGGGCCGCAAGCCGCTGTCCGAGATCAAGGTGATGAAGGACGATGCGGCCGAGGTCGACAAGCAGGCCGAGGAGATCAAGGCCCGCTACACGCGTCTGTTCAAGACCTGAGCATCAAAGGCAAGGCGGAGGGAGGGACATCCCTCCTTCCGCCGTTACGATGACCGCGGAAACACTCGCCACCGGCGTCGGGCAACGCGCCCGCCATCGCTTCGGCAGCGCCGACCCCTCGTTGCTCGTGCTTGCCGCGACGTCGATCCTCCTGGTCCTGCTGATCGGCCTGCCGGTCGGATGGCTCGCCTACTACGCGCTGACCGACCGCGCCGGCGCGGCGACCTTCGGCAACTTCATCACGCTCGCTACCGACCCCGCTTTTACCGAGCCGCTGGCAACGACGCTGATCCTCTGTGTCAGCGTTGCCGTCGCCGCGGCTACCGTCGCCTCGCCGATCGCCTGGCTCATCGCACGCACCGATCTTCCGGCCAGGCGCACGATCCGCGCGCTGATGACCGCGAGCTTCGTCACGCCACCCTTCCTCGGCGCCATCGCCTGGGAGATCCTGGCGGCACCCAATAGCGGTATCCTGAACCAGCTCTGGCGCGGCCTTACCAGCTCGCCCGATCCGCTGCTCGACATCTACTCTCTGCCGGGCCTCATCTTCGTCATCGCCTGCTACACCACGCCTTACGTCTTCGTGCTGGTCGCGAATGCGCTCGATCGAATCCCGGCCGATCTCGAGGATGCTGCCGGCATCCTCGGCGCCAGCCGCTGGCGAACCACGATCACGGTGACCATCCCTCTTGTGGTTCCCGCCATCCTTGCCGGCGCGCTCATCGCCTTCCTCCAGGCGATGACTCTGTTCGGCTCGCCGGCGATCCTGGCGCTGCCGGCCGGCTTCCACACCGTCACCACCAAGATATACTCCTTCTTTCATTTTCCGCCGAAGCCGCAGCTCGCCGCCGCCGCCGCGCTGCCTTTGCTGGTCATCACCATCATGCTGCTCGTCGCTCAGGCGCGGGTGCTCGGCCGGCGCGGCTACACCGTGATCGGCGGCAAGTCCGGCGACCCGCGCCGGCTCGCGCTTGGCCGCTTTCGCACTCCCGCCCTGATCTTGGTCCTATGCGTGCTGTCGCTTCCGCTCATGCTCCCCTACGCGGCCCTGCTCAAGGCCTCGGTCTCAAGCTTCCCCGGCGCTCCCTTCACGGCCGAACACCTGACCTGGCGGCACATCAACTTCGTCTTCGTCGAGTTTTCGCAGACCAAGAAGGCGTTCTGGAACACGCTCGTCCTCGCGGTCGGCACCGCCACGCTCGGCACCATGCTGGCGCTGGTGATCTCCTACCTGACCGCACGCCGCGCGGTTCCGGGCTCGCGCTTCCTCGAGTTCCTCGCAACCGCGCCGGTGGCGATCCCCGGCATCGTGCTCGGTGTCGGCCTGTTCCTCGCCTACACGCGCCCGCCGCTGGCGCTCTACGGCACGCTCTGGATTCTCTTGCTCGCCTTCCTCACAATCGAGCTGCCGGTTGCCTTCCAGCAGCTCCGCTCGTCCTTCCATGCCGTCCATCCCGAGCTCGAGGAGGCAAGCCGCATCCTCGGCGCCGGGCGCCTCAAGACCCTGGCGCGCATCACGGCACCGCTGCTCAAGAGCGGCGTGGTTGCCGCCTGGTGCTTCATCTTCATCGGCGTGGTGCGCGAGCTCTCCGCCGCGATCATGCTGTTCACCGCCAATACCAAGGTGCTCTCGGTCGTGATCTACGATCTCAACGAGAGCGGCGATCTCGGCGCCATCGCTGTGCTCGGCACTGTGATGCTGCTGATCACCTTCGCCGTGGTTGGATTCGCCAACTGGATTTCCGGCGTCGGCTCCGGCGTCCGGCTCAGAGGGGGTTAACCCCGGCAAGCAAGGAGGGCACGATCGATGTCAAAACCCGTTGCAGCGGCATTGGCGCTGGGGCTCGCGCTGTCCCCGAGCCAGCCCATGGCGCAGGCGAAGTATCCCGTTTCCGCCGTCACGCTGGCCACGCATTCGAGCCCGGGCGGCGGCAGCGACGTGTTCCTGCGCGAGCTCGTCAAGCATGTGCAGCCGATCGTCGGCGCCAACCTCGCCGTCTCCAACATCACCGGCGGCAGCGGCGCCCGGGCGATGGCGGAGCTGGCGAAAGCGCCCGCCAACGGCAGCATCTTCTATGCGACGACGCCGACCTACATCCAGACCACGCTCTTGAGCAAGCCAGCGGTCGGCTTCGACCAGCTCGACCCGATGGTGATCGTCTTCTTCGATCCCACCATCATCTATGCGCGCGCCGAATCCCCGCATAAGACCTTCGCCGATGTCGTGGCGGATGCGAAGAAGAACGTCGGCAAGCAGAAATGGGGCGCAGCCAATCCCGCTTCCCTGGAGCGCATCGCCTTCGAGAAGCTGAACAAGATCACCGGCGCCAAGGCCGCGATCGTCAGCCATGAGGGCGGTGGCGATCTGATGATCAACGTGCTCAACGGCACGCTCGACATCGGCGTCGGCGAGGTCCAGGAGCTGCGCTCGCAGCTCGAGGCGAAGAAGGTGCGGCTGCTTGCCGTGCTCGGCGACAAGCGCCTGCCCGAATTCCCCGACCTGCCGACCGCGAAGGAGCAAGGCGTCGAACTCGTGGTCAGAAAGTTCCGCGGGCTCGCGGGGCCGAAGGGCGTGCCCGACAATGTCGCAAGAATCTGGGAGGACGCGGTCAAGCAGGCGCTGGCCAGCCCGGCCTACAAGGCGATCTACGCCAAAGAGGCGCTCGAGCCCGTCGGCATGGGGCGCGAGCAGGCGCGCGCCTTTACCGCAAGGTTCGCGGAAGAGGTGAAGGCTTCGCTGACCGAGCTCGGGGTGATCAAGTGAGGTTGAGCCGGGACGACGTCCTCGGTCTCGGCATGATCGTTTTGGCGGCGGCCTACTGGGCCGCCGCCGACCGGATTCCCGTCAGCCTTCTCTCCGATGCCGTCGGCGCCGACGGCGTACCGAAGGTTCTGGCCGTGGCCCTCGGCGTTTGCGGCGGCCTGCTTGTCGCGACATCGCGCCTCAAGCAGCAGGCAACGGAAGAAGCCTCGACCGGCGGCGCGCGAACGCATCTCCGGG
>VGEN01000198.1 GCA_016869285.1 Alphaproteobacteria bacterium
AGGCTCTCGCGCACCAACGACACGATCAGCCGCGATAGGTGGTCCTTGGCCACATAGTCCTGCACGCTCGGCGGCAGAAGCTGCGCCTCGTCGATCTTCCAGGGGCGAAATTCCTTGCTCATGGACCTGCAAGGAATCAGATTCGCTAACCCTCGAAAAGCGACTACTTGGACAGGCTCCTAGCATGGCTTGACGGAGGTCGCGTCGATCAGGGATACCGCTGGACCCGGCGCGCCCTCTTTTATGGGCGGAGGGAGTCAGTCGGAGACGGATGACGATGCGCGGTGCCTTGCTTGTTCTTGGCGTGATGGCGTTCTCGGCTCCGGCGGTGCATGCCCAGAACGTCGCCGAAGGCCAGAAGCGCTTTTTCGTGTGCAAGGCCTGTCACTCGGTCGAGGCCGGCGGCCGCCACGGCGTCGGTCCCAACCTTCACGGCGTATTCGGCGCCAAGGCCGGAACCAAGGAAGGCTTCGCCTTCTCCCAGCAGCTCAAGGGTTCGAACATCGTCTGGGACGAGGCGAGCATGACGAAGTACGTCATGGACCCCCGTAGCTTCATCCCCGGCAACAAGATGGCCTATCCCGGCATGAAGCAGGAGCAGCAGGTAAAGGACCTGATGGCCTATCTCAAGGAGGCGACGAAGTAGCGCCGATGGACTCGCCCCTTCGCCCCGACCGTCGCCGCCTGGTTCTCGGCGCGACCGCGCTGTCCGCGGCGGCGATCGCGCCGCTGCTGCTGCCGAAGGCGGCGCTGGCGACCCCGCAGGCCGCCGCCGAGCTGCTGCAGAAGTTGGTCAAAGGCACGCCGCGCCAGGGCCGCGTCAGGCTGCAAGCCCCCGACATCGCCGACAACGGCAGTTCCGTGGCGCTGGCGGTCGCCGTCGAAAGCCCGATGACCGCGCAGGACTACGTGAAGGCGATCCACGTCGTCGCCGACGGCAATCCCAGCCCAGGTGTGATCAGCGTGAGGCTGGGGCCGGAGAACGGCCGGGCCGAGATCTCCGTCCGCATCCGCCTTGCCGGAAGCGAGCGCGTGATCGCGGTCGCCGAGATGTCCGATGGCAGCCTGTGGACCGCGAGCCGCGAGGTCACCGTGACCGTCGGCGGCTGCGGCGCCGGGTGAGGTGGACATGACCCAGGACATCAAACCCCGCATCCGCCTCCCCTCGCAGATCAAGCCAGGCGAGGTGATCGAGGTGAAGACGCTGGTGACCCACGACATGGAATCCGGGCACCGGCGCGACGCCGCCGGCAAGCTCATGCCGCGGAAGATTCTCAACAAGATGACCTGCGCCTATAATGGCCGGACGGTCTTCGAGGCGTCGCTCGAGCCGGCGATTGCCGCCAACCCCTATATCGCCTTCTTCCTCAAGGCGACCGAGAGCGGCACGCTCGAATTCGCCTGGACCGACGACGACGGCGCAGTGCATCGCGCCAGGCAGGCGATAAAGGTCGGCTGACCGCCTGCCGCCGGCGCCTTCGTCCTCATCATCCGGGCGGCCACTGCAGCGAGGTGTGCAACAGGCGCAGAATCCGGATCGTCTCCCCGCGGACATCGTACACGAGCACGTAGTGTCGATGGATGACGAGTTCGCGCGTTCCCTCGACGCGCCCCGGCCGGCCGAGGTGAGGATGCGCCTGCAGGCCCTTCGCGCGCCGCTTGAACATCTCGTCCAGCGCTAGCGCGGCGCGGCGATTGTCGGCTTCGATGTAGTCATAGATCGCGCGGCGTTCGGCGAGCGCGCCCTCGGTCCACTCGAGGATCACGAGGCCTCGTCGATCCGTCTTCTCGTCTCCGCGCGGCGCTTGGCGAACTCGGCTTCGACCTCGTCGCCCGGCACGAGCCGGCCGCTGTCTGCTTCGTCCAATCCGGCCTGGACCTGACGCCGGAACCAGATGTCGTATTCCGTCTGCTCGGTGCTTGCCGCCACGAAGTCACGCATGAAGTCGCGCAGCAACTGCGACCCGGCCCGGTCGCGTGTCTTCGCTGCCTTGGCGAAACGCTCCTTGAGGCCCTTGTCGACGCGGAAGGTGAAGGTCGTATCAGACATGCTACGCTCCAGGACTGACGCGCTACGTAGTATGCACTAACATGATAAGTGCAACGCCCTTTGAGAAGTAGTGCAGGATAAAAATCTCCATAGTGCGGAATTTAACCCTTTCCAGGGATGCCGGTTTTACAGGATTTGGATTGCTGGTCAGGGGTGGGCGTGACGTCGGCTTCCGCGTGAGCGGCAGGCTGAAGCCGAGTATCGTCCTTGCCGCCCTCCCTTCAGGACGCCGACCATGAAGCTGCCCGCTGCCGATGTCGCCCGTTTCCAGGAACAGGGCTTCTTGATCTATCCCGATCTCTTCTCCTCCGAGGAGGTCGCCATCCTCAAGGGCGAGGTCCCGGCCCTCTATGCCGAGCGGCGGCCGGAGAATGTGCGCGAGAAGACCGGCGACGTGGTCCGCACCAACTTCGCCGCGCACACCTACAACCCGGTCTATCGTGCGCTCTCGCGCCACCCGCGGCTGATCGACCCGGCGATGCAGCTGCTGGGCGGTCCGATCTACATCCATCAGTTCAAGATCAACGGCAAGGCCGCCTTCGACGGCGATGTCTGGCAATGGCACCAGGACTACGGCACCTGGAAGAACGACGACGACATGCCGGACTGCCATGCGATGAACCTCGCCGTCTTCCTCGACGAGGTGAACGAGTTCAACGGCCCGCTGATTTTCATCCCCGGCAGCCATCGCTCGGGCGTGCTCAAGGCGGGCCACGACACCCGGACCACGAGCTATCCGCTCTGGACCATCGATCACGACACGATCCGCGCCCTGGTCGCGCGCGGCGGCCTCGTCGCCCCGAAGGGCAGGCCCGGCACGGCGCTGCTCTTCCATGGCAACCTCGTCCATGGCTCGACCTCGAACATGTCGCCCTGGGACCGGCTGATCGTCTATGTCAGCGCCAACCGGGTCGACAACGCAATCCGCCGCTTCAAGCGCCCGGAATACATCGCGCACCGCGACTTCACGCCGGTCCAGACGCTCGCCGACGACTGCCTGATGCAGTTCCGCAGACAAGCGGCGGAGTAGTTCGGTGAACCTCCACCGTCTCCTGCAGAAGCGCGCATCGGAGAACCGTCCGGTCCGTGTCGGCCTGATCGGTGCTGGCAAGTTCGGCTCGATGTTCCTGGCGCAGGCGCTTACCACGCCGGGCCTGCATGTCGCCGCCGTCGCCGATCTGAAGCGCGACCGCGCCCAGTCCTCGCTCCTGCGCGTCGGCTGGCCGGCAGAGCGCCTTGCCGCGATCTCGCTCGCCGATGCGATCGACAAGAGCACGACCTGGCTCACCGAGGATGCGCTCGGCATGATCGCCGCCGAGGGCATCGAGGTGATCGTCGATGCGACCGGCTCGCCTCCGGCCGGTATCGCCCATGCTCGCGCCGCCTTCGCCTCGGCCAAGCATGTCGTCATGGTCAATGTCGAGGCGGACGCGCTGGTCGGCCCCATGCTGGCGCGCGAGGCGGAGAAGGCAGGCGTCATCTACTCGCTCGCCTATGGCGACCAGCCGGCGCTGATCGCCGAGATGGTCGACTGGGCGCGGGCTTCCGGCTTCGAGGTGACGGCTGCGGGCAAGGGCACCAAGTATCTGCCGATCTATCACGGCTCGACGCCGGAGACGGTCTGGGGCCATTACGGCTTCACGCACGAGCAGCTCGCCAAGGGTGACTTCAACGCGCAGATGTTCAACTCCTTCCTCGACGGCACCAAATCGGCGATCGAGATGACGGCGGTCGCCAATGCGACCGGCCTCTCGGCTCCCTCCGACGGTCTCCTGTTCCCGCCCTGCGGTGTCGACGATCTCGCCCATGTACTCCGGCCGAAGGCGCAGGGCGGCGTGCTCGAAGGCAAGGGCAGGGTCGAGGTCATCTCCTCTCTGGAGCGCGACGGCCGCCCGGTGTTCCGCGATCTCCGCTGGGGCGTCTACGTCGTCTTCGAAGGCGCCACCGGCTATGTGCGCGACTGCTTCAAGCAATACGGCCTGATTACCGACGTCACCGGCCGCTACACGGCGATGTACAAGCCCTATCACCTGATCGGGCTCGAGCTCGGCATCTCGGTCGCCTCGGCCGCGCTTCGCCATGAACCCACGGGCGTCGCCACCGGCTTTCGTGCCGATGCGGTGGCCACGGCCAAGCGCGATCTCGGCGCCGGCGAGACTCTGGACGGCGAGGGCGGCTACACAGTCTGGGGAAAATGCCTGCCGGCCGAACGCTCGCTCAGCGAAGAGGCGCTGCCGATCGGCCTCGCGCATGGCCTCAAGCTCAAGCGCGCGGTCAAGGCCGGCACGGTCGTCGCATGGGCCGATGTCGTGACCGAGAACGCCTCAGGCCTGATGGCCGAGGCGATCCGTGCACGACGGCAGATGGAAGATGCCGCGCGGAGCGACCGCGGCATCGCGCGCGCCGCGCAGTAGGCCTCAGAGATTCCGGCTGATCCAGCGGCGGAGGTCGCCCGCACCCATCGCGCCCGACTGGCGCGCGACCTCGCGACCGCCCTTGAAAAGGATGAGAGTCGGGATCGCCTGGATGCGGTAGCGCTGGGCAAGCTCGGGCTCGGCATCGGTGTCGACCTTGGCAAGTCTCGCTACAGGCTCGATCTCGGCGGCTGCCGCCTCGAAGGTCGGCGCCATCGCCCGGCACGGCCCGCACCAGGAAGCCCAGAAATCGACGACGAGCGGCAGGTCCGGAGCGCCGGCATGCTTGTCGAACCGCGCGGTGTCGAGCGCGACCGGCTTCCCGGGAAACAACGGCTTGCCGCAGCTGCCGCATTTGCCGCCCTGGCTGAGCCGGGGTACCGGCACACGGTTCAAGGTATTGCAGCTCGGGCAGGGGATGATCTTGGACTCGGCCATGCGAATTCTTCTCCTCTTCGGAAATAGATGCGGCCGCCGCCGAATGCCAGGGATCGGTTGAGCGGATTGGTCTGGCGCGCTATCAGGCGCATATGACAGCGGCCTTCTATGCCGACGTATCGGCCGGGCTGGATGCCCAGGTCGCCTCCGGCAAGCTCAAGCCAGACCCTGACCAGTCCGAGATCGCGCGTCGCCTCGACCGCCTGGCCGAGGAGCTGACGCGCTCGGAAGGTGTCGGCGCCGGCTGGGGCGCCCGCCTCTTCGGCAGGAAGCCGGCCGAGACCCCGCGCGGCATCTACCTCTGGGGCGGGGTCGGGCGCGGCAAGTCGATGCTCATGGACCTCTTTTTCGCCCATGCGAAGATCCGGCAGAAGCGCCGCGTGCATTTCCACGAGTTCATGCAGGAATGCCACGAGCGCATCCATCGCTGGCGGCAGAACAACCAGATCTCGAAGACCTCCGAACCGATCCGGCCGCTGGCACGCCAGATCGCCGAGGAGGCAAGGCTTCTCTGCTTCGATGAGTTCCAGGTCCACGACATCGCCGATGCGATGATCCTGGGCCGGCTGTTCTTCGCGCTCTTCGAGCTCAACGTCGTCGTCGTCGCGACCTCGAACCGCCCGCCCGACGATCTCTACAAGGGCGGGCTGCAGCGCGAGCTGTTCCTGCCCTTCATCGGGCTGATCAAGCAGAAGCTCGACGTGCTGCCTCTCGATGGCGGCACCGACTACCGGCTGGCCCGTCTCGGGCGCATGGCCGTCTATCACACGCCCGACGGAGCCGAGGCGCATGAGGCCCTTACCGAGGCCTTCCGGCGCCTGACTCTCGGCGCTCCGGCTCAAGGCGAACAGATCACCGTGAAAGGGCGGGCGGTGCCGGTGCCGCGCGCAGCCGAAGGCGTCGCGTGGTTCAGTTTCTCTGATCTCTGCGACCAGCCGCTCGGCGCCGGCGACTATCTCGCCGTCGCCCGCCGCTATCACACGGTGGTCCTCGAAGGCATCCCGACGATGAATCCTGAGAAGCGCGACCAGGCCAAGCGCTTCGTGACCCTGATCGATGCGCTCTACGAGCGGAAGGTCAACCTCGTCTGCTCGGCCGCCGCGTTCCCTCAGGACCTCTACCCCGCGGGCGACGGCTCCTTCGAATTCCAGCGCACCGCCTCGCGCCTGGAGGAGATGCAGTCGGCCGAGTACCAAACCCAGCCGCACCTCAAGTAGCCGCGTCTTCCCCTATCTCCGCCGCTGTCGCCGGACGGTACGGAGCGTCCTCCGCCTGCCGCGCGTTCAGCGGGGATCAGATGCCGGAGGAGCCGAGGAGTGGCGACAGCATCGATGCTCTGGCGCAGCGGCAGCCTGCTGCCCGCCCGCCGATTAAGCCAATAGTCATAAAGCTACCATAGCATCGAGTGCACGATTTGGGCCGTAAACCCCATCGATCCTCCAGGAATCGCAAGGCGCTATGCCCTGCGCACAGCCTCGGAGGGCGGGTCACGAGCCTTGCCCGACGCATCAAATGAGGGTAGTTAGCGCCTTAAATCTTTTGAACTTCTGCGCTTCGATCCTTTAGGGGGACCCGAGATGGCTCGCAATAAGATCGCGCTCGTCGGCGCGGGCAATATCGGCGGCACCCTGGCGCTCCTGGCCGGGATGAAGGACCTGGGTGACATCGTCCTCTTCGACGTGGTCGAGGGTGTGCCTCAGGGCAAGGCGCTGGACCTCGCCCAGCTGAGCCCGGTCGAGGGCTTCGACTCGCGGCTCGCCGGCACCAATGACTATGCCGCGATCTCCGGATCGGACGTGGTGATCATCACCGCCGGCGTTGCCCGCAAGCCGGGCATGAGCCGCGACGACCTGATCGGCATCAACACCAAGGTCATCACCCAGGTCGCGGCCGGCGTGAAGCAGCACTGCCCGAAGGCCTTCGTCATCGTCATCACCAACCCGCTCGACGTCATGGTGTGGGTGATGCAGCAGAAGAGCGGCCTGCCGGCGAACCGGGTCGTCGGCATGGCCGGCGTGCTCGACTCGGCGCGCTTCCGCTACTTCCTCGCCGAGGAATTCAAGGTCTCGGTCGAGGACGTGACCGCCTTCGTGCTCGGCGGCCATGG
>VGEN01000199.1 GCA_016869285.1 Alphaproteobacteria bacterium
GCGCTGCTCGACCGGCTGACCCACCACGTCCACATCCTGGAGATGAACGGCGACAGCTACCGGCTCAAGCAGAGCAGGCGCCGCCAGCGCGCCAAACGAGCCACCGACCGACCCGACAGTCCATCCGAGGAATAAACCAGGGCGCATGAAGGCCCCCCGCGGGGGGCCTTCATGCCGTCAGCCGTGATGCATTTTTACTCCGGCCAGCCGATGCATTTTTACTCCGGCGTTGACAACCAGGACTGCAGGTCGGTGACGATGGGCAACACCGTGCTGAAGACGGAACGGAAGTAGGCCATCGACAGGAACACGTCGCCGTACTCCTCGAGAAAGCTCGGGATTTCCTTGAGCGAGACCTGCAAGTGGTCTGCAAGTAACCTCAGGTTCCGCAGCGCCTCTTCCTTGTTGGGCTGGGAAAACATCGCGATGAGCTGGTCGAAGTCGGTAATCGCACTCGTCTGGCCGCCGTAAACTCTCTGAAGCAGAGGGCGCGTGAACTCTCTCATGAAGTCGACCAGCTGAGCCTTCTTCGTTTCTGAAAGCTGCAGCTTTTCGGACGATGCCACAGAAATACCCACGCGGCGAAGCTCGGCACGAAGCGTGTAAACATCGAAGCTACGAAGGACCTCAAGCTTTCTTAGTATTACGAGATCCTGCATCAACGCTTCACGGTTGCTGAAATACTTCCCGAGGTCACCGATTTTTACGCGGCCACCGCCGCCGTCTTCCGTGCGATACATTTCAACAACTGTCTCAAGCCTCGCATTTTTTGAGAGGGACAGCTTTTTGAGCCCCTGCAGCTTTAGCGGGACGATGGATAGGGGCAATATGTGGAGCGTATCCAGGCGGGCGTCGGCGACTTCTCGTGAGGCGCCATCTTCTGCCGCCGCATCTTCGGTAGTGACCGACATCGGCACCTCCCTAATGTTCGTCCGCGTCACGCGTTGCCCGCGATTGAGTGCGGAATACGATCTAGAACTCCACAAAATATCCATCCAAAGTAGTTAAAATAAACCTAACAACGGATCGTTGAGGATTCCGTGGGCTGTGCAGCCAGCGAACGGCAACAGCTCCTTCGACAGGGCGGAGAGCCGCCCCCACGCGGCGCACCGCCTCTTGATCTCCGTCATCCTCGTTCGGGCTGCGGCGACAAGTCGGCGGATGCAGCGGCGCCTTCGATAGCGCCTAGCCTGCCGACGCGGATGCCGCCAAGGCCGAGGCGACGCCGGCTTCTTCGAAGGCCTTCCTGGCTAACGACAAGACGAGCCTCGAGAGAATCTGCTGCGGACTCGCCGGGCGACGCCCGAGAGCGCGCCTGATCGGCGCGCTCTCCTTGCCCTCAAGTTCAGAAGGCCACCCGATCGCCGCCCTTGAGCTTAAGGATCTGCCGCGCCTCATCCGGCGTCGCGATCTCGAGCGACAGCGTCTCCAGGATGTGGCGGATCTTCTTTACCTGGTCGGCATTCGACTTCGCCAGCTCGCCCTTGCCGACATAGATCGAGTCCTCCATGCCGACGCGGACGTTGCCGCCCATCATCGCGCCCATGGTGCAGAGCGACATCTGATGCTTGCCGGCGGCGAGGATCGACCACTGGTACTCGCCGAACAGCCGGTCGGCCGTCCGCTTCATGTGCTGCAGGTCCTCGGGATGCGGGCCGATGCCGCCGAGGATGCCGAAGATGGTTTGCACGAAGAGCGGCGGCTTGATCAGGCCGCGGTCGAGGAAATGCGCCAGCGTGTAGAGGTGGCCGACATCGTAGCATTCGCATTCGAAGCGGACACCATGGCCCTCGCCGAGCTCCTTCAGGAAGCGCTCGATCTGCCTAAACGTGTTGCTGACGATATTGTCTCTGGTCTTCTCGAGGTAGGGCCTTTCCCAGGCATGCTTCCAGTTCTTGATCTTGTCGGTGATCTGGAAGAGGCCGAAATTCATCGAGCCCATGTTGAGCGAGCAGACCTCCGGGCTGGCGCGCAGCGGCGCCGCCAGCCGGTCCTCGATCGACATGCCGAGACTGCCGCCGGTGGTGATGTTCACCACCACGTTCGAGGCCTGCTTGATCCGCGGCAGGAACTGCATGAACACGTTCGGATCCGGCGTCGGGCTCCCGTCGGGGTTGCGGGCGTGCAGATGCACGATCGCCGCCCCCGCTTCGGCCGCGGCGATCGAGTCGGCGGCAATCTGGTCCGGCGTGATCGGCAGATAGGGCGTCATCGTCGGCGTGTGGATCGAGCCGGTGACGGCGCAGGTGATGATCACCTTGCGCCCGGCGGGCTTGGCAGCAGCGGCGGTCATGGGCATTTCCCCGAGGGTTCTTTCCGCTTTTCGCGCAGCGATCCTATCAATTGCCCTCCGCGGATTTAAGCGCCTATCGTTAGACACGGAACGGGGAAGGATCGATCATGGATCGCAAGACGCTTCGCGGCAGGGTGCAGACGGTCACCGGGCTTCTCGACCCGGCCAAGCTCGGCAAGACGCTGATGCATGAGCATCTGCTCTGCGACTTGCGCACACCGACGATGATGCAGTCGAACGAGCCCGATCCCGAGATCACGCTGGCCAACCGCTTCGCCATCGACTACGGCCGCATCCCGCACAAGATGCAGTATGTGATGGACCTGAAGGACATCGCCATCGTCGAGATGGGGAACATGAAGGAGGTCGGCGGCAGCTCGCTGGTCGAGCTGACCTGCGGCGGCTTCAAGCCCGATCCCAAGGGCCTTCAGGACATCTCGCTCGCGACCGGCGTCAATGTCGTCATGGGCTGCGGCTACTACGTCGATGAGTACCAGACCGACGAGCTGCGCCGGCGCAAGCCCGAAGACTTCGCCCGCGAGATCTCCCGGCAGATCTTCGAGGGCGCCTGGGGCACCGATGTCCGCGCCGGCATCATCGGCGAGATCGGCTGCCAGTACCCCTGGACCGATCACGAGAAGCGCGTCATGCGCGGCGCCGTCTTGGCGCAGAAGGAGACCGGGGCGACGTTGAACATCCATCCCGGTCGCAACGAGGATCTGCCGCTCGAAATCGCGAAGACGGTCGAGGGCTGGGGCGCCGATATGTCGCGCACCATCATCAGCCATATCGACCGCACCATCTTCGACGAGGAGCGCGTGCTGGCGCTCGCTGAGACCGGCGTCGGCATCGAGTTCGACCTGTTCGGCACCGAGCAGACCTTCTACTCGCTCAACAAGAAGATCGACCGGCCGAATGACGGCCGCCGCCTGCAGCTGATCCGCGCGCTGATCGAGGGCGGCTATCTGAAGCAGGTCCTGATCTCGCATGACATCTGCTCGCGCACGCGGTTGACCGCCTTCGGCGGGCACGGCTACGGCCATATCTTCGTCAACGTGCTGCCGCTCATGCGCGACCGCGGCTACACCGACGAGGAGATCGAGGTGATCCTGGTCGAAAACCCGCGCCGCTACCTGACTTTCGTGTGATGCCCCCAGCCTAGTTTCCGGCTTGCCTGCAAGGCAATGCCGGCTAGGCTGCTCTGGCCCTTCTGAACGGAGAGTTCCATGACTGCCGCCCGCTCGATCAACGCGGATGTCGCCGAAGCGCTCGAGGAAGCGAAAGCGAACTACGCGAAAGCGAACCCGACGAGCCGGGCGACGCATCAGAAGGCGATTCCGACGATGCCGGGCGGCAACACCCGCACGGGGATCTTCTTCGATCCCTTCCCGATCTCCTGGGTGAGGGGCGAGGGGGCTAGGCTCTGGGATGCCGATGGCCACGACTATGTCGACTTCATCTCGGAAGCGACCGCCGGCATCTACGGCCACAGCCATCCCGGCATCCGCAAGGCGATCGAGGACCGGATGGATCTGGGATGGAACCTCGGCGGCCACACGGCGCTCGAGGCCGAGCTCGCCTCGATCCTGATCGACCGCTTCCCCTCGATCGAGCGCCTGCGCTTCGTCAATTCCGGCACCGAAGCCAATATGTTCAACGTTCAAGTCGCGCGGGTCGTCACGGGACGCCCGGCGGTCATGGGCTTCAACGGTTGCTATCACGGCGGCTTCCTCACCTTCACCGCCGCGACCAATCCGCTGAACGTGCCCTTCGAGACCGTGGTCGGCACCTATAACGACGTCGAAGGCACGGCCGCATTGATCGACAAGCATGCCGACCGCCTCGCCGCGATCATCTTCGAGCCGATGATGGGCGGCGGCGGCTGCATCCCCGCCAGCCTCGAATTCATGCGGATGATCCGAGAGCGGACGAAGAAGCACGGGATCGTCATGATCCTCGACGAGGTCATGACCTCCAGGCTCTCCTCCGGCGGGCTCCAGCTCAAGACCGGCGTGATCCCGGACCTGACCTCGCTCGGCAAGTATATCGGCGGCGGTCTTCCGGCCGGCGCTTTCGGCGGCCGCGCCGACATTCTCGACCGCTTCGACCCGCGCAAGTCGGACGCGCTGCCGCATTCCGGCACCTACAACAACAACGTCATGACCTTGGCCGCCGGCATCGCCGGCCTCGGCAAGATCTACACCAAGGAGGCGGCGACGGCGCTGAATGCGCGCGGCGACGGGCTGCGGAAGCGCTTGAATGCGGTCTGCGACCGTGCCGGCGTTGCCATGCAGTTCACCGGCATCGGCTCGATGCTATCGGTGCACATGCAGCGGGGCGAGATCCGCAACCCGCAGGACGCGGCCAAGGGCAACGCCAAGCTTCGCGAGCTCTTCTTCTTCGACCTGCTGGAGCAGGGCGTCCATGTCATGCCCAAGCGCGGCCTGATGGCGCTGTCGCTGCCACTGACAGACGCCGATTTCGACACGCTGGTCGCCGCGGTCGAGGAATTCGTACAGGCGCGGCGCTCGCTCTTCGATTGATGGCCGAGACCGACGCAACGACGGGGGGCCGCACGACAGGTCGCAGCAGAGGCGGGCGCCAGGCGCGACAGGCGCAGCGATCGGGCGCCGTCGGCGCACCGGCCATCATCGCCGGCATCAAGCGCGCCATCCCCACCTATGACTTGATGGGGGAGGAGGGGCTCGCCCGTATCGAGAAGGCGATGGACACGCTGCTGCAAGAGATCGGGCTCGAGTTCCGCGACGATCCGCCGGCGCTCGATCTCTGGCGCAAGGCCGGCGCCGATGTACAGGGCAACCGCGTGCGATTTCCGGTCGGCCTGGTGCGCGAGATCATCCTGCGCTCGACGCCGAAGAGCTTCATCCATCACGCGCGCAACCCGGCGCGCTCGGTCGTTGTCGGCGGCAGCAACGTCGTCTTCTCGCCCGCCTATGGCTCGCCCTTCGTCCATGACATCGACGAAGGCCGGCGATACGGCTCGCTCGAGCATTTCCAGAACTTCGTCAAGCTCGCCTATGCCTCGCCCTGGATGCATCACTCGGGCGGCACGGTCTGCGAGCCGGTCGACCTGCCGGTGAACAAGCGCCATCTCGACATGGTCTATGCGCATATCCGCTATTCCGACAAGGCTTTCATGGGGTCGGTCACGGCGGAGGAGCGAGCCGAGGAGTCGATCGAGATGGCGCGGCTGGTTTTCGGTGCCGATTTCGTCGATCGCAACTGCGTCATCATGGGCAACATCAACGTCAACTCGCCCCTGGTCTATGACGCGGCAATGAGTAAGGCGCTACGCGCCTATGCACGCGCCAACCAGTGCACCGTCGTGGTGCCCTTCATCCTCGGCGGCGCCATGGGGCCGGTGACGACCGCCGGCGCCATTGCCCAGTCGATGGCCGAGGCCATGGTCGGCGTCGCGCTGTGCCAGCTCGAGCGACCGGGATCGCCGGCGATCCTGGGCAACTTCCTCTCATCAACGGCGCTGCGCTCGGGGGCGCCGACTTTCGGCACGCCGGAGCCGGCCCTGGGCTCGCTCGTCATCGGCCAGCTCACGCGCCGCCTGGGCGTGCCGCTCCGCTGCTCTGGCGCCTACACGACCTCGAAGATTCCCGACGGCCAGGCGATGCTGGAAAGTGCCGTCTCCATGCAGGCCGCCATTCATTGCGGCGCGCATTTCATCCTGCACTCGGCTGGCTGGCTCGAAGGCGGGCTCGCCATGGGCTATGAGAAGTTCATCCTGGACGCCGATTTCTGCAGCGCGCTCCACACCTATCTCGCCGGCATCCCGGTCGACGACAACGGCCTCGCGCTCGACGCCTTCCGCGAGGTCGGACCCGGCAAGCATTTCTTCGGCTGCGCGCATACGATGCGGAACTACGAGACCGCGTTCTGGGACTCGGCGATTGCCGACAACAACTCCTTCGAGCAGTGGCGCGACGCCGGTAGCCAGGACGTGATGCGCCGCGCCAACGAGAAGTGGCGAGCGATGCTGCGTACCTATGAGGCGCCGCCACTCGATCCCGGCATCGACGAGGCCTTGCAGGCCTTCATGGCTAAGATGAAAGAGTCGCGCCCCGACATGTGGCACTGACCCAAAGCGGAGGAGATGATCGATGGTCGACAACCGAGCACGCAGCTCCGCCATCCGACCGCTCGGACTCGACATCGCCCAGCGCCTCGAAGCTATCGACCAGGAGAAGCTGCGTGCCTACCGCCTTGCGCGATTTCGCGCCGAGCTCGCGCGCCGCGACTATGCCGGCGCGCTGCTCGCCGATCCGATCAACATCCGCTACGCCACCGGCTCGCGCAACATGCAGGTCTGGACCTTGCACGCGCCGGGGCGCTACGTCTTCGTCGCGACCGATGGGCCGATCGTGCTGTTCGAGTTCTCCAGCAGCCGGCATCTCTCGGACGGGCTGGAGACCCTGAGCGAGGTCAGGACCAGCACGCCCTGGTTCTACTTCCTCGCCGGCCCGCGCTCGGCCGAGAAGGCCGGGCTCTGGGCCGAGGAGGTCGCGAGCCTCGTCTGGCACCATGGCGGTGGCAATCGTCGCCTTGCCATCGATCGCTGCGAGCCGATGGGGACCGAGCGCCTGATGGCGCGCGGCATCCAGCTCTTCGATGCCCAGGAGGCGATCGAGCTGGCCGGGGCAATCAAGTCGCCGGAAGAGATCGCGGCGCTGCAG
>VGEN01000200.1 GCA_016869285.1 Alphaproteobacteria bacterium
GCCTGTCCGCCAGACCGAGACGGCGCCCGGCCTGGGCCAGTACCATCACCCCGCCGTCGGAGCTGATGCGCCCGCCGTCGAACGACGCGCTCATCTTCTTGCGCCCGACGCTTGGCAAATCGCAGGAAAGTTCTCTATCGTCGGCCATGGCGGGCGTGGCGCCTCCCTGCTCTCGTGAAGGACCGGCTTAGACAACCAAATCCTGAACGAAATCAGTGAGCTATGCTACACCCGCCGCACCGATACGGCCCGCGCCACGAATAATCCAGGTTAACCATTGCCAATCAAACTGCATTTTCCTCGCTTCCTCCTTCGGTTGATTTTGATAGGTTGAGCGAGGGTGAAACAGGCATCGGCCCGCAGGAGCGGATCGTGCCGCGCAGGGGAGGTTCAGCCTTGAGGTGGAGATTCTGGCGCCGCGTCCTGGCGCTGGCCGTGGCCATGCTCTTGCCGATGGTTTCGCAGGCACAGGCTCAGGCCGAACGCGACATGTCAATTACCGGCTCGAGCTTCCTGGCGCCGTTCATCCGGTCGGTGATCAAAAACCTCGTCGACCGCCGGGTCATCGCCCAGCCTACGACCAGCTTCGGCGGCACCGGGCTCGGCATTGCCCAGTTCTGCGAGTCGGCCGGGCCTTCGGCGCCTGATGTCGTTGCCATGTCTCGCCGCGTCCGCGCGGTCGAGCTCGATGTCTGCAAGGAGAACCGCGTCGAGGAGATCATCGAGATCCAGCTCGGCCTGAGCGCTCTCGTGATCGTCGCGCGCAAGGACGACGCCGACTTCAATCTGACCCTGGCCGAGCTCTACAAGGCGGTCGCCGCCGAGCTGCCGCACGACACCGCGTTCGTGCCGAACCACTTCACGGCGTGGAACAATATAAATAATGATCTGCCGGCGCTTCCGATCCGTGTCCTCGTTCCGGCCGCCGGCCTCGGTTCGCGCAGCTTCTTCGAGGATCGCTTCCTCCAGGCCGCGTGCCGCAAGATCTTCGAGATCGGGACCATCTTCTCCGCTGTCGAACGCGTCGAGCAGTGCATCGGGCTGCGTCGCGACGGCCGCATCGGCGAGATCGCCATTCCCTACGACAAGAACCTGCGCGATGCGATGGCCGCCGCGCCCAAGGGAACCGTGGCGGTGGCGCCGTTGAACATGGCCAAGGAGATGCTGGACGTGATCAAGGTGCTGCCCTTCGACGGCGTCCCGCCTACCCAGGAAAGCATCGCCACGCGCGAATACGCCTTCGTCCGGCCGCTCTACGTCTACGTCAAGAAGGCTAACGTCAAGGACTACCAGGGTCATGGCCCGGTGCGCGGGCTGCGCGAGTTCATCACCGAGCTGACGCGGGAGCGGACGGTCGGCCCGAGCGGATATCTGGTGAAGGAGGGCCTTGAGCCTCTGACCACTCAGCGCCGCGAATCCGTCCGGCGGAACGCCCTCAATCTGGAGCCCGTTCAACGATGATCAAGAGCATCGTCGCCTCGCTCGGCCTGGTCGCGCTCCTGACGGTCTCGCCGGCATCCGCACAGCTGCAGAACCCGAACGACCTGATCAGCGACCGCCCGAGCACGCTCGGCACCGCCTGGGAGCTGACCAAGACCGGACTCGGCTGGGTGGGCAGTGGCGTGGCTTCGGTCGTCCAATTCGTGCTGCCGCCATCTCCGCACAGCCTCGCCACCTCGTCGAAGGACCATGACGGATCCGAGCTGTTCCGCCTGCTCGGCCTCGCCGGCTACAAGCTCAAGGAGATCGACAGCGACGTCGGCATCATCCCCCACGTCTCCTTCAAGTTCGCGATCGTGCGCGAGCTCTCGGAGGCCGATCTTGACTATCTGAACGAGCAGATTGAGCTGTTCGCCCTCCACGATTCACGCCTGCTGGCCAACTTGCAGCGGGCCATCATCCATACCGTCGTCGCGATCAACTCGGGCGGCGGCATGCAGGTGTCGGATCTCAAGCTGACTGTCCTGCCGCTGCCCAAAGCGAACTTCTCGGTGACCCCGAGCTCGACCGTGCTGGGCGAGGAGGCGAGCACGCTGATGCGCGCCATTCAGCGTATCGACCGGCGGATGCGGTCCCTGGCGACGGCGGAGATTGCCAGGCCGGCGGCGAGCGCGACGCCGACACGCTGACCGCGTCAGCTAGCCGGTGGTAACGATCTTTCTCGAGATCCTGTCGGGCCTCGGGCTCTTCTTCATCGGCATGAAGCTGCTCTCCGCCCACCTTAAGGAGGCAGCGAGCGACAAGGTGCGTCAGATCGCGCGCCGCGTCGCGAGCCGGCCAATGATGGCCGCTCTGCTCGGCCTCGGCGCCGGCACGGCCACTCAGAGCACGAACGCTGTGACCGCGGCCGCAGCCGGCCTTGCCACCGCGGAGATCATCACGATCAGGCAGGCCTTCCCCCTGATCGCCTGCGCCAATATCGGCACCTCGGTCCTCGTCTTCCTCGCTGCGGTCAGCCTTCATGACGCCATCCTCGCCGCCACCGCGATCTGCGGCATCCTCTACTTCCTCGACTTCGACCAGTCGAAGCGCTGGCGCGCCCCTCTCGGCGCCTTCTTCGCGATCATCCTCATCATCTCGGGGCTCGAGCTGGTGACCACGGCCTCGCGCTCGCTGCGCACGGTGCCGGCGATCCAGGAATTCGTCGTCGGCCTGGCCGACTCCCTGTTCGGCGCTTTCATCGTCGGCGCGTTTCTGACCCCGGTCGTGCAGACGGCGAAGACGGTCGCCGCGATCGTCGCGGCGCTGGCCGACGGCGGCGTCATCGCGCCGATCGATGCGATAGTGGCGGTCATCGGCGCCAACACGACCTCGGCGGTCAACGTCGCGTTCATGACGGCGCGGGTTTCGCCGACCGGGCGCTCGCTGGCGATCTATCAGGCGATCCTGAAGGCCGTCGGATCGGCGACCGTGCTGCCGATCATCCTCCTGCTCTGGTGGTTCATGCCGCGCGGACCCGACGAGATTCTTGTTAAGAACTCCGCCATGGCCGTTGCCGTGGTCTATCTGGCGACCCAGGTGTTCGCCTATCTGGCGACTATCCCGTTCGAAGCAAAGATCGAAAAGCTGATCGCGCGGATCGTGGGCAGCGAGAGCGACGACAGCCAGATGACGCCTCAATTCATCAGCAAGGAAGCGCTCCGCGATCCGGCGACGGCGACCGTCCTCGCCTTCCGCGAGCATCTGGGGAGCATGGCGCATCTGCCGGCTCATCTCGACGCCGTCCGCGAGGGCGGCAGCGGCGACAACCAGAGCTTCCAGACGCTCTCGAAGGGAACGGCAGCGATCCTCGCGGCGACCGACGACTTCCTTAGCCAACTCGGCGCGGCGACCCAGGACGAGGTGCTGCGCGGCCGCGTCGCCTCGCTGCAGCGCCTGAACAGCCTCGCCATCTCCCTGCAGGAGCAGACGCAGGCGCTCGCGTCCATCGTCGGCGGCCAGGGCGATCGGGATCGCGAGGTCTCGGTCAAGCTGGAAGCGATGATCGAGAGCGCGCATCTGCTCCTCTATGCCTTCGTCGAATTCATGCAGGCGCCCGACGGCGCCGGACGTGAGATGCTCGGCGCGCTTACCGGCGACCGCGCCGACGTGATGGAGGGGGTGCGTCGGGCGGTGATGTCCTCCGGCGGCGCCTCGCGCGCCGGCCAGCGCGAGCTGTTCGATGCCTGCCTCTGCTTCGAGCGTCTGACCTGGCTGCTCAAGCGGTACGTCCTGATATCGGACGAGCCGGGATCGCCCTATTCGCTCGCGCGGATCGAAGAGGCGTCTTCCGACTGAGGCGAGGCGCCCGCCGTCGCCCGAGGCTATCGCGTCGTCGGAGCGGCGGGGGCGACAGGCGCGCGCTGCACGCCCGCTCTTGGCGCCGCCTGAGGCACCGAGCCGTCATTCGCGCGGGGCGGCCAGACTTGGACGCTAGCCTTGACGTTGCCGCCGGCCTGCTCGATGGCACGCAGGATCCTGGTGCTCTCCAGGCTCATCGGAGAGTCGTTGGGAGCGATGGTGAACTTGATCCGCGGCCAGGGAAACACGTCGATATCGAGCTTCTCGACCTGGTAGCCGCCCAGCTCCTGGGCATCGAGCAGGGTCTGGATGATCGCCCGTTCCGCCGAGGCGAAGATCCCCCAGCGCCGCTTCGCGTGGCGTTCGAGCTGAAGGGCGAGCCACTCGCGATCCGCGTCCGACAGCTCGCGCGCAATCCCGAAAGTGAAGTTGACGCTGGGGATCAGGGAGACGGTGGACTCGACCTCTTTCAGCTTGTAGCCGGCCACCTCCATCATCGAGATGAAGTCGTAGGGGTCCTCCGACCGTGTGCGCTTGGCGACGTCGAGCGCCAGGGGAGGCGTGACGAAGCCGCTGAGGCCGCCGAGCGCGTAGCGGAAGCCGCTGCGGATGACGGAGAAGACGGTGCCGGTCTGCTCCTCGAAAAAGGTGGGCTCCGGCAAAGGCGTCTGCACGATGGGCCCCGAGCGAAGCGGCTGCTGCGCGAACTGCGGCTGGGCGAGCGGCTGCCGGGTGAAGCCCGGAGCCGCGGAGAGCAGGAGCGCGGCGGCGACGGCAAGCACGTGACGCGCGGTCATGGCTCGAACCGTCGAAGGATCTGAGCGTTCCGCCGCTGTTCGAACCGGAGCGCGGCGGGCAGCGAGACAAGCCCCAGCTCGCTCAGGATGCCGCTCGGCCCGACCATCTGCTCGCTCGTGACGTCGAGCAGGAACTCCTGCAGTCCCTTGACGATGCCGGAGCCGTTGCTGCCGATCATATGCTCGCGCTTGACGTAGAACAGCACCGGCCGCGTGTAGTCGTACTCGTCGTTGGCGATGGTCTGATAGCTGGGCAGCATGCCGTTGAGCGCGACGGCAAGAAGGTCGTTCCCGCTGGCGACCAGCTCGCTGTAGCTGAGGATGCCCAGCGTGCCGGGAGGCGCCGCCATCAGCGCGGCAGCGCGGGACTGCCCCTCGGGAACCTCGATGAAGACGCCGTCCGTCCGGACCCGCGTGCATTTCTCGACGCGAGCGTTCGCCTGGAAGATCAACCGGATCGCCTTGTCCGTCCGGCATCCGCCCTGCATGACCATGTCGTCGAAGAAGTCGCGAGTGGCCGTACCTTGCGGCGAGCCGCTGAAGCGGATCGGCGTATCGCCGAGTTCGGGCGAGATGTCCTTCCACGTCTTGGCAGGGTTCGGCACGAAGTCATTGGTCTTGTCATCGGCGACTTCGGCGGCCAGCGCCCGATAGACCTGCTTCGCCGTCAGGCCGAAGCGCCCGTCACTTTTCTTGCTCGCGAGCGTCACCGCGGTCAGCCCGATCTTGACCTCGACGATGTCGTAGATGCCATGCGCGAGACAGTTCTCGAACATCGCCTTCGGCATGCGGCGCGACAGCGCGAGCACATCCGGGAAGCTCGGGCCGACGCCCTCGCAGAACGACACTGCGCCGCGCAGGCTGCCCAACATCCGGAGCTCGGCCATGCGCAGGCCTCGGGTCGAGGCGACCTGATTAAAGGCAGCTTCGGCGTAACCCCCCATCGACGCGGAGCCGACAACCACGATGTTCTCGCGAAGGGCGAGGCTACGCCCGGTCTGCGCCTCGGCAGCCTGAGGCAATGCGAAAAGGATCCCTCCCAATATCCAGCGAAAAAACAAGATGAATCCCCACTTTCGCCCTTACAGCCCACCCCTGCCCGGGGGAACTGTATCGCGGTCCTTCGGCCTGATTCAATGCTGAAGCGGCTAGGGGGCCTTGCTCGCGGCTTCGAGAGCAGCGTTGGCGATATCGGCGACCGCCTGGTCGATCGCGAGCCGGAGCTGGGCCTGCGTGATCCACGCGCTGGCGAGAGAACGCACCGGGCCGTCAAGGGTCTGAATTTCCGTCAGGGCCGCCAGCAGGTTGCCGTTCGCGAGCTGGCGCTGCGTCTCCATCACGGCTGCCTCGGCCGGCGTCAGCGGCGGCGGGAGCGTCAGTCCGATGCCTGACAATGTTCCCTTTACGTTGGCACCGACACGCTCGAACCAGTTCCGGCTCTCTCTCGCCCCACGCTGGACGAGCGCCTCGGCGACGGTTCCGAACTGGTCGCGGAGATCGGAAACTGTCGGAGCGCCGCGCTGCGCCGGTATGGTTAACGTCTCGGCGATGCGGCCCATCGGCGAGTTCGGCGGGACCGTCTGCTTCACGAGACGGAGCTCGCCCGCGAAAGCGCGCCCGGTCTGCGAGGACACCTGAAGCTGAAGCACGGCGACCAGCAGGCGCTCCGGGCCGGCGGCGCGGTTCTTGAGCTCGTCCAGGCCGCCTGCGACCTGGTCAAGGCGCTTGGCGAGCGCCGCGAGATCCGCCTCGTTCTTGGCAGAACGGTCGGCGACCGGTGCAAGCGTCGTGACCTGGCCGCGCGTCTCCTCGAGCGTCTTTGCCGTTGCGGCGATTTGACCTCGCGTCTCTTCGACCGCCTTTCCTGTGGCGGCGACCTGGCCTCGTGTCTCTTCGATCGCCTTTCCCGCGGCGGCGATCTGGCCTCGTATCTCTTCGATCGCCCTTCCAGCATCGGCGAGCTTGGCGCTGTTGGCCTCGGTTACGGATTTTCCGCTCTCGGCGAGCGATTTGATCGAGCTGTCGAGCTGCGCAGCGCGCGCTTCCGCCGCCTGCCGCTCCGCCGGAAGCCTTCCGGCGAGGTCCGCCATGCCGCGCTTGAGGGCTTCGACCTTGTCGCGGACCTCGGTGGCGCGTCTTCCCTCGAAGCGCCCGAGGAGGAGGTCGACCACGTCCTGGCGCGACACGGCGCCGGGCTGCGACTTGGCAAGGACGCCCTCGAGCAGATTCACGCGCCGGTCGAATTCAGCAGCATCGACCGACCAACCGGGGTTCAGCAACTTGCCTATGGGCTCGATCCATGGCGTGCGGGGAAATTGCCGCTCCGCGAAGAGGATCGCGCGAGGCCCGGCGATGCCGATCACGGCCACGGCCAGCGCCAGGAGGGCGACGATCAGCGCGAGGCCGGCAAGAAA
>VGEN01000201.1 GCA_016869285.1 Alphaproteobacteria bacterium
GCGATCAGTTCACGAAGGCGATGAAAGAAAAACGCCCCTGTCTTGCGGTTCACTCCGCAGAGACTCGATGCGGTACGCGCCGTCGTTCCTGCTACGAAATGTTCGATCAGGCGATCCTGCTTCGAGACCCCCAATCGGCTCCGTCGTATCCGTCCCATGATAACTCCATAACCGAGTTATCTGGGACAGCCCGAAATAACCTACTGGTCGTTTTTTCACAACCGGCTAAATCGCGAAGCCGTGATCCGCGGCGAAAGCTCTTAGTTTTTCTCGGACGCTGCGGTCGGGTGCAGAAATCAGTCGCTCAAGATACGAGGCAAGCGAGCCTACATCCAGGCTCCGAATCATCGCTTTTACTGCCGGAAGCGCTGCGGCGGACATCGAAAGAGACGAAAAACCAAGCCCGATCAATGTCATAGCCTCGATCGGGCGGCCCGCCATCTCGCCGCAGACGGTCATCGGCACACCGCCGGCCGCCGCCTCGCGCACAAGCCCCGCCATTGCCGACAGGACCGGCGGCGAGAGCGCATCGTAGCGCCCGGCTAGACGCTGGCTGCCGCGATCGGCGGCGAACAAGAACTGCAACAGGTCGTTGGAGCCGACCGAGAGGAAATCGACGCGGGGCAGCAGCGCGGGAAGCTGATGGAGCAGTGCCGGCACCTCGACCATAGCGCCGACACGCAGCGTTTTCGGCGTCGGACCTCCCGAACGCCGGAACCGTTCGAGCTCAAGCTCCAGCACTTGTTTCGCGTCCACGAGCTCGGCCACCTCGGCCACCATCGGGAACATCAGGCTGAGCGGTCTCCCCGCAGCGGCCGTGAGCAAGGCACGCAGCTGCTGGCGAAGCAGCGCCGGACGATCGAGCGTCATGCGGATCGACCGCCAGCCCATCGCCGGGTTTTCGTCCTCGTCATAGGGAAGGTAGGGAAGCCGCTTGTCTCCCCCGGCATCGAGCGTGCGAAAGACCACCGGCCGCTCGCCCGCGATCGCCAGCGCCTGCCCATATACTTGCGCCTGCTCGGCGACGCTCGGATAGCGAGGCCTCACCATGAAGCCGATCTCGGTGCGGAAGAGGCCGACGCCATCGGCACCCGTGCGGTCGAGCTGCGTCAGATCGGCGAGAAGACCTGCATTGAGGCTGAGCGAGACGCGGACGCCATCCCGGCTTTCGGCCGGCAGGTCTCGTAGCTCGGCATGGCGGACTTCCGCAGCGCGCGTCGCCGCGACCAAACCGGAGATGGTGTCGATGACGTCATCGCCGGGACGCACATAGACAACGCCATTGGTGCCGTCGACGACTAGCCGGTCCCCTGCTGAGGCCTGATCGCGAAGCTCGGGCACGCGCGCCACCGCCGGCAGGTCGAGGGCGCGCGCGATGATCGCGACATGCGCCGTCGCCGAGCCCTCCTCTAGCACCAGCGCCTTGAGCTTGCCCCGGTCGTAGTCGAGAAGCTCGGCTGGCCCCATGCTGCGCGCAACCAGAATCGCGTCGTCCGGGAGCACGCGCTTGCCGACCTCGCCGGTCAAGTGCTGGATCAGGCGGTGATGCAGATCGTCGAGATCCATCAGCCGCTCGCGAAGGTATGGATCGACGACCTGCGCCAGGCGTGCGCGCATGTCGTTCTGGACCTTTTGTACCGCCGCCTCTGCGGTGAGGCCCGAGCCGATCGCGTCCTTGAGCCGCTGGTTCCAGCCGCGATCTTCGGCGAACATGCGGTAGGCCTCGAGGATGCCTTCATGCTCGCCGGCGCGAGCCAGCTCGGCCGCGGCAAACAGCCCGTCGAGCTGGCTCCGCAAACCGCCGACGGCTGCCTCCAACCGCCGCAGCTCAGCCGCCGGGTCCTCGGCAACGACACGACGGATCTCGATCTCCGGACGATGGAAGACGGTGGTGCCGATGGCGATGCCGTCGTGCACCGGAATGCCTTCGAGCCGGGCCGGCATCGGCTCGCCCTGCTCGGCGGCGATCGCCTCCTCCTCGCTGACGAGCTCGGCGGAGACGAGCTCGGCCACCACCATGGCGATGGTCTCCAGCGTCTCGACCTCGTCCTCGGCGTAGTGGCGCTTGGTGCGGTTCTGGACGACGAGGACGCCGAGCACGCGGCCGCCGCGAAGAATCGGCGCCCCCATCAGAGAGTGGAAGATCTCCTCGCCGGTCTCCGGGCGATAGGCGAAGTTTGGATGGCTTTGCGCGTCGGCGAGCGCCAGCGGCCGCGCGTGCAACGCGATGTCGCCAACCAGGCCCTCGCCCATGGCGAGGCGGGTCTGGTGCACAGCCTCGGGCTTCAGTCCTTCGGTCGCGAACAGCTCGAGCATACCGCCGCGCACGAGGTAGCAGGAGCACACCTCGGCGACGAGACCCTGGGCGATGACGCGCACGATGCGGTCAAGCCGTTCCTGGCCGGCGGCCTGACCTGCCATCACGTCGCGAAGGCGCTTCAGGAGCTGGCGCGAGCCGCCGCCGAGGGTGCCCGACGCCGGCATCAGGCCTCTCCGATCTGATCTCTCCCGGCAAGCGCCTGCGCCGCCTGGCCGACCAGCTCCTCCAGGATTTCCGCGATCGGCTGCTCGCGCGTGACCATGCCGACCGACTGACCGGCCATCAACGATCCGGTTTCGACATCGCCGTCGATCACTGCCCGCCTGAGCGCGCCTGCCCAGAAGTGCTCGATCGCGAGCTGCGCCTCGTCCTTGGCGATCTCGCCGCGGTTGAAGCGGTCGATGATCTCGCGCTGGGTGTGCAGGAAGCGCTCTGTCGCCTTGTTGACGAGCGCCCGCACCGGGATGACCGGGAAGCGCGGATCGAGCTGTTGGGACGGCATGGCGTCGCGTGCTGCTGCACGGATGAACGCCTGCTTGAAGTTGGGATGCGCGATCGATTCGGTAGCACAGACGAACCGGGTGCCGAGCTGGCAGCCGGCGGCTCCCATCTCGAGGTAGCTCGCGATCGCCTCGCCGCGGCCGATGCCGCCGGCGACGAAAACCGGCACCTCGCGCACGCTCGGCAAGATCTCCTGCGCCAGAACCGAGGTCGAGACCACTCCGATGTGGCCGCCGGCCTCGGCGCCTTCGGTGATGAAGGCATCGATGCCGGAGCGGATCAGCTTCTTGGCGACGCTTGCGGCCGGTAGGAAGGTCATAACCTTGGCGCCGCCGTCCTTGAGCTTGCGTACGACCGCATTCGACGGGAGCCCGCCGGCAAGCACGACGTGGCCCACCTTCTCGGCCAGGCAGGCATCGACGAGCCCGTCGAGCTCGGGATGCATGACGATCAGGTTGACCCCGAAGGGCTTCTTCGTCCGCGCGAAGGTGGCGCGGATCTCCTCGGCGAGGCGGTCGGGCTTCATCGCCCCGCAGGCGAGCACGCCGAAGCCGCCGCCTTCTGAGATCGCCGCGACCAGGGTCCGCTCCGAGACCCAGGTCATCGCGCCGCCCATGATCGCGTAGCGCGTGCCCAAGAATTCGCGGCCGCGCCGCCACAGGCGGTCGAGCCGCTCAGCGCCGCGCTTGGCGGCGCCGGCGGTCAGGGTTTCAGGCGCCGTCCAGGCCATAGGCGGTGTGCAGCGCGCGCACCGCGAGCTCGGTGTACTCCTCGGCGATGAGGACGCTCACCTTGATCTCGGAAGTGGAAATCACCTGGATGTTGATGCCCTTGTCGGCGAGCGAGCGGAACATCGTCTGGGCGACGCCGGCATGGCTGCGCATGCCGACGCCGATCACCGAGACCTTTGAGACGTTCGGATCGGAGACGAGCCCGCCGTACTTCAGCTCGCCTTCGCGGCCTTTGAGCACATGGAGCGCACGCTCGAGATCGGCGCGTCCGACGGTGAAGGTGAGGTCGGTGGTCTTGCCATCGTCGGAGGCGTTCTGGACGATCATGTCGACGTTGATCGCCGACTCGGCCAGCGGGCCGAAGATGCCGGCAGCGATGCCGGGCCGGTCCTCGACCTTGCGCACGGTGATCTTGGCTTCGTCGCGGCTATAGGCGATGCCGCTCACCACTTCCTGTTCCACGATCTCGTCCTCACCGACAACCAATGTTCCGGGTACGTCCTCGAAACTCGACAGAACCTGCACGCGAACCCGATGGTTCATGGCGAGCTCGACCGAGCGGGTCTGCAGCACTTTGGCGCCGAGCGACGCCATCTCCAGCATCTCTTCGTAGGTGATCTTATCCAGCTTCCGGGCCTTCGCAACGATGCGTGGGTCGGTCGTATAGACGCCGTCGACATCGGTGAAGATATCGCAACG
This sequence comes from Alphaproteobacteria bacterium, assembly GCA_016869285.1. GTDB lineage: Bacteria > Pseudomonadota > Alphaproteobacteria > SHVZ01 > SHVZ01 > SHVZ01. The sequence continues at coordinate 4,252 of VGEN01000201.1, forward strand.
ATCGGCGTTCAACGCCGCGGCCAGGGCGACGGCCGAGGTATCCGAGCCGCCGCGGCCGAGCGTCGTTACCCGGCGGTCCGGGCCGACGCCCTGGAATCCGGCGACCACGGCCACCTGCTTATCGGCGAAGCGCCGGATCATCTCCCCGCAATCGATCTTCTGGATGCGGGCCTTGCCGTGGATCTGGTCGGTCTCGACCGGGATCTGCCAGCCCTGCCAGGAGCGTGCATTGACGCCGGTCTCCTGCAGCGCCAGCGCCAGGAGGCCGATCGTCACCTGCTCGCCGGTGGCGACCACCGTGTCGTACTCGCGTGCATCGTGCAACGGGCTGATCTCGTTGACCCACTTCACCAGCTGGTTGGTCGCACCCGACATCGCCGAGACGACGACAGCGACGTCATGCCCGGCATCGACCTCGCGTTTGACGCGCCGGGCCACGTTCTTGATGCGCTGGATGTCGGCGACGGAGGTGCCGCCGAACTTCATGACGATGCGGGCCATGGCGGGAGGTCTTCGAGTGGCATACGCCCAGGCATGGCGGCCTAAGGCTCGCGCGGGTTATAGAGAAGGCACGCGAGATTGCAACGGTCTTGGATCATGGTTTCGCCTGGCAGCACGGTCGATCCGGCCGAGATCGAGAAGTTCCGGCGCATGGCCGAGGAATGGTGGGATCCGCGCGGCAAGTACCGCCCGCTCCACCGCCTCAATCCGGTCAGGCTGCACTTCCTCAAGGACCTGCTCTGCCGGCACTTCGGACGCACGCCCGACGGCGACCGCCCGCTTGCCGGCCTGCGCCTTCTCGACATCGGCTGCGGCGGCGGGCTCGTCGCCGAGCCGCTGACACGCCTCGGCGCCGAGGTCGTCGGCATCGACGCGACCGCTCGCAACATCGAGGTTGCTCGCCTGCATGCGGCCGAGAGCGGGCTCGCCATCGACTATCGCCACGGTGCCGCGGAGGACCTCGCCGACGGAAGCGAAGCTTTCGATGCGGTGCTGGCGCTCGAAATCGTCGAGCATGTCGCCTCGCTCGACGCCTTCCTGGCGGCTTCAGCGTGCTTGACCAAGCCGTGCGGCCTGGTTGTCGTCGCTACGCTCAACCGCACGCTGAAGGCCTTCGCGCTCGCCATCGTCGGTGCCGAATACGTGCTGGGATGGTTGCCCAAGGGCACCCATGACTGGCGGAAATTCGTGCGTCCGTCGGAGCTGGAGGCGGGATTCAGAGCCGCGGGCCTCGTCCTCGCCGAGACCTCGGGCGTCAGCTACAACCCGCTCCTCGACCGCTGGTCGCTCGGAGGCGACCTCGACGTGAACTATATCGCCGTGGCGACCAAGGCCTAGTTGTCGGCCAGCGGCACCCAGGGAATGCGGTTCACTTCGATGCCTTCATCGGCGAGCTCCTTCGAGTCCGACTCGCTCGCCTCGCCGTAGATGCCGCGCTTTTCGGTCTCGCCGTAGTGGATCTTGCGCGCCTCATCGGCGAAGTTTTCGCCGACGTAGTCGCAATTGGCCTCGACCTGGCGGCGCATCTGGCGAAGCGTCGTCAGCATCTCGCCTTCGCTCGGCCCCTTGCGGGTCTTGGCTAGGCGCGGCGCCATCGGCGCCTTGCGGACCTTCTTGTTGCCGCAGATCGGGCACACCACGCGCCCGCCCCGGCGCTGGCTGTCATACGCTTTGCTGTCGCGAAACCAACCCTCGAAGCCGTGGTCCTGGCCGCAACGGAGGTCATAGAGGATCATCGGCGCAAGTGTCGCCTGAGCGGCATTTCCGATCGCATCGGCTTGTCAGATAATCACTCCCGACGCGATAGGCAAGAAGGACCAAGGGCTTGACCAGCCATCCGGGGCGCGCTGCGACGCCGTCGCCATGGATCGTTCGGCATTTGCCGCTGATCCGCGCAGGCGGGACGGTGCTCGATCTGGCGGCCGGCGGCGGACGCCATACGAGACTCGCGCGCGATCGCGGCTACCGGCTAACGGCGCTCGACCGCGATGCCTCGGATCTCGCCGGCCTCGTCGACGTCGAGGTCGTGCAGCATGACCTGGAAGCCGGTGCGCCATTCCCGCTCAAGGAGCATCGCTTCGACGGAATCGTCGTGACCAACTATCTGTGGCGGCCATTGCTTCCGTTGCTTCCCGATTTGTTGGCGCCTTCAGGTGTCCTCCTTTACGAAACCTTCGCGCGCGGCAATGAGCGCTTCGGAAAGCCATCGAACCCTGACTTTCTCCTGGTGCCGGGAGAGCTTCTGGACATAGCAAGACCGCGCTTGCGGGTCCTGGCCTACGAGGATGTCGAGATCAGTGAGCCGCGCCGCGCTTGTGTCCAGCGGATCGCTGCGGTGCGGGAAGGAGAGCCCGCACCCGGTTAGCCCGCCTTATTCACAGCGATCATGAATAGCTGATGGGGCTGTCCCAGATAACTACCTGAGATGACGCTTAACCCATTGTTTGATCTGGGTTAGTTGCTTGGATGGGTCACTGGTGTTGAAGCGCCACTCGCACTCTTTCAAGAATAGCCCGAAATGGGCCTTCGGGACACCGTTGAACTTGCGCATGTGGCGCTTGGCCTGGTTCCAGAAGTTCTCGATGCCGTTGATGTGATTCTGCCGATCAGCGAAGAGCTCGGAGTGATTGATCCGGAAGTGCTTGAAGTCGGATACGTCGAGCACGTTGTAGCCCTTCCAGCAATCGGAATAGAC
>VGEN01000202.1 GCA_016869285.1 Alphaproteobacteria bacterium
GGCTGCGCTATATCGCAGGATCGGCGTGGTCAGCCAGGTGCTACATGAACATGCGGCCACTCTATCAGCCGCAGGTCCCACAATCCGGAGCCGCCGCCTGATCAAATGTGCGAAAGATTCTGGACAGCACCATGTATTTGAGTCCGTCCGGGAGGGATCGTCCGCGCTCGCGCACGCGGCGATAGACGGGGATCGGGTCCTGGTTCTTGAAGCGTTCGATGATCATGAACAGCAAGGGAGGCTCCCTGAGGCAAGAAGCGGAGCTTCCTCCGCCTACCTCTGCCTCGCAACACGGAGAAGCTGATAGGCTTCGATGATGATCCGCCGCCGCCCGGTCCTTCTCGATGCGCTCGCGCTCGACCGTTCCGATCCGGCGGGTCTTGCCCGCCAGGTACATGTCGAGCTCCGCCGGATGATCCTCGACGGCGTGCTGCCGGCCGCCGCGCGCCTGCCCTCGAGCCGGGCACTTGCCCGGGCCTGGGGCATCGCGCGCAACACGGTGGTCGGTGCGCTCGACCGGCTGGCCGCCGAGGGGCTGCTTGCCAGCCGGCGAGGCTCCGGGACTTTCGTAGCCGAAATCGTCGGCGCCCGGCTGCCGCGCCGCGCGTCGGCGAAGGCGGCCTCCGGCCTATCCGCTCGCGGCCGCGTTGCGCTCACCGAGGCGATGCTACGCGGCCAGCACGGCGACCGGCCGCTCGCCCCCGACGTGCCGGCGCTCGACCGCTTTCCGACCGATCTCTGGCATCGCTCGATCCTGAGGAGCGCACGGCGTCAGCGCCTGGCGCTGCTGCAGGGCGTCGACCGCCGCGGCTTCGCGCCGTTGCGAGCTGCCATCGCCGCGCATGTCGGCCCCGCGCGCGGCGTGATCTGCGCCCCCGAGCAGATCGTGATCCTGACCAGCACGCGCCAAGCGATCCAGCTCGCCGGCCTGCTGCTGACCGAGCCGGGCGAGGCGGTGGCGATCGAGGATCCGGGCTATCTGGGAGCGCGCGCCATCTTCAGCGCAGCCGGGCTCAAGCTCACGGCCATGCCGGTCGATGGCGAAGGCGCAAGCGCCGAGCGTCTCGCCGGCGTCCGACTCATCTACCTGACGCCCTCGCACCAGTATCCGCTCGGCGTTGCCATGAGCCTCAAGCGCCGGATGGCGGCGCTCGGTATCGCCGAGCGTCTCGACGCCTGGATCGTCGAGGACGACTATGACGGCGAGTTCCAGATCCGCGGTCATCCGGCGCCGTCGCTGCACGGGCTCTCTGGCGGCGGCCGCGTCCTCTATGCCGGCACCTTCTCGAAGGCGATGTTTCCGGCGATCCGGCTTGCCTATCTTGTGGTGCCGCCGGATCTGATCGACGCCTTTGCCTCGGTCCGTGCATCCCTCGACGGCATCACCCAGCTTCACGGCCAGGCAGCGTTGGCCGACTTCATGGAGTCGGGCGCCTTCGCCGCGCACATCAGGCGCATGCGCGGCCTCTATGCCGAGCGCGAGGAGGCGTTGCTCGATCGGCTCCAGGCACGCCTGGGCGGCTTGCTGCACCTGCCGGAGCCGGGTGGAGGGCTCCAGCTCGCCGCTCTCTTTCGGCGCTCTGCCGACGACATCGACCTCGTCCGGCGCCTCGATCCGGCCGAGGCGGCGCCGATGCCCTTGTCGCGCTACTACTTGAAGGACGGCGCGGCGGGCCTGTTGATGGGCTTTGCCGCGTCGACGCCGGCCGTGCTCGGCCGGGCGGTCGATCACCTCGCCCGCATCATTGAAAGTGGATCAGGGCGAAAGCGCCGGACTGGCACTTCCGGCTAGGCCACTCTTCCGCGACCCTGCGGCCGATACTGGCCGAAGGATCGCCAATGAACGATGTCGTCGACTTCCCGCCGACCAAGAAGACCCGGGTCAAGCGCCTGCCCAAGCGCGGCCACTACGACCGGGCCACCGTTCATGCCATCCTCGATGCCGGCGTGCTCGCGCATGTCGGATACGTCATCGATGGCGAGCCCTATGTGACGCCGACCTCGTTCTGGCGGCACGAGGACCGCGTCTACTGGCACGGCTCCTCGGCGAGCCGGATGCTGAGGACGATCGAAGGCGGGTCGCCGGTCTGCTTCACCGTCTCGCATTTCGACGGCTTCGTGCTGGCCCGCTCGGGTTTCCATCATTCGATCAATTATCGTGCGGTGATGGCCTTCGGCCTGGCACGCAAGGTCGCGGACGACCGGGAGAAGCTGAAGGCGCTTGAGGATTTCTCCGAGCGCCTTTTCCCCGGACGCTGGGCCGAGCTTCGCCCGGTCAACAAGCAGGAGCTGAAGGCGACGACCGTGCTGGTCATGGATCTCAAGGAGTGCTCGGCCAAGATTCGCACCGGCCCGCCGGTCGACGACGAGGAGGACTACGCGCTGCCGATCTGGGCCGGCGTGCTCCCGGTCCGCATGGTCACCGGCGAGCCGATCGACGACAAGCGCAACCTTCCGGGCGTCAAGCGCCCGACCAACCTGAACCCGCGGATCTGGTGAGCGCACGAGGCCCTCTCCCTAACCCTCCCCCTGCTTCGCAGGGAGAGGGGATTCGACGTCGCGCTCCCTCTCCCGCCGCAGGCGGGGGAGGGTTGGGGAGGGGGCTCGTCGCGATGTTGATGATCACCTCTCCCGCTGCCATGGTCGCCGGCAGATCCGTCTTCCTCCTGAGGATCGAGACATGACTTCCCGTTCCGCCGGCGTGTCGTTGGCCTTTTCGCAAGTCGGGCATGGCTTTTCGCATCTGCTGACGCTGCTGTTCCCGACCGTCGTTCTGGCGCTCGAGCGGGAATGGGGCCTAACCTACGACCAGCTGCTGCCGCTGGCGCTGGCAGCTTCGATCCTGTTCGGGCTCGGCGCTCTGCCGGCCGGCTGGCTCGGCGACCGCTGGAGCGCCTCGGGGATGATGGTCATCTTCTTCCTCGGCACCGGCGTCGCGACGGTGCTGACCGGCTTCGCTCGCACGCCGGTCGAGCTGGCGTTGGGCATGGCCGCGACCGGCCTCTTCGCCTCGATCTATCACCCGGTCGGCATCGCCTGGCTGGTGCGGAACGCAAAGAACCGCGGCAAGGCGCTCGGGCTCAACGGCGTCGTCGGCTCCATCGGTGTCGCTGCGGCGCCGCTGGTCGCGGGCGTACTCACCGATACGATCTCGTGGCGTGCCGCCTTCGTCATTCCCGGCGTCGCTTGCACGCTTCTCGGCCTTTCCATGCTGGCGCTGATGCGCCGGGGCTCGATGATGGACACCCGGGCCGACGTCACGCCCGACCCGAAAGCGAGCCGCGACGACGTCATCCGCGCCTTCATCGTGCTGTCGCTGACGATGATCGCCTCGGGCCTGGTCTATCAATGCCTCTCGCTGGCGATGCCGAAGGTCTTCGCCGAGCGCGCCGCGCCTATCCTCGGTTCGGGCGCCACCGGAGTCGGCATCGCTGTTTCTATGATCTATCTCGTCTCCGGGGCCTGCACCTATCTCGGCGGCTATCTTGCCGACCGCTATCCGAACAAGCTCGTCTACCTCGCGACCTTCGCCCTTCAGGTGCCGGTCTGCCTGGTGGCCGCCGGCGCTGCCGGTACGCCGGTGATCGCTTTGGCTGCGACGCTGGCGATCCTGCAGACGCTGAACCTGCCCTCGGAATCCATGCTGCTCGCCCGCTACACGCCCGAGCGCTGGCGGGCGACCGCCTTCGGCGCCAAGTTCGTGCTGTCGATCGGCGTCAGCGCGGCGGGCGTGCCGCTGATCGCCTGGATCTACGGCGCCACCGGCGGGTTCGAATGGCTGTTCTTCGCCATGGGCGCGATGGCGGCGATCGCCGCGATCTGCTGCGTGTCTCTGCCGGGCGGCCGCGACGACGTAGCGGTTCCCGTTGCGGAAAAAGCGGCTGCCGCGGCGGACTGAGCCGACTCAGCTCCCGCCGTACATCCTGTCGATCTGGGTCTTGTCGACCTTGACCGGGTAGCGCTGGCGAAGGCTCTGCGTGTAGGCGGCAGTGAGGTCGTCGGCGACCTGGTCGCGCAGCCGTCGGCCGAGCTCGGTGATCTGCTTCTCGGCTTCCTCGGCATCGCTTGGCAGGATCTCCTTAACCTTGACCAGCACCTCGGCATCGGGCGTCGAGGCGCGGCTCAGGCTTCCCGGCTTCACGCTGAAGATCGCCGAGACGACCTGCGGTGCGACGTTCTCGGCGCGACCGACCCGCGTGACCGGCGGCGTCGTCTCGACGCTGAGCCCGTTCGCGGTCGCGACCTTGGCGAGATCGTCCTGTTCGGCCTTGGCTTTCTCGACCATCTCGGTCGCCTTGGTCCTGGCGGCGGCGGCGCGCTTCTCGGCGAGCCAGGCGTCAAGCACCTGCTGCTTCACTTGGTCGAGCGGCTTCAGCGCCGATGGCGTCACGTCCTGGACGCGCAGCACGAAGAAGTCGCCGCGGTCGGTTTCGACCAGCCCGCTGTTCACGCCCGAGGAGGTCTCGAACAGCGACTTCAAGAGCTGCGCGCGGTCGGTCGGCGGCAGCTCCGCCGGCTTGCCGTCCGGGTCGAGGCCGTTGCGATCGACCGGGCCGAGCGCGACGACCTTGAGGCTCAGCTTCTGCGCCGCCTCATCGAAGCTGCCGCCGCCGAGGATCTCGTCCTCGAGCTTGACCGAAAGCCTCGCGATCTGGTCGGAGGCATGCTCTTTGGCGATGGTCATTTTCAGCGCCTCGCGCACCTCGTCGAGAGACTTCGTGCTCGCGGCATGGACCTTCACGACCTTGAAGACGTGCCAGCCGAGCGTGCTCTTGACCGGCTCGGTGACGGCACCCTCGGCCGCGGCGAAGATCGGATCGCCGAGATCGGCCGGCAGGTCGTTCTTGGCGACGCCGTCGAGCTTGATCGCCTCGGCATCGAGCTTGGCGATGTCCTTGGCGGCGGCGGCGAAGTCGCCCGCCCTGGCGGCTTCGGCCAGCTTCTTCGCCTCGGCCTCGTCGCTGACCAGCGCCTGCAGCAGATCCCGCTTCTCCGGCGTCCCGAGTTCATGCTGGGTGCGCTCGTACTCTTCCTTGATTGCCGCTTCCTCGACCGGAAGCGTCGCCGCCAGGTCCTCGACCGCAAGCCGGAGGATCTGGCCGCGGCGATACTCGGGCGCGGTGAAGCGGGCCGCGTTGTCCTTGTGATAGGCGACCAGGTCCGCATCGCCCGGAACCGGGATGTCGTCCATCGCCGCGTGGCGGATGGCGACCGTCTCGGCCGTGCGCCTCTCGCTGCGATAGCGCTCGAGCGCGACCACCAACGCTTTCGGCGGCACCGCGCCGGCGCCGATCGCCTCGGCCATGAGCTGGCGGTCGACATCCTGGCGGACCATGCGCACATAGTCCTGCTCGCTAATGCCGGCGTTCCTGAGCGCCATGGCGAAGGCGTTGGCGCTGAATCCGCCGGTCGAGTCCCTGAATGCCGGCTCGCGGCGCATCTGCTGGCGCACCAGCTCGGGTCCGATCTCGAGGCCGAGACGCTGCGCTTCCTGGTCGAACAGGCTCTCCGCGATCAGCCGCTCGACGATCTGGTCGAGGACGCCGAGCTGGATCGCCTGCTCCGAGGTGAAGCGCTGGCCGAAGCGTTGGCGGAGCTGCTGCAGCTGGGCCTGGAAGGTCCTGCCGATCTCGTTGGTGTTGATCTCGCGCTCGCCCGCGACGACCGCCGCGCGATCCGGATTGGCAACCTGGCGGACGACGTCGCCGATGCCCCAGATGGCGAAGGAGGCGACCAGGATCGCGAAGAAGATCTTCGCGACATAGCCGGCGGCATGGGTACGGAGCTGCTGGAGCATGGGCCTTAAACCTTGAGACCAAACGAAAACGCCGCGCGCTCGACCGAGAGCCCGGGCGTTTCAGATGGGGATTTTAGGCGTCCGGTGCAGGGGACGGAAGGGAATTCCCCGCCGCACATTCGATGGCTTGGGTGTTTCCAGTTCAGTTAGTCGTTTGAAATTATTAAATTGTTCTTCGGTTCCTCGACCATCCGCGGGCACCGTGCTAGGGACGCGGCCCGAGCGAACGGCTTGAGGGAGCGGTCCGTGCCCCTGATCGTCAGCAATTGGAAGATGAATGGCCTCGGCGCCGATGGCGTGGCGCTGGCGTCGGCCGTCGCCGCGAAGGTGAAGGCCGATCCGGCAAAGTCGCGCGAGGTCGCGGTCTGCCCGCCCTTCACGCTGCTGGAGCGGGTCGGCGCGGCGATCGCGGGCTCCGGCGTCGGCCTGGGCGGCCAGGATTGCGCGCCGAAGGCATCCGGCGCCTTCACCGGCGATGTCTCGGCACCGATGCTCAAGGATGCCGGTTGTTTCTGGGTGATCCTCGGCCACTCCGAACGACGGGCCGGGCACAAAGAGACCGATGCGCAGGTCCGGGCCAAGCTCGAAGCGGCGGAGGCCGCAGGGTTGGCCACCATCGCCTGCGTCGGCGAGACCCTGGCCGAGCGCGAGGCGGGCAAGGCGCTCGAGGTGGTGGCGGGTCAGCTCCAGGGCTCGCTTCCCGACAAGCGGCCGGGGCGATGGGTCGTGGCCTACGAGCCGGTCTGGGCGATCGGCACCGGAAAGACCGCGACAGCCGATGACATCAAGGCCATGCACGCCCATATCCGATCCTGCCTGGGGCGCCGGCATGGCGGGCTTGCCGGCCTGTCGGTGCTCTATGGCGGCTCGGTCAAGGGCGACAACGCCAGGGAAATCCTCGGCGTCCCCGGCGTCGACGGCGCACTGGTCGGCGGCGCCAGCCTCAAGGCCGAGGAGTTCTGGGCGATCTGCACGGCGCGCTCCTAGTACCCGGAATCACAATTGGCTGATACGTCGGTCTTTGAAGCGGCGTTGATGGACGTTTGTCTTGGTCCAGACGAACGGCTTGGCGTTCTGG
>VGEN01000203.1 GCA_016869285.1 Alphaproteobacteria bacterium
CACCCCACAGCGGGTTCTCACGGCTCATCTGGCGGATGAGGTCGCGAAGTTCGCTACCGACCGGCGGACGGCCCAGTCGACGCCGCGACCTCCAACGCCAATACCGCCGAAATCCCGCACGGTGCCAGCGGACTAGCGTCTCCGGCTGGACCAGAACCAGGGCTGGCCGCACCGAGGGAAACAGGCGATGGAGCCAGACGAAGAAGACTCGGTCGCCATTGGTCAGCTTGACCCGGCCCGGCACCTTGCGCCGCAGCACGATCAGCTGTTGCCGCAACGCCGTATTCTCGGCCTCAAGTCGCGTCCTAGACTTGAACAGCGACGCGACGATGGCGAGGAACAGTCGAAGCAGCCCGGTCATCACGCTCGACGCTAGCGCGATTCAGCCGTGAGTCAACCGGTTGGAATTCTCGGTACACACAGGCAGTTTTGGGGGCAACTCGACGGGATGCCTGCCAAGAACCCCGATGAAATGGGCGTTTGTACCGCTTATTTGAGCGGGTCATCGCCACCAGCCTTCGCGTGCAGCGCGAGGGCTGCCGCGCCGAAGCCCGACGCGCGAGGGTGGGCCCATGATCAGCCTCGCCTCGCCAGGCCCCTCAAACGCTGTCCTTCAGGCGTTGTACCATCTCCGGCATCAGCTCGGAGGCGACGTTTGCGAAGGCGAGCCGGAGGTAACCCTCCTGGCCCCGCCCGAACATGGCGCCGGGGACGCAGAGCAGGTTCTGCTCGTCGGCGAGGCGCTTGACCACCTCCCGGCCCGAGGCAGCGCCGAAGGGATGGCGAACATAGGCGAAATAGGCGCCGACGCTGACCAGCTCATACCCCAGATCGTTGGTTCGGAAGGCCTCCGCCAGCGCCTTGGCGCGTTTGCGCATCGTCCGCGTGTTCTCGGCAACGAAACCCGAGAGATGGCCAAGGCCGAACAGCGCCGCTTCCTGACCTAAGCGCGGCGCGCAGATTGCGACACAGTCCATCGCCTTGGCGATGCGCGAGACGAGATCGGGATGCGCGATCACCGAGCCGACGCGCCACCCGGTCAGGCAATAGACCTTGGAGAAGCTGTAGAGGTGGACGACCGTCTCCGCCCATTCTGGGTCACGGAAAAGGTCGTGCGGAGCGCCGTCCTTCGGCAGGAAGTCCTTGTAGGTCTCGTCCAGCACAAGGGCGAGGCCATTGCTGCGTGCGAGCTCGTAGAACAGGCGGATCGCCTCAGGCGGGTAGACGGCGCCCGTCGGGTTGTTGGGCGTCACCAGCACGATGGCGCGCGTCCTCGGCCCGATCAGGCGACGTGCTTCCTCGGGATCGGGCACGCCCTGGCGATCGGGTCGGAACGGCAGATGGACGGCACGGATGCCGAGGCCATCGAGCCACATTTGATGATTGAAATAGGCCGGCTGCGGCAGCAGCACCTCGTCGCCGGGCGCAGCCAGGATCTGCATGGCAAGGCAGTAGGCCTGGTTGCAGCCGGCCGTGATGGCGACATTCTCCGCTGCGATCGTGGCGCCGTAGAAGGCGCTCATATGCTCGGCGAGTGCGCGGCGAAGCGTCGGCAGGCCCTCGATCTCGGTGTAGCGATGCGAGCTGTCATCGGCGACCAGGCGGGCGAGGTGATCGGTCAGGAGCTTCGGCGGCGGGTAGCCCGGCACGGCCTGGGCAACGTCGATCAAGGGCTTGTCCCGAGGGAAGCTGCGGCCCGCAATCCAGGCGCGCGTCTCGGCAATCGCCGGCGCGGCGACCGCCTCCCAGGCCGGGTTGGTCGGATAGCGCATCGGCGTCAGAAGCCTCGGAGCGGCATGTGCGGCCCGAGTCGGAGCCAGTTGTCGGCGGGATAATGCGCGGCGCCGTCGATGACATGCAGCGAGTATGCGACTCTCGATTGGGGCGAACGATTGGCTGCGCTCCAATGCGGCAGGAGCCCGTGCAGAAGGACGAGCGTGCCCTTCGGCGCCTCCAGCGGCACATATCCTTCCGGCGGCAGCGGCAGAGGTGCGCGGTCGAGCTCCTCGAACACGACCCCGTCGCCTGCCCGCCTGAAACGGCGCTTGAGGCCGAGGCGATGGCCGCCGGGCAGCGCCCACATGCAGCCATTCTCCAGCGTCGCATCCTCGAGGGCGAACCAGAAGCCGTGCACGCTGATGGGATCGGTGTAAAGGAAGGTCGCGTCCTGGTGCGCACCGACCTCGCCGCCGATGCCGGGGGGCTTCAGGATCACCATCGACTGCAACAGGCGGGCATCGCCGAGGCCGACGTCTTCGGCGATCGACTTCAGCCTTGGATCGCGTGAGAAGGCAGCGAATGCCGGATCGAGGTCATGCAGCGCGTGGCCGATCTTGTTGATCGCCCGGCGCTTCGGAACCTGGAGCTTTCCCTCGCGGTCGAGCGCTTCCGCCTCGAAGAAGAAGCGGACGGTATCGCCCGAGCCGAGGAAGTACGCGTCGGTCGTGCGCGTCTGCTCGTCGGTGGTGAACACCGACACGGACTTCGGATCGAAGCCGTCGATCAGCTCATAGCTCCGCGCCACGAGGCGGTCGCAGGCCTCCGCCGCGGCGAAGTCCCGGACCACCAGAAATCCGTCGCGGCGATAGGCCTGGCGCTCGGCCTCGCTCAGCATGGCTTAGGCGGTGATATAGGCGGTCTTGACCGTGGTGTAGAACTCGGCGGCATAGCGGCCCTGCTCGCGCGGGCCGTAGCTCGATCCCTTCCGGCCGCCGAAGGGCACGTGATAGTCGACGCCCGCAGTCGGCAGGTTGACCATCACCATCCCGGCCTGGGAAGCGCGCTTGAAGTCGTTCGCATGTTTGAGCGAGGTCGTGCAGATGCCGGCGGAAAGCCCGAACTCGGTGTCGTTGGCGACGGCTACCGCTTCGTCATAGCCCTTGACCCGGATCACGTTGGCGACGGGCCCGAAGACCTCCTCGCGGCTGATCCGCATCTGGTTGGTGGTCTCGGTGAACAGCGCCGGCGAGAGATAAAAGCCCTCGGTCTCGCGGTTGAGCCGCTCGCCGCCGAAGGCGAGCTTGGCGCCCTCCTTCTTGGCGATGTCGATATAGGAGATGTCCTGGTCGAGCTGGCTCTGGTCGACCACCGGACCGATCTGCGTCTCGGCCTTGAGCGCGTCGCCGATCTTGAGCGCTTTCAGGCTGTCGATCATAGATCCCACGAACTTGTCGTGAATGCCTTCGGTCACGATCAGGCGCGAGCTCGCCGTGCAGCGCTGGCCGGTCGAGTAGTAGGCACCTTGCACCGCGCAGTTGACCGCGACCTTGAGGTCGGCGTCGTCGAGCACGACCAGCGGGTTCTTGCCGCCCATCTCGAGCTGCACCTTTGCCAAGCGCTCGACCGCGGCGCGCGCGACATTGCGGCCGGTCTGGACGGAGCCGGTGAAGCTGATGCCGGCGATACGCTTGTCGGCAAGGATCGCCGCGCCGACTTCCGAGCCGCGTCCCATCACCAGGTTGAACACGCCCTTCGGCAGGCCTGAGCGGCTGATGATCTCGGCCAGCGCCCAGGCCGAGCCCGGAACGAGATCGGCCGGCTTGAACACCACGCAATTGCCGTAGGCCAACGCCGGGGCGATCTTCCAGGCGGGGATCGCGATCGGGAAGTTCCAGGGGGTAATCAGGCCGATGACGCCGCTCGGCTCGCGCGTGATCTCGACATCGACATTGGGGCGGATCGAGGTGAGCTTCTCGCCGGCCTGGCGCAGCACCTCGCCGGCGAAGAACTTGAAGATGTTGCCGGCGCGGTTGGCTTCGCCGATGCCCTCCGGCCTGGTCTTGCCCTCCTCGCGCGCGAGCAGCGTGCCGAGCTCCTCCTGGCGTGCCAGGATCTCGCTTCCGATCTTGTCCAGGATGTCGGCGCGGCCCTGCAAGCCGAAGCGAGACCAGGCGGGGAACGCATCATGGGCCGCGGCGATCGCCTGACGCGCCTGCTCGGCGTCGGCGCGCGTGTACTCGCCGACCAAGTCAGCCAGGTTCGACGGGTTGATGTTGCGGGCAGAGGTCTTGCCCTCGACCCATTCGCCGGCGATCAGATTGCGATGAACGGCCATAGCGCGCCCCTTGGAAGCAGCCTGGAAGGATGGCGATTGGTGCCCCGACGGCTGGCCTTGTCAAGGCAACTCGGGAGGCCCGGCGCCGTTTTCCGCGGTCGGCGACATCGTCACGGGAGGAAGCCGCCTCAGGCATCCCCCGGCTTTCATTTGCGGCTCTTGCCTGTGGCCGCGGTCGCGGACAGCGCTTAGCCTCAGGCCGACATGACGGATGCCGAAACGCTTTACGCCGACCTCGCGCGACTCGGTCTCATCCGGCCCGGAGAGCGTCCGCCGGCCGCGCCGCTGACCGGCGGCGTATCCTCCGACATCTGGAAGGTCGACTTCCCCTCTGGCCCGATCTGCGTCAAGCGGGCGCTCGCCAAGCTCAAGGTCGCGCAGGATTGGCGCGCGCCGGTCGATCGGTCGCGCTACGAGATCCGCTGGTTCCGCACTGTCGCGCGCTTCCTGCCGAAGGCGGTGCCGAGCATTGTCGCCGCCGACGAGGAAGCCGGCGTTTTCGCGATGACCTATCTCGACCCGGAGGACCATCCGCTCTGGAAGCGGCAGCTGCTCGACGGCCAGGTCGTGGTCGCGACGGCCGAGGAGGTCGGCGCAAGGCTCGTGCGCATCCACGCCGAAACCGCGCGCGACGGGTCGATCCCGGCGCAGTTCCCGACCGATGCGATCTTTCACGACATTCGTCTCTCGCCCTATCTCGAGGCGGCGGCGGTCCGGCATCCGGATCGCGCCGAGGCGCTGAGGCGCATCGTTGCCACCACGGCGACGACCAGGCGCGCGCTGGTCCATGGCGATGTCAGCCCGAAGAACATCCTGGTAGGTCCGAAAGGACCGATCTTCCTGGATGCCGAATGCGCCTGGTTCGGCGATCCTGCCTTCGATCTCGGCTTCTGCCTCAACCACCTTCTGTTGAAATGCCTGGTGAGACCGGACGCGCAGGCGGCGCTTCTCGCCTCCTATGAGGCAATGAGCCGCCACTACCTCGGCGGTGTCGACTGGGAGCCGGCCGCCGATGTCGAGGCGCGCGTTGCGACATTGCTCCCTGGCTTGCTGCTCGCGCGTGTCGACGGCAAGTCGCCGGTCGAGTACCTGACGAAGGACGAAGACAAGGAGCGCGTCCGCCGCACGTCGCGTCATCTGCTCGACCGCCCCGTCGCGCGCCTCGCCCTCGTCGCCGAACGCTGGAAACAGGAACTCGCATGAGCCCGACCAGGATCGCCCATGTTCATGGCCGGAGAATCTGGGACTCGCGCGGCCGCCCGACTGTCGAGGCAGAGGTGCGGCTAAGGGGAGGGGCGGTCGGCCGCGCCATCGCGCCGGCTGGGGCCTCGACCGGCTCGGGCGAGGCGGTCGACCTCCGCGACGGCGGCAAGCGCGTCGGCGGCAATGACGTTTCCCGCGCTGTCGCTCATGTCTCCGGCGAGGTCGCCGCGGCGATAAAGGGCCTCGATGCCGCCGACCAGGCCGGGATCGATGCGCGGCTGATCGAGCGCGACGGCACGACGAACAAGGGGCGGCTCGGCGGCAACGCGCTGATTGCGACCTCGATGGCGGTGGCGCATGCCGCGGCGGCGGCGGCCGGGCTGCCGCTGTGGAAGCATCTCGGCGGCGCCGGTCCGCTGCCCTTGCCGGAGATCCAGATCTTCGGCGGCGGCGCGCATGCCGGACGTCGGGTCGACCTGCAGGATTTCATGGTCATCGCGATCGGCGCGACCGAGTTCGCCCAGGCGCTCGACTGGACCGCCGAGGTCTACCTTGCCGCCGGCAAGCTGATGGCCGAGGCCGGCAAGCTCGCCGGCGTCGCCGACGAAGGCGGCTGGTGGCCGGTCTTCGACTCGAACGAGGAAGCAGTCGAAACGCTGGTCCGCGCCATCGAGAAGGCTGGGTTCACTCCCGGCGCCGAGATCGGCATCGCGCTCGACATCGCCGCCAGCAATTTCGGCCGCGGCGGCCGTTACAAGCTCGCCAAGGACGGCCGTGAGTTCGACTCCGACGGCCTCTCGGAGATGTTGCTGGGCTGGCTGAGGCGCTATCCGATCGTGTCGATCGAGGACCCGCTGGCCGAGGACGATCCGGAAGCTCTCGCGCGCTTCACCAAGGCGGCCGGGCCCAAGGTCCAGGTCGTCGGCGACGACTTCGTCGTCACCAACGCCGGGCGCATCGCCGAAGCGGCGAAGATCGGCGCCTGCAACACCGCGCTGATCAAGCCGAACCAGGCGGGCACGCTGACCGAGACGCTGGCGGCGCTGGGGGAGGCGCGGCGGGTCGGCTACGGCGCCATCGTCTCGGCGCGCTCGGGCGAGACCGAGGATGTCACCATCGTCCACCTCGCGGTCGGCTGGGGCGCTCCGCAGCTCAAGGTGGGTTCCTTCACGCGCTCCGAGCGCATGGCCAAGTGGAACGAGGGGCTGCGCCTCGCCGAGGCGATCGGCGGCCGCCTGCTGCCGGCAAGCGCATTTGCCTGGGGGAGATGACATTCATGTATAGGGGCTGTCCCAGATAACTACCTGAGATGACGCTTAACCCATTGTTTGATCTGGGTTAGTTTCTTGGATGGGTCACTGGTGTTGAAGCGCCACTCGCACTCTTTCAAGAATAGCCCGAAATGGGCCTTCGGGACACCGTTGAACTTGCGCATGTGGCGCTTGGCCTGGTTCCAGAAGTTCTCGATGCCGTTGATGTGATTCTGCCGATCAGCGAAGAGCTCGGAGTGATTGATCCGGAAGTGCTTGAAGTCGGATACGTCGAGCACGTTGTAGCCCTTCCAGCAATCGGAATAGAC
>VGEN01000204.1 GCA_016869285.1 Alphaproteobacteria bacterium
CTCCGAGGGCCTGAACGCGATCGGCTCGGCGATCGACTGGAAGCAGGGCGACAACGTCGTCATCTGCACCGAGCTCGAGCATCCCAACAACGTCTATCTCTGGATAAACCTTGCTGAGAAGACCGGCATCGAGGTGCGCGGCGTGAAGTCGAAGGACGGCATGATCGATGCGGCGACCGTCGCCGCCGCCGTCGACAACCGCACGCGGATCGTCTCGGTTTCGACCGTCACCTTCACGCCGGGCTATCGCACCGACAGCGCCTCGATCGCCAAGGCGGCGCATAAGGCCGGCGCGCTGATGCTGGTCGATGCCGTACAGTCGGTCGGCGTGCTGGCGCTCGATGTCGAGAAGCTCGGCATCGACGCGCTTGCCACCTCGACCAGCAAGGGCCTGCTCGGCGTCATGGGGCTCGGCATGCTCTATGTCAGCGACCGCTGGGTCGAGAAGCTGAGGCCGGCATGGGTGGCGCGCTTCAGCGTCGTCACCGGCAAGCACGAATCCGACCTCGGCGACGGCGTGCTGCGCCTGCAGCCGGATGCGCGGCGCTTCGAGATCGGCAACTACAACTGGATCGGCATCGCCGCGCTCGACGCGTCGCTCGATCTGCTGCTCGGCATCGGCCCGGATAGGATCGAGAACCATGTGATGGCGCTCTCGAGCCGCCTGGCGGGCGGCCTCCAGCAGCTCGGATATCCGGTCTGCCGGCCGAAAGTCGATTGGGCCCGGAGCCACATCGTCACCATCGGCACGCTCGGCGCCGGCGACGCCTATACCTCCGACGATGAGCGCCTCAACCGCCTCTCGGCGGCGCTGAAGAAGGCGGAGGTCAAGTTCACCGTTCGCCGCGGCCTCGTCCGCTTCGGCCTCCACCTCTACAACAACGAGGCGGATGTCGACAAAATCCTCGAGGTGGCGCGGTCGGCTGTTCGCTAGCCGCGATCGCATGGACGATCTCTCCGGCCTTCTCGTCGTCGCGCTCGAGCAGGCGGTTGCAGCCCCCTACTGCTCCGGCCGCCTGGCGGATTCCGGCGCGCGCGTGATCAAGATCGAGCGGCCGGAGGGCGATTTCGCGCGGCGCTACGACAAGGCAGTGAAAGGCGAGTCCGCGTACTTCGTCTGGCTCAACCGCGGCAAGGAATCCTTGACCCTCGACATCAAGGCCCAGGCGGACCGCGCCCTGCTCGCGCGTATCCTCGCCAAGACCGATGTCTTCATCCAGAACCTGGCGCCGGGCGCGGCCGAGCGCGCCGGCTTCGGCTCTGCAGAATGGCGCAAGCGCAATAAGCGGCTGATCACCTGCGACATCTCCGGCTACGGCGAGGACGGACCTTACGCCGACATGAAGGCCTATGACCTGCTGGTGCAGGCTGAGAGCGGCCTCTGCTCGATCAATGGCGGGCCTGAATCGCCGGCGCGGGTCGGCGTCAGCGTCTGCGACATCGCCGCCGGCATGGCAGCGCACGCCCAGATCCTGCAGGCACTCTACGCACGCGAGAAGACCGGCGAGGGCCGGAGCATCAAGACCTCGCTCTTCGCCGGCATGGCCGACTGGATGACCGTGCCCTATCTGCACCTCGTCTATGGCGGCAAGGCGCCGGAGCGGAGCGGGCTCGACCATCCCTCGATCGCGCCCTACGGTCCCTATCGCTGCGCCGATGGCTCGGTGCTGGTCTCGATCCAGAACGAGCGCGAATGGGCGAGCCTCTGCAAGAATGTGCTACAGGAGCCGGGCCTCGCAACCGAGCCCGACTACGCCGACAACCTCGTGCGCGTGCTGAACCGGGATCGCTTGAAGCAGCGCATGGAGGGGGTCCTGATGAAGCTGCCGCGCGCCGAGGTCGAGCGCCGGCTTAAGGTCGCACAGGTCGCCTATGGCGGACTCAATACGGTTGCCGAATTCGCCAGGCACCCGCAGCTCCGCACGCTTCCCGTGGCCACGGCGGCGGGCTCGATCGACCTGATCGCGCCGCCGGCGGCGATCGCAGGGGATGACCTTGCGCTTCGCCCGGTGCCCAGGGTCGGCGAGCACTCGGAGGCGATCCGCCGCGAGTTCGCCGCGTGAGGTTCTCGTGAGGAGCACGCCGGCCTTCAGCCGCGTCGTGCCGATGATCGTCACCTGCGCCTTCTTCATGCAGAATCTGGACTCGACCGTGATCGCGACGGCGCTGCCGGCAATCGGCCAGTCGCTCGGCGAAGACCCGCTTCGGCTCAACCTGGCGATCAGCTCCTACTTGCTGAGCCTGGCCGTCTTCGTGCCCTTGAGCGGCTGGACGGCAGACCGCTTCGGAGCGAAGACGGTGTTCCGCGGCGCGATCCTGGGATTCATGCTGGGCTCGGTCGCCTGCGCTTTCGCCGAGTCCCTGACCTACCTCGTCATCGGCCGCAT
This sequence comes from Alphaproteobacteria bacterium, assembly GCA_016869285.1. Classification (GTDB taxonomy): domain Bacteria; phylum Pseudomonadota; class Alphaproteobacteria; order SHVZ01; family SHVZ01; genus SHVZ01. Next base: position 2,388 of record VGEN01000204.1, read on the forward strand.
CCTTCAGGGAGCCGGCGGGTCGATGATGATACCGGTCGGCCGCCTGGTCCTGCTTCGCAACGTGCCGAAGGCGGCGCTCGTCAGCGCCATGGCCTATCTTACGATACCCTCGCTGATGGCCCCCCCCTGATCGGCCCGCCGCTCGGCGGCCTCATCGTCACCTATTTCTCCTGGCACTGGATCTTTCTGATCAACCTGCCGATCGGCATCGTCGGCATCGTGCTGGTGACCTGGCTGATCCCCGAGGTGGGCGAGCCGCATCCCGGTAGGCTCGACTTCCCCGGATTCGCGCTGACTGCCCTTAGCGTGACCGGCCTCGTCTTCGGCCTGGAGACGGTCGGCCGCGGCGCGGTCGAGGACTGGGTGACGATCTCGCTGATCGCGGCCAGTGCGCTCGCCGCGCTCGCCTACATACAGCATGCGCGACGGGCGGAAAGGCCGATCATCGATCTCAGCCTGTTCGCAATCCCAACTTTTCGCGCGGCGGTCGCCGGCGGATTTTTCTTTCGGGCCAGCGCCGGCGCCCTACCCTTCCTGCTGCCGATGATGCTGCAGGTCGGATTCGGCCTCTCCGCGCTTTCCTCCGGCCTCATCACCTTCGCCGCCGCGGCCGGCGCGCTGACGATGAAGTTCACCGCGACCCCGATCATCCGCGGACTCGGCTTCCGCCGTACTCTTATCTGGAATGTCGGCATCTCCAGCGCCTTCCTCGCCGTCTACGGGCTGTTCGAGGTATCGACCCCGCATTGGCTGATCTTCCTGGCGCTGCTGGCGGGCGGTTTCGTCCGCTCGCTGCAATTCACCGCGATGCAAGCTTTGAGCTTCGCCGACGTCCCGCCGGAGCGCATGAGCCGCGCCACCAGCCTCGGCAGCATGGTCCAGCAGCTCTCGCAGAGCATCGGCGTCGCCTACGGAGCCCTCATCCTGCACTTCGCCGTCGCTCTCCGCGGTGGCGAAGGTCTTGCGGCGGAGGACTTCCTTGCCGCCTTCATCGGCATCGCGCTTCTTTCCTCCGTCTCGGCGCTGTTCTTCCTGCCGCTTGCCGCCGATGCCGGGGTCGAGGTCAGCGGGCACCGGCTCGGCCCCCCCCCGCTCGGCGGGAAAAGACCGACGACTGAGCGGCATTCCGCGCCCTATTGCCAGACGCGAAACGGGGGCGCAGACTTTCCTATGGGAAACAGTTTCGGGGAGTTCACGTCATGGTTCGGTTCGGTGGGCTCGGCGCCTGCCTGATGGGCGCCGTCGCCGCGGCGGCGCTGATCGCGCCTGCGCCGGCGGTCGCGCAGAAGGTCCTGAAGGTGGTCCCGCAAGCGGATGTCCGCACGCTCGATCCCTTCGTCAACAACTCGGGCATCACCACCGAGTTCGCCTATATGGTCTATGACACGCTGCTCGCCGTCGACAAGGACGAGCGCCCGCAGCCGCAGATGGCCGAAAGCTTCCAGGTCTCGGCCGACGGCCTCACCTATACCTTCAAGCTCCGGCCGGGGCAGAAATTCTCCGACGGCTCGCCGGTTCGCGCTGCCGACGTGGTCGCCTCGCTCAAGCGCTGGGCCGGACGCGACATCGGCGGCAAGCGCATGGTCGAGCTCGGCGCGACCTTCGAGGCGGCCGATGACGCGACCCTGCTCCTGAGGCTGAAGGAGCCCTTCGGCCTCACCCTCGACACACTGTCGAAGACCGTGTCGATGCCGACCTTCGTCATGCGCGAGAAGGAGGCGAATGTCGACGTCAACACCGCGGTGGCCGACATCGTCGGCTCCGGTCCGTATCTCTTCAAGAAGGACGAGTGGGTTCCGGGCAGCAAGGTCGTGTTCACCAAGAGCCCGACCAGCGTGCCACGCAGCGACACGCCGAACTCCTACGCCGGCGCCAAGCTCGCCAAGATCGAACGCGTCGAGTGGATCATCATCCCCGACACCGCCACCGCCAGCGCCGCGCTGACCCAGGGCGAGGTCGATTTCTGGGAGTCGCCGCCGGGCGATCTGATCCCGATCCTGAAGCGCAACAAGGACATCACCGTCGCCGTCCACAACCCGTCCGGTTTCATGGCCTATCTCCGGCCGAACTTCCTGCATCCGCCCTTCGACAACCCGAAGGCGCGGCAGGCCCTGCTCTACATCGCCAACCAGCCGGACTACATGGCATCTGCCATCGGCGGCGACCCGACGCTCTACAAGCAGTGCAATGCCTGGCTCGTCTGCGGCACGAAGTATGCGAGCGAGGCCGGCACCGAGGACTTCCGCAAGCCCAACCTCGACAAGGCGAAGGCGCTGCTCAAGGAGGCCGGCTACACCAACCAGAAGGTGGTGATCCTGCAGCCTTCGGACTTCAAGGTGATCCGCGACCTGACCGAGGTCACGATCCAGCGGCTTCGCGAAGTCGGCATGAACATCGAGATCGAGTCGATCGACTGGGGCCAGCTGATCCTTCGCCGCGGCAAGAAGGAGCCGATCGGCCAGGGCGGCTGGAGCATGTACCACACCTATTCGTCCGGCTATGAGCTCGGCCCGCCGAACGCCAACTTCAACATCTCCGGCGCTTGCGAGCAGAAGAGCTGGTTCGGCTGGCCCTGCGATCCGGAGACCGAGCGCCTGCGCGACTCCTTCGCCAAGGAAGGCGACCTCGCCAAGCGCAAGGCGATCGCCGAGGCCCTGCAGAAGCGCGCCGCCGAGTTCGTGCATTACGTGCCGCTCGGCCAGTTCTTCTCGCCGGTCGCCTACCGCTCCAACCTCAAGGGCGTGATGCAGGTCCCCTGGGCGGTCTACTGGAACATCGAGAAGAACTGACGCCGAGTTCTTCATCGCCCCCCACCCTACCCTCCCCCGAAATGGGGCGAGGGTCACGACCTAGATGCCCACTCTTCTTACCCCCTCCCCCTTGACGGGGGAGGGATGGGGTGGGGGTGAGGTCGCAGGCTCAGTCAATCATGGATATTCGACAGTCGGATCGAGCGGGTAGAAGGCCCGCTCGAGCCGCGTATAGGGCATGCGCTCGACGTTGGACGAGCAGACACCGGGCGTGTCGACATAGACGTGCCCCTCGGCCATCTTGCCGAAGATCCCGCTCCAGGCGCTCGCGCATTTCGCCGTCACCATCTTCGCCTTCTCCGGCTCGACGCCGGGGATGCGCAGGTGCAACGTGTCGAAGGGGATCGCGCGCTCGGTGGTCAGGATGACCTTGACCCCGCCGGTGTCGACCGTCGCAACCAGGCCGAGATCGGCCGGCTGCCCGGTCATCCAGGTCGAATCGCGCCGATAACTGACCGGTTGGGCAAAGGTCACCCTGCCTTCGATCTCGACCGGCTCCCCATGCAGCTTGAGCGTGTTGCCGCCGACCTTGCCCTTGAAGCGCCGGCCGACGCCGGCGGCCGCAGCAGCCTTCGCTGCGGCCGGGTCCCAGATCACGGTCGCCGCCTCGCGCGCACGGCCTTCCAGCAGAGCGCGCAGCAGGTAGGTGCCGTCGCCCGGCGCACCGCCGCCGATATTGTCGGCCGGCTCGACCAGGAAAATCGGACCGGCATTGGCGGCAATGGCGCGGCGCACGGCTTCCGCCGGCTCGACGAGATCAGGCTTGAACAGCTCGCGGCGCGACCAGACCGATTCCGCCAGGCGATCGGCCGCATCCTCCGCGGCGCTCCTCTCGCCATAGGCGAGGATCGCCATGCCGAGCTGCGGCACGTCGCAATAGGCGAAAGCGCCGATCACCGAGGCGGTGACGATCGCCGGATCGCGCTCGACCTCGGCGAGGTCGGCCATGACCTCGCGCATCGGGCTCTCATGCGTCGGCTGGCGCTGCGGCACGGTGATGATCGGAAGCTTGCGAAAGACCTTGTGCGGCTTGCGCCCGGTCTCGATCAGCCTGGCGATGATCCGCGCTGCATCCTCGCCGCGCGCGCCCATATCGACATGCGGGAGGGTCTTGTAGGCGATCAGCACGTCGGCGGGATCGACCAACGCGCGCTCGACATTGGCATGGAAGTCGATGGTGCAGACCAGCGCTAGGTCCGGGCCGACCGCCTCCCGCACCGCCTGCACGACATGGGCATCGGCCTGATCGATACCCTCGGCCACCATCGCGCCGTGCAGCGCCAGCAGCACGCCGTCGAGCGGCGCATTGGTCTCGATGTCGGCCTTGAGCCGATCGACGACGAGATCGACGACGGCGCGGCTGACCATGCCGGATGGCGCCGCGCCGATATAGATCGAGGGGATCAGATCCAGGCTCGCCGCCGGTGCCGCCGCAATCATGCCGCCGATCTCGGTATTGGTGCCGCGTGAGCCGGCGATGACCGCCTCGCCTTCGAGGAACAGATAGCGGCGGAAGGCGTCGAGGTCCGTCGCTACCGGCGAGAAGCTGTTGGTCTCGTGCCAGATGCCGCCGACTAGG
>VGEN01000205.1 GCA_016869285.1 Alphaproteobacteria bacterium
AAGGTCGCCCTCACAGCATGCATGCGAAAGCTCCTGACGACCCTCAACGCAATCCTCAAAAATGCCTCCCCCTGGAAGATCGCCTGAAGTCAGATGAAACCTTCTTGCAAACACAGTCGCTCCCCCGCTGCGCGGGAGAGGGGACCCGATTGTGCCGCGGCGTCGTATCCGCTCTCCCGCGCAGCGGGGGAGGGTTAGGGTGGGGGCGAGCGTAGCGAGGCTCCTAGCTCGTCCGCTCCGCGAACCGCCTGTACACCACCGGCACCAGCGCCAGGAGCGCGAGGCCGCAGAGCGCGGCGATCATCTCGGGCGTCAGCACGCTCTTGGCCGAGAACTCGCCGCCGGCCTCGATGATGCTCCCGAGCCCGCGGCCGGCGAGCGTGAAGACGAGCGTTCCCGGGATGATGCCGAGCAGGGTCGCGCCGATGAAGGTGCCGAGCCCGACGCCGAGGAAGGCCGGCACCAGGTTGACGATGAAGAACGGGAACAGCGGCACCAGGCGCAGCACCAGCAGATAGGAGAAGGCGTTCCTGCGGAAGCCCGCCTCCATGCGGCCGAGGAAGGATTCGGCCTTGCCGCGCAGCAGATCGCCGATCGCCGTGCGCGCCGCCAGGAACAGCAGCGTCGCGCCGGTGGTCGCGGCGATCACGGTCAAAGTCGTGCCGATCACGGCGCCGAACAGGAAGCCGCCGATGATGGTCATGAACACCGCGCCCGGCACCGAGGCGGCGACCGCGAGCACGTAGAGCGTCAGGTAGAGCGCAGCGGCGCCGACGGGGTTCGCCTCGACGAAGCCGACGATGATCCGGTGATGCGCGCGCAGATGATCGAAGGAGAGGTAGTACCCGAGGTCGCTCGCATAGACGAGGACCACCACGGCCAGGAGCAAGGCCAGGGGCAGGAAGCGCTTCATCTAAGCCCACCTCAGCAGGAAGCGCACGATCCTTTTCGTGCGCTCGCCGAAGATCACCGGCGTATAGAAGCTGCCGGCAGCACGCTTGGAGGCTTCGCCGCGGGTCGGATAGGGTGCCACCATCTCGGCGATGGCGCCGATCTTGAGGCGCTTGCGGATCGCGAGCTCCCAGAGCTGGATCAGGTCGCCCGCTTCCGCGCCCACGATGCCGCATCCCAGGATGCGGCCACGCGCCGTCACCACCGCCTTCACCAGCCCCTCGTGCTCAGCCTCGGTGCGGGCGCGGTCGTTCTCGGCGAAGCGCGCGCGCAGCACCCGGACATCGCCGTGCTGCCGGCGGGCCACTTCCTCGCTCAATCCCACCTGCGCCAGCTCCGGCGAGGCATAGGTCACCCAGGGGCAGAGGCCGGGATCGACCTTGGCCGGCAGGCGGAACAGCGCATTCTTGATCACCACGCCGGCATGATAGCCCGCCCAATGCGTGAACTGGCGGTCGCCGACCGCATCGCCGACGGCAAAGACGCGCTTGTTCGCCGTGCGCAGATGCGCGTCGACCCGGATGCCCTCGGGCGTGCGCTCGACGCCGGCGGCGTCGAGGCCCAGCGTCTCCAGATCGGGCGTGCGCCCGACGGCGACCAGCAGATCGGAGCCCTCGATCGCATGCCGGCCGCCCGCGTCGGAAACCGTCAGCGCGACACCGTTGCCGGCCCGCGCCGCCGCTTCGACCTTGGCGCCTTCGCGCAGCGCGATGCCGTCGGCGATCAGCCGCTCGCGCAGGACCGCGACCAGCTCCGGATCGTCCTTGGAGAGGATGGTTACGGCCTCGATCACCGTGACCTTCGAGCCGAGGTGGCGGAAGGCCTGGGCCAGCTCGATGCCGATCGGGCCGCCGCCGATCACCAGCAGATGCGCGGGCAGCGAGGCCAGGTCGAAGACGGATTCGTTGGTGAGATAGGCGATATCGGCGAGGCCGGGAATCTTCGGCACCGCCGGCCTCGACCCGGTCGCGACGACGAAGCGCTTGGCACGCACGACCTGGCCGCCGGCCTCGATGCGGTCGCGATCGAGGAAGCGCGCCTGCGCCTTGATCACGGTGCAGCCGAGGCCCTCGAAGCGCTCGACCGAATCGTGCGGGGCGATCCCGGCGATCGTGCCCTGTATGTGCCGGCGGAGCGCCGGGAGGTCGATCGAAGGCTCATGCCCGTTGACGCCGAAGCGCCCGGCCTTGCGCACCGACTCCGCGACGCGGGCCGCTTTGATCAACGCCTTGGAGGGCACGCAGCCGGTGTTCAGGCAGTCGCCGCCCATGCGGTCCTTCTCGATCAGGACGACGCGCGCGCCCATCTGCACGGCGCCCGCGGCTACCGACAATCCGCCGGAGCCGGCACCGATCACGCAAAGGTCGGTCGCGATCTCGTTCATGCCTGCATAACAATGCGCGGCGGCGCCCGATAAGTCAGCCCGGATGCGCTCACGTCGGGGTGAAGCCTCTCCTAAGCCGGCGGCAGCAGCACCGGCATCACGGTCATGTGACCGTCGTCATCGCCGGCGGCGATAAATTTTCCGTCAGGCGACCAGGTCAGCGCGGTCACTTCCGCCTTGGTCGCTTCGAGCGCGAGCGCGACGCGGCGCCAGGAGATGCGGCCGATCGAGACCTCGCCGGTGTCGTAGCCGGCGGCGATGCCGTCGCCCTGCGGATGGCAGGCGACGCGCGTGATCACCTGGGTGCCGCGACCGCCGAACTCGACCAGCGGCTTGCCTGAGGGCCCTGGGCCGGCAAAGGGCCAGCAGATGATCTGGTCGGCGCCGGATGTGGCGAGGAAGTAGGGCTTGGTCGACCAGGCGAGCGCCTTCACCTTCTGCGGGTATCCCGACATGCGGATGTCCGAGGCCGCCGGCAGGCGCCAGCCATGCAGGTCGTTCTCCTGCGTCGCGGTCATGACGTAGCCGCCGTCGGGTGCCCAGCAGACCGAGATGTGCGAGCCCTTCCACGGCAGCACCTTCGGCTTCGACTCCGTCGGATTCACCCACCACAAGCTGACGCCGCCGTAATGCGCGACGGCCAGCCGCTTGCCTTTAGGATCGATGGCGAGCCCGGCGACGGTCGAGGGATGCATGCGCGCCGCGCCGAAGCCTTTGTCATCGCCGATGAAGGCATCCTTGCCGGCGCCATAGGCGCGGAGGCCCGCGGCCGAGCTCGTCACCTGCTCGATCCACTTGCCTTGATGCTTCGCGAGCTCGGCGACGCTGCCGCTTGTGTCGAGCCGGACCAGCCGCCCGTCATCGAGCCCGGCCAGCCACGCGTCGTCATCCATGTCCTGGGTCAGCGCGAGGATGCCGCCCTCGCTGACGGCCGCTTCCTTCGTCGCGCCATCCGCCAGCGCCACGATCCGCACGGTCCCGTCGCCGAGCGCGAAGCAGAGATGCGAGGACGCGCGGTTGAAGACGGCAGCGACGACGGATGCGTCGGCGGAGAGGGAGATCGGGGACTGAGTCATGTCTGCAGAAGCATGCTTTCGGAACCCTCTCCCGCGAAGCGGGGGAGGGCAGGGTGGGGGCCGAGCGATAGCGAGGTTGGCGTAAGACCCTCGCTAACGCTCGGCCCCCACCCTGCCCTCCCCCGGCTTCGCCGGGAGAGGGGACACGATTCCTTACGCCACGCAGGCCTGGAAGCCGCGCTTGAGCGCCGGCACGTCGAGGTCGCGGCCGATGAAGACGAGCTGGCTCGTATGCGCCTCGCCTTCCTTCCAGGGGCGCCCCGCCTGGCCGTCCATCAGCATGTGCACGCCCTGGAAGACGAAGCGGTTGGCCTCGTCCTTGAAATCGAGGATGCCCTTCGAGCGCAGGATGTTCTGGCCGAACTCGCGCAGGACCATGCCGATCCACATCTCGAAGCGACGGCGGTCGAGCGGCTGGTCGAGCTCGAAGGAGACCGACTGGACCTCGTCGTCATGCTCGTGGTCGTCCTCCTCGAGGAAGTCCGGCTTGATCTCGAGGATGCGCTTGAGATCGAAGGCGCCGACATCGAGGATCGAGTCGAGCGGCACGTTGCCGCGCTGCGCATGGATGATCTTGCCGAAGCGGTTGATCTTTTTCAGCCGCGCCTCGACCTCCTTGAGCGTCTCCGGGCTCACGAGGTCGGTCTTGTTGAGGATTAGGATGTCGGCGAAGGCGATCTGGTCCTGCGCCTCGTGGCTGTCGTCCAGGCTTTCGAGCACATGATAGGCGTCGACCACGGTCACCACCGCGTCCAGGCCGCAGCGCCGCTTGACCTCCTCGTCGGCGAAGAAGGTCTGGGCGACGGGAGCCGGATCGGCGAGGCCCGTGGTCTCGACCAGGATCGCGTCGAACTTGCCCTTGCGCTTCATCAGGCCGTTGATGATGCGGATCAGGTCGCCGCGCACCGTGCAGCAGATGCACCCGTTGTTCATTTCGAAGACTTCCTCGTCGGCGCCGACGACGAGCTGGTTGTCGATGCCGATCTCGCCGAACTCGTTGACGATGACCGCGTATTTCTTGCCGTGCTCCTCCGTGAGAATCCGGTTGAGCAGCGTCGTCTTGCCGGCGCCGAGGAAGCCGGTGAGCACGGTGACGGGAACCTGTTCGGCCATGACAAGGAATCTCCGACTCGAAGGAAGCGGCGGACCTTACTAAGGACCGCTCAGTTTTGCAGCATCGCAGATGTAAGGAGCGAGACGTTGTGGCGGAAGAGGGCCTCGTAGGTTCGCGCCGGGCCGTCGGTGCCCGACAGTGCATCCGAATAGAGGCGCCCGCCGATCGTGACGCCGGCCTCGCGCGCCAGCTGCTCGACCAGGCGGCGGTCGGTGATGTTCTCGACGAACACCGCCTTGATGCCCTCCTTGCGGATCTGGTCGATGAGCGCGGCGACGGCCTTGGCCGAGGGCTCGGCATCGGTGGTGAGCCCGCGCGGGCTCTTGAAGCTGACGCGGAAGCGCTCGGCCAGGTAGCCGAAGGAGTCGTGGCTGGTGATGACCTTGCGCTTCGCCGCCGGCACCTCGGCGAAGCGCGCCTCGGCCCAGGAGTCGAGCGCAGCCAGGCGCACGGCCACGGACTGCGCGCCGACGCGATAGGCCTCGGCACCGGCGGGATCGGCCTTGGCGAGGCCGTCGGCGATGTTGTCGGCGTAGCGCATCATGCGGCGCGGGTCGTGCCAGACATGCGGATCGGCGTCCTTGCCGTGCGCATGTCCGTGCGCGTCGGCCATGCGCCGCGTGCGGATGTTCCGGGTCGCGGTCACGATCTCGGCCTTGGTCCCCGAAGCCTTGATCAGCCGCTCGATCCACCCCTCGAAGCCGAGCCCGTTGACGATGACGATCCTGGCCTCGGCGAGGACGCGGCTGTCGGTCGGCGTCGGCTGATAGACATGCGCGTCCTGGTCCGGGCCGACCAGCGAGACGACCTTGACCCGCTCGCCGCCGACCGCTGCGACGACGTCGGCGAGAATCGAGAAGCTGGCCACCACCGGCATCGGCTGGGCGAGCGCGGGCGCCGCGAACAGCGCAAGTAAAAATGCCAGGACTAGACGCATCAAGGGCTCCCGCAAGATTGCGGATGTTATGTTATTACATACCAAAACTGTCAAGTGCATTTGGCCTGGGGCCAGGGTCGTTCCTATAGTCCGGCCCTTCTCGGGGGAACAGCCATGACCGTCAGGGTCGCGTCGATCGGGGAGTGCATGATCGAGCTTCGCCATCGGAGCCCGACGGACATCGACCTCGCCTTCGGCGGCGACACGCTGAACACCGCGGCGTACCTGGCGCGGCTCGGCGGTACCGCCGGCCTTTCGGTCGACTACGTCACCGCGCTCGGCGACGACCCCTATTCGGACGCGATGCTGGCCATGTGGAGGGGCGAGGGCATCGGTACCGGCCTGGTGCAACGCCTCCCCGGCCGGGTTCCCGGCCTCTATGCGATCCGCACGGACAAGAAGGGCGAGCGCAGCTTCTTCTACTGGCGCTCGGCCGCGGCGGCGCGCGACATGCTCGAAGGCCCGCATGGCGATCGGATCCTGCCGGCGCTCGCCTCCTACGGCTGGATCTACTTCTCCGGCATCACGCTCTCGATCCTGCACGAGAAGCCGCGGCATCGTCTCCTCGAGGCGCTGGCCGAGGCGAAGAAGCGTGGTGCCAAGCTCGCCTTCGATCCCAACTACCGACCGCGCGGCTGGCCCAGGCCCGATGTCGCCCGGTCCGCGATCGCCGAGGCGATGCGGTTGGCCGATGTCGCGCTGCCGAGCTTCGCCGACGAGAAGCTGCTCTTCGGCGATCCCGACCGCGAGGCGACGGCGCTGCGCTTGCGCGAGCTCGGCGTGCCCGAGATCGTGGTCAAGGACGCCGAGAATCCGTGCCTGGTCGCCGTCGGCCATGACGAGTTCGAGGTCATCGGCCGCGAGGTGGCGCAGCCCGTCGACACCACCGGCGCCGGCGACAGCTTTAATGCCGCCTACCTCGCGGCGCGCATCAAGGGCGCCAAGCCAGCCGAAGCGGCGGCCGCCGGCCATGTGCTGGCCTCCGAGGTGATCCTGCACCCGGGCGCCGTGATCCCGAAGGAAGCGATGCCGCCGGCGGAGCTGGTGTTCGGGTGAGACGGATCTCGCGCTTTCGTGCCCCCTCTCCCGCCGAAGTCGGGGGAGGGTGGGGTGGGGGCGAGCGTAGCGAGGATCGTCCTCGCCGCCGCATCGCTGCTCCTCGCTTCGCTCGCCCCCACCCCACCCTTGTGTGTAGGAAAGAGGCGAGCCGAAATAGACCGGCTCGCCGCGCATCCGGCGGGATCCCGTCACGCCCTGAGGTCTGCAAAGGCCGTGGGGGAGCCGAGGGACCCGTCGGTTTCGTCGATCAAG
>VGEN01000206.1 GCA_016869285.1 Alphaproteobacteria bacterium
CTACGCAGCCCGCGTCAAACGCGTATCGCCTGGGAGAAAGACGCCATGAAGCACGCCGCTTAATCCAAACTTGTGTCCAAAGAACCGGGCGCAGTACACGTCAGGAAATTTGCAACAGAGCCCGCCGGAATACCTGAATGGCTTTTCAGCCCTTCACCCCGCCGGACAGGAACCCGTCCATGACGCGACGCTGCGTGAGGACGAAGAGGATGGCGACCGGCAGGACGGTCAGGGTCGCCAAGGCCATGATCGCCTGGAACTCGACGCCCAACTCTGAGTTGAGCGATATCAGCGCGATCGGCAGCGTGTAGGTGTCCGGGCCGGTCGAAAGCACCATGACCGGGAACCATTGCTTCCAGGCCAGCAGGAAGGCGATCAGCACGGCGGTCAAGACGACCGGACGGGCCATCGGCATGACGATGCGGGTGAGGATCCGGAATTCGCCGGCGCCGTCGACCCGCGCCGCGTCGACGATCTCGTCTGGCACGGCTGCGAAGAACTCCATGAACAGGAAAAACACCAGCGGCATCGCGCACATCACGACCACGATGCCGATCGGGCTGCCGAGCAGGCCGAAGCGATGGACGACAAAATAAAGCGGGATCAAGAGCAGCATGCTTGGATACATGATCTTGACCAGGAACCCGTAGCGCACGATCTCGAAGACCGGAGAGCCTCGGCGCCTGTGCAACGCATAGGCGCCGAGCGCCATGATGGCCACGCCGAGCATCGTGGCTGCGGCTGAATAGAGCACCGAGTTTCTCGCGAACACCCAGATCGAGACGCCGCCGATGCGCGCGAGCGCCGCGAAGCCGGAGAGATCGAAGCTCTCGGGCCAGGGCCGCAATGGATCGGACAGGATCGCCTCCTGGCTGCGGAAGCTGGCGACGGCCATCCACCAGAACGGGTAGAGGAAGGCCAGCGACACGGCGCATGCCATGACATTGACGGTGATGGCCTCCAGGCGTCTCTTCACGACCTCTGATCCCTCCCGATCCACCGATAGGCGGCGCCGGTCGTCGCCAGCACCGCGACGAACAGCAAGGTCGCGATCGCCGTCGCTTCCCCATATTGCGCGGTAGCGAACCTGTTCCAGGCATAGTAGGACACGAACTCGGTCGCGAAATTCGGACCGCCGCGCGAGACCAGATAGACGACCGAAAAGGTCTTGAGGAACTCGATCAGCGCGTAGACGGCGTTCACCGCCACGGCCGGGCGCAACTGCGGCAGCACGACGTGGCGAAGCGTCTGCAGCCGACCGGCACCGTCGATCGCGGCCGCCTCGGATAGCGCCTTGTCCAGCATCTGGAGATTGGCGAGAAACAGGATCGTGTAGAGGCCGACATGATTCCAGGTCTCGATCGCCAGCAGCGTGGCGAACGCCGAACCCGGCGTCGTCAGCCCTGGAAACACCGGCAGCCCCAGCACGAGAAGGATCCGGTTTATCGCCCCGAAATCCTGGTTGAACATGGTCTTCAGCACGATGTAGCCCGCGACTTCGGGACAGACCACGGGCAGGAAAATCGCCAGTTTGAAGAAAACGCGCCCGCGCCGCAGCGCCGGGTGAGCGAGCAGCAGGGCGAGTGCCAGCGCCACCGCCAGGTTCAGCGGCACCGCGGCGAGGGTATACAGAAGCGTCAGCCAGAGCGAATTTCGAAACGAAGCTGTCTGGAGCACGGACGCGAAATTGGCGAAGCCGTTATAGACGGGTTCGGGCGACAGCCCGGTATAGCCCTGAGTGAAGGCGACCCTAACGCTCTCGACGATCGGCCAGATACCGAAGAGCGCGATCGTCAGCGCGAAGGGGGCCAGGAACAGATAGAAGACCGCATCCCTCCGCGTCGCGCCGAAGGCCGAGCGGACGGAGGGATGCGGCACGTCCGGGGGTCCGGTGTCAGCGCTTCAGCGTTGCGACCTCGGCGCGCAGGCTGGCCGCGGTCGCGGCCAGCCAGGCGTTCCAGTCCGCCGGCGGGTTGGCGATCGCGGCCACGAGCATGCGGTGGTAGGCTTCCTGCAGCTTGCCGTACCAGGGGAACACGGTATTGAGGAAATCGTCGGTCTGCAGCGGCATGTCCTTGTCCAGGAAGGCGCGCAGCCCCGGCGTGACGTTCGAGAGATCGAGATCGGGACGGATCGACCCGCCCATCGCGTCGAGCGAGATCTGCTGCGCCTCGCGGGTCGCGAAGAAGGCGACAAATTCCTGCGCCGCCTGCCGGTTGCGGGCGTTCTCGGGCACAGCCAGACCACGGATCGTCGCCACGATCATGCGCCCGGGTCCGTTGCCGAAGCTGGGATAGGGGCCGACGACATAGTCGCCCGCAGGCGGCTGCCGGTCCCATTTCGCGACGTTCCAGTTGCCGACCCTGAACATCCCGGCCTTGCCGCCTTCGATGAACTGGTAGAGTTCGACGAAGCCGTGGTTGAGCGCGTCGCGGGAGACGATCTTGTACTCGGTAAACAGTTTCAGGTACTCGACCAGCGGCCGCGCCACTTCCGGGCGGTCGATCACGATCTCGCCGGCCTGGTTCACCAGGACGTTGGCGGCGCCGTTGCCGTAGGCGAAGAGGCTGATCCCGGCCCCGGTCATCGACCCCGCGCTGCCCGCGTGCAGCGCCAGCGGAACGGAGTCGCGGCGTGCGTCGCGGAACTTGCCGGCCACGCGCAGCACGTCTTCCCATGTCTTCGGGAAGGGCTCGCCGACCTCGGCCAGCCAGCTTTTGCGCGCACCGAGCCCCACGATCACGCGCTGGATCGGGAACTGGATCATCCGTCCCTGGAAGGACGAAGCGCCGACATCGCCGCTCGACAGATGCGTCCGATCTCCTGCGGCGAGTCCGTCGAGCAGCGGCCGCAGATCCGCGAGCTTGCCCGTACTCTGCTGGACCTGGACCATCCGGTCATTGTCGTTGAAGACGATGTCCGGTGCGGTATTGGTGTTGAGCGCGGCGATCGTACGCTGGATCCATTGGTCCGTCGGCATCGAGATTGAGCGGATGGTCACACCCGGTTTCTGACGGCGATAGATCTCAGCGATCCGGTCGATCATCGCGATCCCGGGATCGCCCTTGTCGTGCCAGATCACGATTTCCTGGGCCGAAGACGCCGTGGCCCCTGTGAGGGCGGCGGCAAGAGCGAGGGCGGGAACGAGACGTCGCGACATCGTCATTTCTTCCTCCGTCTTTGTGTGTGCGCACCGACGGCGCGCGAGGGACCGGGATCGATCTCGGATCGACCGGCGATATGAAGCTCGACCAGGTCGGCAAGCACGTCATCCGCGTCGCGCGCCAGGGCATAGCGGATCGCCAGATGCACCGAGGCATAGGCCACCGGCTTGGGGAGCGTACGCACTTCCCATGCGAAGACGATGCGCAGATGTAGAGCGAGCGCATCCCAGAGAGCGGCGAGGAACGGATCTTCGGCCGCGGCGACGACGGCACGATGGAACTCGATGTCGAGGCGGTTGAGAACGTCGAGATCGGCGCGCTCCTCGGCGCGCTTCATCCGCTCGACGATGCCGTCCAGCTCGCGCAAGCGCTCGGGGTCTCGCCGATAGGTGGCCGCCGCCTTCGGGAAGGCGAGCCGCTCGAGTGTCGTACGGGCGGCACGAACCGTCGCGAGCCGATCGTCGGCGATCTCTGAGATGCGGGCTCCGCGGTGCAGGCTGAGTTCAAGGATGCCCTGCGCGGCAAGCATCTTGAAGGCCTCGCGCACCGGCAACCGGCTGACCCCTAGCTCGGCGGCGATGTCGGCCTCGATGAGGCGCTGACCGGGACTGAGCCGACCGTCGGCGATCGCGTCGACGATCCGCGCGACGGCGCGTTCGGCGAGGTTGGCGGGACGCAGGGCCTCGAGCCCGGCGGCGGAACGGCTCGGCTGGGACGATACGGTCACGGCGACATCCTCGACTGAAGCATTTGTACGATTGCATACAATCCGATCGCATGCAAGAGATGACGGCGCACGTCAATCCACCCGGTAGCGGCGCACCAGTTCGTCCGGCAACTCGATGCCGAGCCCTGGACGTTCCGGCAGCGCGATCGCGCCATCCCGGACCGGATGACCGAGTTCCTGGATCGCGCGGCGCAACGGCGAGGAAAAGGCCTCGGCGGGCGTGAACTCGATGAGCGGCGTGATGTCCGACCATGCCGCCAGATGCACCGACGCGGCACCGAGGATCTGGGTCGACCAGTTGCCCGGAACGACGATCACGCCCCGACCCTGGCAGAATTCGACGATCCGTCGCGCCTCGGTCAGTCCACCGGCCGTCGTTGCATAGGGCTGCACGACCTGGCAACGGCCGCGCTCGACCAGATCGAAGAATTCCCACCGCGTCACGCTATGCTCGCCGGCAGCGAGTCGCAGCGTCGTGCGCTCGGCCAGCGCGGCATAGGCCGGCAACGCGTCGGTCGAGAAGGGCGTCTCGAGGAACGCGACGCCGAGATCCTCCAGACGGCGCGCGACGTCTACGGCCAGGCCGATATCCGTCCACAGATAGCCGACGTCGACCGCGAGTTGGGCCGTGTCGCCCAGGATGCTCCTGGCGTCGCGCGCGAGCGAGACGACGGTGTCGGGACTCGACTCGACCGGCTCGATCTTGACGGCACGAAAGCCGGCTCGCGCGAGACGCTCGACCATGCGCAGCTGGGTGGGAACGAGTATGTCGCGTTCGCGCCGACCCGAGAAGACCGTGCCGCAGGGGACGACGGCACGACGCTGCTCGGGCAACCACGTGTGCACCGATGCGCGCTCGTTGCCGCCAAGCAGCCGGTAGACGGGCTTCCCCTGGATCTTGCCGAAGACATCCCACAGGCAGACATCGATGGCGCCGACGCAGATCATCGCCCAGCCGCGCCGGCTGCGATGCGACAGGCGGCCATGGAGATAGCGCCACGCCTGCTCCGGCGTGTCGAACTCCCGGCCGATCAGCATGCCGCCGAAATACGAGTCCGGGCCGTTCAGCGCCGACTTGGCGACGCCCGGCGGCACCGCGAACACCTCCGAAAGCCCCGACACGCCATCCGCGGTCGTGAGCGTCAGAACGGCCAGCGGCTCGATCGGCGCGTCGGGATCGCGGGGCGTGGGATCCGCGAGAACCATCACATCCATGCGTACGATCTTCATCGCGGCGAGCTTCTCCCTGTCGAAAATGGGTCGCGCGGCCTTATTGCATGCAATCTGACTGAATGCAAAACTGGGTTGTAACGCGGAGGGCGACGACGATGAGCGAAATCGAGATCTCGGAAATCCAGCGGCCGGATCCGGGCCTGTGCGCCGCGCTCTCACGGATCGGGTCGGCGGTGGTCGCCGGCGCGCTCTATCGGATGGGCATCCGCAACGCGGCGATCTGCGGCCCCAGACCGATGACTCCCGGGGCTTGCGTCGCGGGCCCGGCGCTGACGCTCCAGTTCATGCCGAAGCGCGAGGACCTGTACGGCGATTCCGAATATGCTGAACCCGAGAAGCAGCTGCATCGCCATGCGCTCTACCGGGCAAAGCCGGGAGACGTCGTCGTGGTCGACGCGCGCGCCAACATGCGCAGCGGCGTCTTCGGCGAGATGATGCTGACCTTCCTCAAGGGTCGCGGCGGCGCCGGGATCGTAGTCGACGGCTGCATCCGCGACTTCGCCGCCGCCCGGACGCTCGGGCTCGGCCTGTGGCTGCGCGGAACGACACCCAATTTCCATACGCAGACCGATCTGATGCCGTTCGCGGTGAACGTGCCGGTCGCCTGCGGCGACGCGCTCGTCCTTCCAGGCGACATCGTCGTGGCAGACGACGACGGGGCGATCGTCGTCCCGGCCTCGCGCGCGTCCGCCGTCGTTGCGGACGCCGGCGAGCACGCCGAGTGGGAGGATTTTTCGCGCCTGCGCCTGTCCCAGGGTGGCGACCTCAGGGTCTACTATCCGCTGTCCGATCAAGGGCGGCGCGAGTACGAGGCGTGGAAAGCGGCGCAGGTGCACGGGCAGAAGCCGCGCGCCGTGCGCCGACGGCGCCGATAGACGGCTTCGCGCCCGCCCCTGGTCTGCACGGCCCCGTCCGATGATCGCGCGGAAGCCCGGTTGCGATTCAGCCAGGGCCTCCGACGAGTGTGTATCGGCCCCGCTTCCGGCGCGGCTAGGCGGACCTTGGCGGGATCGAACAGATGGCTCTGTTGCAAATAGCGGCGTGACTGCAGAGTTGCTCACCCGCCCTCAAGATCAGGCAGCATAAATGCCGAACTGCCGCTCGATCAGACGCACCTCTCCCATGATGCCGCCGCCATATTGCCAGAAGGCGGCTTGGCCCTTCTTCAGCGCTCGCATCACCTCGAACCCCTTGATTGTGGCGTAGGCAATAGCGTCCGCCGCAGAACCCGACTGACGTAGGGCGCGTTGATCTTCTCGGCTCGACTATCTCCTCGACGGTGGCGTAGACGCCGGTCTCAAGCAGTCGTCGCCACCTCCTGCGGTGATCAGCCCATAGCCCGCTGTAAGGTGCTGGACACGCTGTCAGCCGCACTCTTGATCGGATCTGCCGCGAGGTGGGCGTACCGGGCGGTGGTCTGTACCTGGGTATGGCCGAGCAGCTTGCCGATCATCGGCAGCCCCTGCCCGGAGGCGACGGCGGTGGATGCGAAGGTATGCCGGAGGTCGTGGATGCGGACGTCCTTCAGCCCGGCCCGGGCTCGGACGCGCTGCCAGAAGGGCTGAAGATCGGTCAGCCGGGCGCCGGGGAGGGTGCCGACAATCACCCAGGGGT
>VGEN01000207.1 GCA_016869285.1 Alphaproteobacteria bacterium
GTGCGCGAAGCCATCGAGGCGGCAGGCGCGACGCGCTTGTTCTTGCCTCCCTATAGCCCGGACTTCAACCCAATCGAGCAAGCCTTTGCCAAGCTGAAGGCCTATCTGCGAAAGGTGGCCGCACGAACCAAGGACGCCCTATGGCAGGCCATCGCTGACGCTCTCGACGCCTTCACACCACACGAATGCGCCAACTACTTTCGAAACTCAGGCTATGAACCAGAATGATCGGAAAATGCTCTAGTCCGTCCGCCAAGAAAGCAGCGCCGCTGTCCTCGGGAAGGACCTTGAAGGGCAGCACTGCGATCGATGGTTTGTCGCGAGCGGCGACACCCGAACTGCCGATTGTAGCAGGCGGTGCGGGGACAAGATCCGAGACATGAACGCGGAATGTCCGCACCGGGTGAGGAATGTTCTTTACCTGCTGTTCGCCCTGATCGGTGAAGTTCGCGGACACCTTCCCGCGAACCGCCCCTTGGACGGCGTCCGAAATCGTAATCCCGCCCGGCTCGGCAAGTCCTTCGAGCCGCGCCGCGATGTTCACGCCGTCGCCGTAGATTGTGCCGTCGCTTTACTCGATGACGTCGCCAAGGTGCGCGCCGATGCGAAAGCGCATCTGCCGATCTTTGGACGCCGGGTCAGTGGGAAAGGAGGCCAGACCGCGCTGAACGGCAAGCGCCGCTGAAACCGCGCCTGTCGCGGTTTCGAACACCGCAAGCACCGAATCTCCAGCCATATCGATGACACGGCCCCGGTGAAGTTCGATCTCAGACCTAAAGACGCCCCTTGCCGAGTCCAGCGCAGCAACCGTCGCGCGCTCATCCGCGGCCATCAAACGGGAGTAACCAGCTACGTCTGCGGCCAGGATTGCCAGCAGTCGTTGCTTGAGGCCGTACTCGTTCACTCGTGCTGTGCCCCCAAGACCGTCACATGGCCCGTCGACTCGAATAGGTTGGTAGTTGAAGGTTGGCGTCGATGCCAGGGCACGTCCGACATCGTTAACGTCGTCGCGGTCGACGCAGGATCGGTGGCGCTCTGGACCACGATCCGGCACAACGAGTCAGGCTCGTGTTCGCCGCGTTCCTCTGTGCGGGCAAACTAGGTTAGGCCGCTTCAGTCATCCATCCCAGGCTGTCTGCGGTATTTCCGGTAGGAAAATACTCTGCCGAAACCCACCCGCGGTATCCGAGCCTGTCGATCGCGGCGAACAGCGCCGGCCAGTTGAGCTCGCCGGTGCCGGGCTCGTGCCGTCCGGGCGGGTCGGCGAACTGGACGTGGCCGATGCGCGGCATCAACCGCTCGAGGTTTCGCATCAGATCGCCGACCATGATCTGGGCGTGATAGAGGTCATGCAGCAGCCCGAGATTGGCGTGGCCGGCGCGGTCGATCAGGTCGAGCGCCTGATCGGCGCGGGTGACGAAGAAGCCGGGAATGTCGCGATCGTTGATCGGCTCGACCAGCAGCTTGATGCCGGCCTTGCCCAGCTCCTCGGCGGCGTAGCGCATGTTGGCGACCAGCGTCTCCTCGATCCGCGCGCGCTCGATGCCTTTCGGTGCAATCCCGGCCGGCATGTTGACCTGGACGATGCCGAGAGCCTCGCCGTAGCGCCGGCAGAGGGCGACACCCTGGCGGAAATCGCCTTCGCGTCCGGGAAGGCAGCCCATGCCGCGCTCGCCGGCGGCCATGTTGCCGGGCGGCAGGTTGATCATCAGCCAATGGACGGCGGCACTCTTCTTGGCGCGAACCAGATCGTCGACATCGAGCTCGTAGGGAAACTGGATCTCGACCGCCTCAAAGCCGGCGCGCTTGGCGGCTATCGGCCGGTCGAGCCAGTCATGCTCGCGGAACAGGGTCGAGATATTGGCGGCGAAGCGTGGCATCAGGCCGATTTGCGCTTGGCCGCCCAGCCGTCCGGATCGGCGAGGAAGGCGCGGACCTGGTCGAGCTGGTCCTTGGTGTAGCCGCGCCGCTCGGCGGCGATCAGAACATCGGCCCAGGTGGCGAGGCCATGCAGTCTGACGCCGCGCCCCGTCATGGCCTCGATGCCTTGCGGGAAGGTGCCGTAGTTGAAGACGACGAAGATGTGCTTGCAGGTGGCACCGGCGGCGTCGATCGCGTCGAGGAAGAGGTGCTTGGAGCCGCCGTCCGTGAAGAGGTCTTCGACCAGCAGCATGCGGGCGCCATCCTTGAAGTCGCCTTCGATCTGGGCGTTCCGGCCGAAACCTTTCGGCTTCTTGCGGACATAGACCATCGGCAGGCCCAGGCGCTCGGCGATGAAGGCGGCGAAGGGGATGCCGGCCGTCTCGCCGCCGGCGACCACGTCGAAGGCCTCGTGCCCGGCATCGCGGCAGACCCGCTCGACGCCGAGATCCATGAGCTTCGCCCGCGCCCGCGGAAAGGAGATGATCTTGCGGCAGTCGACATAGACCGGCGAGAGACGGCCCGAGGTGAAGGTGAAGGGTTGCTCGGGCCGGATATGCACCGCCTGGATCTCGAGGAGGATGTCGGCGGTGAGCTGGGCGGTTGCGGTGTCGGTCATCATCGCTCCTCAAACAAGCAGCCGGCGGTCGTTTAGCAGGTTTGCCGAAGCCACGCCCTCGAAACTCGGCGGATTGACCGCCCCCCGATCCGGGCCTAGCTTGAACCTTTCTCGCCTTGTTTCGGAGCTTGCCACATGCCGACCGGACAGATCGTTGCCGCACCTTCCGTCGCCCTCAAGGTCGAGGCATCGCGTTGGCCGGCATTTGCGGCCGCGTTTCTCGGGTTGTTTCTGATCTTCGGCGTCGGCTTCGCCGGCCCCAGTGCCATCCACAACGCCGCGCACGACGCCCGGCACATCCACGTCTTCCCCTGTCACTGATCTGATGTTCCGGCGAATCGTCTTCGCCGCCGTCCTCGGAGGTCTGATCGCCGGCGGGATCGCCACCGCGGTCCAGGCGGTGCGCGCCGTGCCGTTGATTCTTCAGGCCGAGATGTTCGAGGAGGCGGCCGGGAAGGCGACGTTGCAGGACCAAGCCGCCGCCCATGATCACGACGAGGACGCCTGGGCGCCGGCGGATGGGTGGGAGCGCACCGGCTCTACGCTGCTGTTCAACCTTCTCGCCGGCGTCGGCTTCGGGCTCCTGATCGCCGCAGGTCTCGCCTTGAGGGGCCAGGGTGGATGGAAGGCGGGCCTTGTCTGGGGCGTCTGTGGCTATCTGAGCTTCGTTGTCGCGCCGGCCCTCGGCCTGCCGCCGGAGCTGCCAGGCGCCGAGGTGGCGCCGCTGGCCCCGCGCCAGATCTGGTGGGCCGCCACCGCCGCCGCGACGGCCGGGGGGCTTGCCCTGATCCTCGTTCGCCGCGGCGCGATCGGCATCGTTCTCGGCCTGGCGCTGCTGGCGCTGCCGCATCTGCTCGGCGCGCCGCAGCCGGCCGAGCATGGCGGCATCGCGCCGGCGGCGCTGGTTCGCGAGTTCATCGTCGTCGTGCTGGTGACCGGGCTCGTCTTCTGGCTGGCGCTTGGCGCCTCGACCGGCGCGATCTACAGGCGGCTTTCCGCCGCCTGATTGACAGGGCGCGTTTCGGCCCGAAGACTTCCCGGAACAGCAGACCGGGGAGGGTGCGATGCCGAAAGCCGAACGCGGGATCAACGAACTCTATCGCGACGACCCGGAGCGGGCCGATGCCGTCGTCTTCGGGCGGCGCGGACTTCTCAAAGGTGTCAGCCTCGCGGCGATGGGGGCGGCCGTCGGCGCCGCGATCCCCTTCGCCGCGCGCATGCCGACAGGCCTGATCCCGGCGGCGCTTGCCCAGGCCGGCGGCGCGGCGGCGCCGAAGATGCTCTCCATGCCGGGCAAGGCCGGCTTGGTCGTTCTTCAGGACCGGCCGCTGGTCTGCGAAACGCCGGAGCACATGCTCGATGACGAGGTCACGCCCAACGACAAGTTCTTCATCCGCAACAATGGCGGCGTTCCCGATGCGCCGGCCGATCCGAAGGCGTGGAAGATCAAGGTCGACGGCGAAGTGAACACGCCGCTCGAGCTCAACCTCGGCGAGATCGAGCAGCGCTTTCCGGCGGTGACGCTGAAGCTGCAGCTCGAATGCGGCGGCAACGGCCGCGCCGGCTTCCAGCCGGAGGCGCGCGGCAACCAGTGGAGCAACGGCGCCATCGGCTGCGCCGAGTACACCGGCGTCAGGCTCAAGGATGTGCTTGCCGCCGCTGGCCCCAAACCGAGCGCGGTCTACACCGCGCATGTCGGCGCCGATCCGCACCTGTCCGGCCAGGCGGGTCAACTATCGATTTCGCGCGGCGTGCGCCTTGCCAAGGCGATGGACGAGCACACGATCATCGCGCTTCGCATGAACGGCCAACCGCTGCCGGCGATCCATGGCGGGCCGGTCCGTCTGGTGGTTCCGGGATGGCCGGGCTCCGCCTCGCACAAATGGCTGACCCGCATCTGGATCCGAGACAAGGAGCATGATGGGCCTGGCATGACGGGGACCTCCTATCGGGTCACGCGCAAGCCGATGATCCCCGGCGGCAAGGTCGACGATGCCAACATGACGATCCTCGAATCCATGCCGGTTCGCTCGATCATCACCAGCGTCGCGCACGGTGCCGAGCTGGCAGCCGGCACGCGCAAGCTTCCGGTCCGCGGCCATGCCTGGGCCGGTGAGCTTGCCGTCTCTCAAGTCGAGGTTTCGGTCGACTATGGCGCGACCTGGAAGAAGGCGGATCTTCGCGCCCCGTCGAACAAGTTCGCCTGGCAGCGTTGGTCGACCGAGGTCGACCTGCCTTCCGACGGCTACTACGAGATCTGGGCCAAGGCGACCGATGCCAGCGGCCGGGCGCAGCCGCATGTGGTCGGCAACTGGAACCCGCAAGGCTATGGCGGCAACGCGTTCCATCGGGTCGCGGTGCTGGTCAAGGCGTAAGTTAGAGTGCGGTTCAACATCGCGACGCTGTCGGCGCTGATCCTCGCGGCGACAGCGGTCGTGCTGCATACGAAGAAGCTCGATCGGCCCGCGCCGCCGGTCGCCATGCGTCCTGCGGCTGTCGCGCCGGCGCTGCCTCTAGCTGTCGCGCGCGCCACCGACGAGACACCGGAGGTGCTTCCGGAGGGCAAGGGCAGGGAGGAGACCTTCTATCTCTGCACCGCCTGCCACGGCACGGCGATCATGACCCAGCAGGGGCTCACGCGGCAGCGCTGGGAGGAAACCTTCGACTGGATGATCGAGAAGCACCGGATGCCCGATCCGGGAGCGGCCGACCGTGCGCTGATCGTCGACTACCTGGCCGCGGCCTTTCCCTCGCGCCAGCGCGGGCGCAGCAACCCGTTCGCCAATCGCTGACGCCGCGCCTTCTTCCGGTGCAGGGTGACCGTCTCGATAGCGGCGGCAGAGCTTCTTGTTGTGGATGCCCTTCGCCTTCCCCGTGTAGAAGTCGCCTTCGATCTTGATCGGTGCCGTGCGGACAGGGGGAAGAGCGATGGGGCGTAGAGGCAGAGAACAGTGACTTTTGCAAGCGTCGTGGGCCTAGGCGGATGACGGGCAAGGCATCGACGGCCGCCGAGGCGCTCGAACGCGCCTTGAGCGAGCATGATGCGGGCAGGATCGCGGAGGCGGCCGCGCTGTGCCGGGCCATTCTGGCCGGGGACGCCCGCCACGCCGGCGCTCTCAACCTGCTCGGCGTGATCGAGGCGCAGCATGGCCGCTATGCCGAGGCGCTGCCTCTGCTCGATGCCTCGCTCCGGTCGGAGCCGATGGCGGAGGCGGTCCAGTGGAACCGCGGCAACCTTCTCCGCCTGCTCGGCAAGGCCGAAGCGGCCGGCGCTAGCTACCGGCGCGCGGTCGCGACCCAGCCCGCCTATGCGGAGGCGATGTACGGCTGCGCCAGCCTTGAGCTCGCTGCGGGGAGGACCGACAAGGCGGCGAGCGGCCTGGGGCGAGCCTTGGCGTGCCGGCTCGACTACCCCGAAGCCGCGTTCGTCCACGGAAACCTGCTCCAGGCCCTCGGGCTCAACGCCGCGGCTCTGCGAAGCTACGCAGCCGCACTGCGCTCCTGGCCTGGCCACCCGGAGATCCTGTCCAATCGCGCCGCGGTTCTCCTCAGGGACGGCGCGGCGAGCGAAGCGCGCGTCGGCCTGATGCAGGCGCTCGCCGTCCGGCCTGACCTCGCCGAAGCATGGTGCAATCTCGGGCAAGTCTTGCTCCAGATCAGAGACATTGCTCTCTCGATCAGCGCGCTTGATCGTGCGCTCGCCATCGCCCCGCGGTATGTGCTGGCATTGACCAACCGCGGCAACACTCTCTCCGAGCTCGGCCGGCTCGACGAGGCGCTCGCCAGCTACGATCGCGCCCTCGCGCTCGATCCGGCGGACACGCTCGCCCTCTACAATCGAGGGAACGCTTTATGGCGGCGCGGATTCAACTCGCCAGTGCATAGAGATTTAGGAGCCAGCGAGGGAGTCGAAAACCTCTTGCGGTGAACGGAAGCCGAGAGATTTCCGAGGTCTTGTGTTGAGCAAACGTTCGACCATGGCTACCTCGGCATTGGAGATCGTAGAGAAGTCTGTACCCTTTGGGAAGAAGTCGCGAATGAGGCCGTTGGTGTTTTCATTCAAGCCTCGCTCCCACGCATGGTACGGCGTTGCGAAGAAGATCTCTGTCTTCAGCGCACGGGCGATATCCTGATGTGCAGCGAACTCCTTTCCATTGTCGAAGGTGATGGTGTGCACGA
>VGEN01000208.1 GCA_016869285.1 Alphaproteobacteria bacterium
AGGCTCTCGCGCACCAACGACACGATCAGCCGCGATAGGTGGTCCTTGGCCACATAGTCCTGCACGCTCGGCGGCAGAAGCTGCGCCTCGTCGATCTTCCAGGGGCGAAATTCCTTGCTCATGGACCTGCAAGGAATCAGATTCGCTAACCCTCGAAAAGCGACTACTTGGACAGGCTCCTAGACGTCGCTACGCCCCGATCTTCTTGACCAGGTCTGTCGCGTAGGGGCGGAAGCCGAAGCGGTCATAGGCGCGCTCGGCAACGGCATTGCCATGAAGCACGCCGAGCAGCATGTGGCCGAAGCCCCTTTCGCGCGTCAGCCTTTCCGCTTCCTGCAGCAACGCGCGGCCGATGCCCTTGCCGCGATGCGCCTCCATGACGAACAGCTCGCCGATATAGCCGTAGTGCTTGACGTCGTCGCGAACGCAGGCGCCGTGACGTTCCCAGTTCATGAACAGATGGCCGACGACCGCATCGTCCAGCTCGGCGACGAGCTTGTGCCCGCCATTGTCCGCGACTTTCTTCTCGGCATGGGCGAGCGAATCCGCGCCGCCGGCACGGTCGAGGCGGCGGTTGCCGGCGAAGGGCTCCTCATAGACGTTGAGGCCCTGGAACATCTCGATCAGGACCTCTCGATCCTGGTCGCGGGCCGGGCGGATGCGGAGGCCGGGGACGGGCATGGCGCGCTTCCATAGGGCGCGGCGCGAGCCGGCGCAACCCCGCGTTAACCGTGATCGCGGTCACACCTGTCGCAGGTAGCGCCGGTGCAGTATGCTGGCGACATGACCGGCATCTACAGCAACGCCCTTTCCGGAGCCTTCGCCGCCGCCAGGCGCGAGGAGGTGGTGGCGTCCAACGTCGCGAACCTCAGGAGCCGCGGCGCCCCCCGGGATTCCGATGCGACGACGGCCGCGGACGGCACGCCGCTGTTCCGGCCGGGCCAGGTGGTCGAGACCAGCAATGCCTCGGGCGGCGTCCGCGCCAGCGTGGTCGCGGTCGACCCGACCTCGATCCAGCAATTCGAGCCCGACGCACCCGACGCCAATGCCGCGGGCGTGGTCGACCGGCCGAATGTCGATCTCGGCCAGCAGCAGGCGAACCAGATCGTGGCCCAACGCTCCTACGAGGCGAACCTGAAGGTCATCCAGACCGCCGAGGAGCTCGACAAGGCGCTGCTCGACATCAAGAGCTGAGCGTTTCCCGCTTCACCGGCCGCCGGTCCCGGTTGACCGAGGATTTCCGCCCTCCGACACTCCCTCGTCCGTTCGCGAGGGAGCCGGCATGCGCGACCGTGAAGGCAATCTGACGATCAAGGTCGATCCGAAATGGATCGACCTTGCGCAGGAATTCAGGCGCAAGCCCTTCGGCGGCCACACGCCGGCGCTGCAGGAGCTGCTGGCGCTGATGCGCACGGCGCCGATCGAGGGCCGCTACTTCCTCTGGCTGTCCAAGCCGCATACCGAATGGACGCTGGCCAAGATGTCGGACACGCGGCCGCTGAAGCCGACCCTGATCGGCCCGAGCTTCACCTCGCTCGAGGAAGCGGAGTGGCATGTCTTCAAGCTGCGCTGGGAGCAGCTGACCGGCCAGAAGCTGCCGATCAACTGAGGAGCAGGCGATGGTTTCGGTCATGGGATATGCCGATCGCCGCAGCGTGCGCGTCGGCGAACATATCCAGTTCAAGGTGAGCGTCGACGGGGCGCCGACCTACAGGGCGACGATCGTCCGTCTCATCGGCGCACAGACCTTCCCTGCGCCCCATGCCCCCGAGTTCAAGGTCGAGGTCATGGCCTGCCCGGTAAACGGCGAGCACAAGGGTCAGCATCACGAGATCCCGATCGGCAGCTATGCCGAGATCCCGACGCATCCGAAGCTCTCGCGGCTTACGAGCTGCACGCTCGCCGCGTCGATCTGGCCGACACTGCCGGGATCGGGCGAGCAGGCGATCTTAGGTACGGTCGACGGCGCCGGCGGGCTCGGCCTTCATCTCGACAAGGAAGGCCGGCTCGCGCTCGTCGTCGGCGGCCAGCACTTCGTGCTGCCGCGGAAGCTGCGCCCGCGCCGCTGGTGCTTCGTCGCCGCCTCGCTCGACGCCGAGACCGGCACCGCGATCGTCTATGCACGCGAGGCCGAGCTCTACCAGTTCGACACGCTGGGCGCCGCGAACCAGCGCTTCGCCAAGGTGCCGACGCCCGCCCCCTCCGAGCGGCCTTTCCGCATCGCCGCCGCGCATGACGGACCCAAGGCGATCCGCCACTTCAACGGCAAGATCGAACGCCCGCGCGTGCTTGGCCGGGCGCTCTCGCTCACCGATCTCGGCCGCCTCGCTCTTGCAGGCCCGGCCGGGCCCGCGCATATCGACGCCATCGCCGACTGGGACTTGTCGCGCGACATCTCTTCCGAGATCGTCAGCGACCTTTCGCACAACGGCCTATGGGGCCGCACGGTCAACCTGCCGACGCGCGCCGTCGCCGGGTCGAACTGGAACGCCGAACGCCACGACTGGCGCGCGGTGCCGGATCAGTACGGCGCCATTCACTTCCACGATGACGACATCTACGACGCGCTGTGGCCAACCGCCTTCGAGGTGACGATCCCCGCAGGCTGGAAGAGCACGACCTATGCGCTCCATCTCGAAGCCGGCGACGCCGAGTTCTGGGTGCCTTTCTTCGTGCGGCCGAAGCACGGCGAAGCCAAGGCGCGCTGCGCCTTCCTGGTGCCCACCTGCACCTATGCCGCCTACGCGAATTTCCGCTCGCGCGTCGAGGGACGCTGGAGCGAGCTCTATCACGGCCGCGTCACCGTACTCGACCGCACCGACTTCCTCATGGAGGAGTATCCGGACCTCGGCTCCTCGACCTACGACCCGCATCGCGACGGCAGCCTGACGCTTTACTCATCCATGATGCGGCCGGTGACCAATTTCCGCCCGACAGGCCGCGTCTACAAATTCTGCCAGGACATGTTCTTCATCGCCTGGCTCGAGCACCGGAGGATCCCCTACGAGATCGTCACCGACGACGATCTGCATGCTGAGGGCATCGCCGCGATCTCGGACTACGCCTGCATCTTCACCGGCTCGCATCCCGAGTACTATTCGACCGAGATGCTGGATGCGGTCGAGAGCTTCCTGCGCCGCGGCGGGCGTTTCATGTATCTCGGCGGCAACGGCTTCTACTGGCGGACGGCCTATCACCCGACCTTGCCCGGCGTGGTCGAGGTGCGCCGCGCCGGCCAGGGCTTCCTCGCCTCCGATGTCGAGCGCGAGAGCCATATGAGCTTCACCGGCGAGATCGCCGGCACCTGGCATCGCGTCGGCCGCCCGCCGAACCTGATCGCCGGCGTCGGCATGGTCACGCAGGGCTTCGATGCCTGCACCGGCTACCGGCGCACCAAGGAGAGTCACGATCCGCGCGCCGCCTTCATCTTCGAGGGCGTTAGGGAAGAGGTGGTCGGCGATTTCGGCGTGCTGATGGGCGGCGCCGCCGGCTACGAGATCGACCGGCACGATGTGGCGCTGGGGTCGCCGCGGCACTCGCTGCGCCTCGCCTCCTCCTTCAACCACACCAACGTCTACGACATCTCGGTGCCAGCCTTCACCGACCTGGTGCCGAAATGGAGCGAGGATGCGCCCGATCCGGTGCGCGCCGACATCGTCTTCTTCGAGACGCCGGGCGGCGGCGCAGTCTTCTCGGTCGGCTCGATCGCCTGGTCAGGCTCGCTCTCCTGGAACGGTTACGACAACAACATCGATCGGATCACCCGGAACGTGCTGATGCGATTCATCGACCCCACGCCCTTCCGGATGCCGGAGGGCGCATGAGCGAGCTCACTGCCGGCGCTACCGTCTCAGCCGACCCCTCGACCGGCTTCGGCCTTGCCGGCAAGGTGGCGCTGGTCACCGGCGCCGCCTCCGGCATCGGCCGGGCAACCGCCGAGCTGCTGGCGCGCATGGGCGTCAAGGTCACTGCCGTCGACATCAACGGCAAAGGCCTTGCCGGCATCGATGTCGGCGACAGCGGCGTGACCGACGTCGCCGATCTCTCGGTTCCCCGGGCCTGCGATCAGGTCGTGGCCTCCCTGCTTGCGCGCGAGCGCCGCCTCGACATCCTGGTCAACTGCGCAGCGATCCTGAAGCGCGTGCCGATCACCGAAGTCGATGCCGCGCTCTGGGAGAAGCTGATGGACGCGAACCTGCTCAGCCAGTTCGCGATGTGCCGCGCCGCGTCGCGACCGATGCGCAAGCAGGGCTCGGGCCGCATCGTCGTCATCAGCTCGACCGCCGCCTTCAACGGCGGCGCCGACAACTCCTCGGTTTATGCCATCGGCAAGGGCGGCAGCCTCGCTCTGGCCAAGTCGATGGCACGCCAGCTCGCCTCGCATGGCGTCACCGTGAACGCGATCTGTCCCGGCGGCATCGACACGCCGATGGGCCGCTCCGGCTTCACCGAGGAAAGCTGGAACGCGCACTACGCCAGGAACGTGCCGCTGCGTCGCGCCGGCCAGCCGGAGGAAGTGGCGAAGGCGATCCTGTTCCTGGTCTCGGACTGGGGCAGCTACGTCACCGGGCACACTCTCGATGTCGAGGGCGGGTTGCTGCTGCGATGAACCAGGAACTCTCCATCCTCGGGCTCGGCGGGCGCGTCGCCATCGTCACCGGCGCGGCCTCGGGCATCGGCAAGTCGGCGGCCGAGATTCTCGCCGCCGCCGGCGCCAGGGTCGTCGCCTGCGACGTCAATGCGGAGGGTGTGAAGGCTGCGGTCGCCGGCTTCGCCGGATCGGGGCACGCCGCCGAGGCGATCGATCTCGCCGACCTCGGCGCCTGCGATACGCTGGTCCGGCGCACGGCCGAACGCGAAGGCCGACTCGACATCCTGCTCAACGTCGCCGCGACGCTGAGGCGCCTCGACATCGAGGATATCGACGAGGCCGAGTGGGACCGGCTGATGAACGTGAATCTGAGAAGCCAGTATTTCCTCTGCCGCGCCGCCGGCGAGGCGATGAAGTCGGGCAAGTGGGGCCGCATCGTCAATGTCTCGAGCGGTGCCGGCCTGGTCGGCGGCTTCGTCGGTGCCACGGCCTATGCGATCACCAAGGCCGGGATCATGACGCTGACCAAATCCTTCGCCAAGGATCTGGGCCCGCATGGCATCACCGTGAACACGCTTTCGCCCGGCGCCATCGACACGCCGATGCAGCGCACCGGCATGACCAGGGATACGCTGGAGGCCGCACGCTCGCGCATCCCGCTCGGGCGCATGGGCCTGCCCGCCGAATGCGCGCGGGCGGCCGTGTTCCTCGCCAGCGATCTGGCGAGCTACATCACCGGCCACATCCTCGCGGCCGATGGCGGATTTCTGATGCGGTGACAAGAAATGGCCCCTTCCCGAGAGGGGAAGGGGCGAGGTTCCGGAGGGGACGTCTATCGCTTCTTGTTGTTGCGCTTGCCGAGGCCCATGGCCTTGGCGTGACGCGAGCGCTGGCTCGCATAGCTCGGCGCCACCATCGGATAGGTCGGCGAGAGGCTCCAGGCGTCGCGATATTGCTGCGGTGTCATCTTGTGCACCGCACGGAGATGGCGCTTCAGCGTCTTCAGCACGATGCCGCAGCCGAGGCAGACGAGATGGTCGGTGCCGATCGAGCGCTTGACTGGAACCGCCGGCGCGAGCGTGCCCGAGACCGCGACCATGTAGGGGTCGAGCGAGGCGAGCGAGGCGTGGATCGACTGGATCACGCGCGGCAGATCGTCCGTGGCCTGCGGATGGCCGGCGATGTAGGAGGCGGCGATCTCGGCCGTGAGCTCTCGGAGAGTCCGGATTTTCTGGTCGTCAGTCATTTCGCTTGGCCCCTTCCCGCCATGCGGTCGGTAAAAGCAATGGTGTCTCCCGGTACGTAGGCGCTCAGGTCGCGGATCGCGCGCTCGACGATTTCCCCGCTCGAGATGTAGACCGGACAGAGAAGAAGCAGCGGCGTGCCGCTCGGCAGCGGGCGCAATGGCAGAAAGAGGCGACAAGTCGCGGTCGGCGCGCTGGCAGGATCGGCAGGAAGATACTGGCCTGAGGCTGCGATCGGCTGCTTGCGGTCGATCGCCCGCCAGCAGATCGAGATCATCTCCTCGGCATATGTAGCGTCGTCGAAGACGTCGCGGACATAGTGCCCGGTCAGGTCGGCGCCGAGATTGTTGGCAAGGCCGGTTCCGAACAAGCGATAGCGCAGGTCGCGACGGCCGCCGCGCTCGACGCCTTCAAGCAGCACGATCCGCGGGAAGATGTCGGGCCGGAGGATGAGCGTGTCGAGATCCTCGCGCAGCGGCAGCTGGCCCTTGCGGCAGAGCCCAAACCACAACCGGAGAGCGCCAGAAAGGATAGGATTGCCGAGGACCTGATCGGCCTCGCTGACGTCACGTTCCGAGTCGACTTGGCTCCAGCCGGCACGCGACATGATTGAAATATGAGCGTTCATAATCCCCCTTCGCGAGGGCCATCATGAGCGCGGTTGATAAAAATTGGGGCTGTCCCAGATAAGTCGGTTATGGAGTTATCATGGGACGGATACGACGGAGCCGATTGGGGGTCTCGAAGCAGGATCGCCTGATCGAACATTTCGTAGCAGGAACGACGGCGCGTACCGCATCGAGTCTCTGCGGAGTGAACCGCAAGACAGGGGCGTTTTTCTTTCATCGCCTTCGTGAACTGATCGC
>VGEN01000209.1 GCA_016869285.1 Alphaproteobacteria bacterium
CGATGCGGTACGCGCCGTCGTTCCTGCTACGAAATGTTCGATCAGGCGATCCTGCTTCGAGACCCCCAATCGGCTCCGTCGTATCCGTCCCATGATAACTCCATAACCGAGTTATCTGGGACAGCCCCAAATTATGCACTGGCTACTTGAATCCGCGGTCGAGCGAGGCGCGCGCCATGCGCGCCATCAGCGGCGTCGAGTAGTGCTGTCGCACGATCGCCGCGCTCTTGCCGGTGCCGCCCGAGGCCGGGCGGTCGCGCTCGGCCAGCAGCACACGCTTGACGCCGCGTTTCTTCAGGTGCCAGGCGAGGCTGGAGCCGCTGATCCCAGCACCGACGATCACGACATCGAAACGCTCGCTCATGGCTTTCCCTTCGGATAGGCACGGCTCAGATAGGCCGGGGAGAACTTGCCGGACTCGGCGTCGCGCTTGAGCAGATCCGGCGCGCGCTCGGCCGGATCGCCATAGCCGCCGGCGCCGGGTGTCTCCATGACCACGGCCTGGTTCGGTGTCAGCGTTACTTCGGCTGGCTTGTTGTCGAGCGCGGTCATCGACCCATCCGGCTCGCGCCGCTGGAAGCGTCCGGGCACGCCATCCTTGCCGCCAAAGAGCCCCCAGGGTGCAAAGCGGAATCGCTCGCCGGTGCCGCTGAACACGGCCTCGTGGCCGACCGGGCGGACGACGCGGCGAAGCCCGAGGCCGCCGCGATACTTGCCGGCGCCGCCAGAATCCTCGATCAGCCCGTAGCTCTCGACGCGGAGCGGATACTCCATCTCGATCGCCTCGACCGGCAGGTTCGAGGTGTTGGTGATGTGAACCTGGACGCCGTCCTTGCCGTCCTTGGTGGCGCGGCCGCCGAAGCCGCCGCCAAGAGTCTCGAGATAGACGTAGCGTTGCTTCGTCGTCGGGTCGATGCCGGATAGGACAGCGGTCGTGTTGGCGCCGTTAGCGGCAGCGACGGCGCGGTCGGGAATCGCAGGCGCGAGCGCGCCGATGACGCAGTCGACAATCCGCTGGCAGACATGGGCACGCGCGGCGGTCGCCGCCGGCGGCGCGCAATTGACCACCGTGCCTTCCGGCGCGGCGACGTCGATCACGTCGAGGACGCCCTGGTTGTTGGGCACGTCCGGATCGAGCAGCGCCTTGATCGCGTATGCCACCGTGGCGCCGGAGCCGTTGAGCTTCAGGTTGATGTTGCCGTCGACCTCCGGCGCCGATCCATTGAAATCGGCGCGAATCCGGCCGTTGCCGACGGTCAGCTCCAGCACGATCGGGATGTCGACCATGCCGAGACCGTCATCGTCCATGCGATCGGCGAAGCGGTAGGTGCCGGGCGGAATCGTGCCGATCGCGCGCTCCATGCGCTGGCGCGTGCGCGTGACGATCTCGTCGAAGGCTTCGAGCAGGACCGGTGTGCCGTAGCGCTGTGCCATCTCCTTGAGCCGCCGCTCGCCGAGTCGGCAGGCGGCGACCTGGGCGAAATAGTCGCCCTTGCGCTCGTCCGGCACGCGCACGTTCAGCAGCAGCAGGTCGAAGATGTCGGCGACCAGCTCGCCCTTGCGGAACAGGCGCACCACCGGGATGCGCAGGCCTTCCTGGTAGATCTCGCGCATGCCGCCAGCCATGCTGCCGGGCGCCATGCCGCCCATATCGGCGTGATGTGCGATGTTGCAGACGAAGGCCATGACCTTGCCGTCGACGAAGACCGGCATCGCCATGTTGAGGTCGGGTAGATGCGTGCCGCCGGCGACATGCGGATCGTTGGCGACGAAGATGTCACCCGCGGCCATGTCCTCGATCTTCACTTTCGCCAGCACGGCGGTCATCAGCCCCCACATCGAGGCGAGATGGATCGGCAGCGAGTTCTCGGCCTGGGCGATCAGCCGGCCGGAGAGATCGATGACGGCGCAGGAGTGGTCGCGGCGCTCCTTGATGTTGGTCGAGTAGGCCGACTTCATCAGCGCGATGAAGGATTCGTCCGTGATCGAGCGCAGCCCGTTATGGATGATCTCGAGCGTGATCGGATCGGCGGTCATGACGCGGCCTCGATGAGAAGTGAGCCGGCGGCATCGACCGTGAGTGTATCCCCTGGATAGAGCAGCGTCGTGGCGTCGAGCTGCTCGACCACGGCCGGGCCCGAGAGCGTGTGACCAGGCTTGAGCGCATCGCGGCGATAGATAGGCGTGTTGTCGGCGGCTTCCCAGCGGAAATGGACCGGGCGGCGGCCGGCAGGCGCCGGCGGCGAGGAGGGAGTCTTTGCCGCCGCCGGAGACTTCGTCTCGGCGCGTTTGGCGCGGCCAGTCAGGCGGAAATTGATAACCTCGATCGGCGCTTCAAGATTGGCGTAGCCGTAGCTCTGCTCGTGCGCGGCGGCGAAGAGTCGGGCGAGCGCCTCGATATCCGGCAGCGCCGCGCTCGGCAGTCTCACCGGCAGCTCGAAATTCTGGCCGACATAGCGCATGTCGAGGGTCAGCAAGGCCTCGCGCTCTGAGGATGCGACGCCCTCGCTGTCGAGCCAGCGCCCGGCCTCGGCCGCGAGCCCGGCAATCACGCTCTTCATGGCCGGCAGCTCGGCGGCGGCGAGGCGCGTGCGTCGCGTGCGGACGAAGTCCTCCTTGAGGTCGGAGACGACGAGGCCCTGAGCGCAGAGGATGCCGGGGGCCGGCGGCACCAGGATTTCCCTCATGCCCAGCGCGCGCGCGACGTCCACCGCATGCAGCGGCCCGGCGCCGCCGAAGGGCATCAGCGCATAGCCGCGCGGGTCGTGGCCGCGCTCGACCGAGACCGTGCGGATGGCGCGAACCATGTTGGCGACGACGATGGCAAGCATGCCATGCGCGGTGCGCTCGACTGAGAAGCCGAGGCGCTGGGCGATCGGCTCGATCGCTCGCCGCGAGGCGGCGGCGTCGAGCGCTACCTTGCCGTCGAGCAGACCTTTGGGGCTCAAGCGGCCGAGCACGAGGTTGGCGTCGGTGACGGTCGCCTGTGTGCCGCCGAGTCCGTAGCAGGCGGGGCCGGGCACGGCGCCGGCGCTGTTGGGGCCGACCTTGAGGAGCCCGTCAGGCGCGAACCAGGCAATGGAACCGCCGCCGGCGCCGATTGTGTTGATATCGATCATCGGCAGACGCACCGGAAAGCCGCCGACCTGGCGATCATGCGCGGTGTCGGTCGCGTAGCCGCGGATCAGCGCCACGTCGGCCGAGGTGCCGCCCATGTCGAGCGTGACGACGTCGGGCCGTTGCGAGAGCCGCGCTACATGGATCGCACCCACTGCGCCGGCCGCAGGTCCCGACAGCGCCGTGCGCACCGGAAAGCGATGAGCACGGCTGATCGACATGAGGCCGCCAGAGGACTGATTGATGCCGATCTGGATCTTTTCCGAGAGCTTGCCGACCTGGTCGCCGAGATCGGCGAGGTATCGGGCGAGCACCGGCTGGAGATACGCATTGAGAACGGTGGTCGAGAGACGCTCGTACTCGCGAAACTCCGGCTGAACCTCCGAGGAGCGCGAGACATAGACGCCGTCGAGCTTGGCGGAGAGTATCTCTGCCGCTTTCCGCTCATGCTCGGGACTGATGAAGGCAAAGAGGAAGCCGATGGCGACGGCATCGACCTTTGCCGCCTCGATTTCCTTGGCGATGAGCGCGAGGCCGGGCTCGTCCAGGGCGCGCTCGGCGGTGCCGTCGGCGGTCATGCGCTCATCGACCTCGAAGCGCCAATGGCGGGGTACCAGCGGCTCGGGATGGTCCTCCTGGAGAGCGTACATATGCGGCCGCACCTGGCGCCCGATTTCGAGCAGATCGCGAAAGCCCTTGGTCGTGACCAGCGCGACCTTGCCGCCCTTGCGCTGGATCAGCGCATTGGTCGCGACCGTTGTGCCATGCGCGAGCCGACGGACAGCCTGGAAATCGACACCGAGACGTGAGGCGACGGCGCGCACCCCCTCGACGATAGCGCGGGCCGGATTGTCGGGGGTCGAGGGTGCCTTGTGGACGAAGGCCTCGCCCGTCGCCTCATTCAGGCAATGGAAGTCGGTGAAGGTGCCGCCGACATCGACGCCGATGAACCAGGACATCCGCCCTCGCAAGGAAGCTCGCCGGTGACCAATGAGTAAGTCTGCGCGACCGCGCAGGCGCTCGAAAAATGCCGATCCCGAAACGGCTTAGCAAGCGCTTGCATGCCGCGCCCCGAGCTTGCGAGACTTCCGGTTCGGCGAAGGCGGCTTTGCAGCCGCGAACTCATTCCCGGAGGCTCGCAATGCGGATTCTCTCCCTGCTTCTTGCCTGCGCGGCGGCGATCTCGCTGACGTCCGATGCCTCGGCGCAGACTGTTCCCGACAAGAAGACGCTGCGGATCGTGCCTCACGCCGATCTGCGCAACATCGATCCGATCTGGACCACGGCGATCATCACCCGGAACCATGGGTACATGGTCTACGACACGCTGTTCGCGGCGGACGAGAAACACGCGCCGAAGCCGCAGATGGTCGGCGAGTACAAGATCTCGCCCGACGGCCTGACCTTCGACTTCACGCTGCGTTCCGGGCTCAAATGGCACGATGGCGGCGAGGTGACATCGGCCGACGTCATTCCCTCGCTCGAGCGCTGGATGAAGCGCGACACCGAGGCGCAGGGCCTCGTCGCTGTGCTCGCCGGCCTAGAGGCAACCGGCAAGGACAGTTTCCGCCTCCGGCTCAAGGAGCCCTACGGCCTGGTGCTGCCCTCGCTCGCCAAGATCGCGAGCAACGTTCCGTTCATCATGCCCGAGCGCGTTGCCAAGACCGACGCGATGAAGCAGATCGAGGACACGACGGGCTCCGGTCCCTTCATCTTCGACAAGGCCGGCTGGCGGCCGGGGCACAGCGCCACCTACACACGTTTTGCCGGCTATGTGCCGCGGAACGAGCCCGCGAGCATGCTGGCCGGCGGCAAGATCGCCAAGGTCGAGCGCGTCGAGTGGCTTTATCTGCCCGACTCGTCCAGCCAGGTCGCCGCGCTCAATCGCGGCGAGATCGATCTGATCGAGGCTCCGGCGATCGACCTGCTGCCGGTGCTGAAAGCGAACCGCGATGTGAAGGTCGGCATTTCCGACCCGCTCGGCATGCAGGTGATCATGCGCCCGAACCATCTTCACCCGCCCTTCAACAACGTGAAGGCGCGCCAGGCGCTGTACTACCTGATCGACCAGGCCGAATACATGCGCGTCATGGCCGGCGATCCCGAGTACTGGACCGTCTGCGACTCTCTGTTCATGTGCGGGACGCCGAGCGCGACCTCGGCCGGCGCCGAGATGATCAACAAGCCCGACATCGAGAAAGCGAAGGCGCTGTTCAAGGAGGCCGGCTACAATGGCGAGTCGGTGGTCGTGCTCTACCCGACCGACCATCCGAGCGGGCCGGCGGCGCAGGTGACCGCCGACCGGTTGCGCAAGGCTGGAGTCAATGTCGAGCTGCAAGCGATGGACTGGGCGACGCTGACGACGCGGCGGAGCTCGAAGAACCCACCAGCCCAAGGCGGCTGGAATATTTTCCACACGCGCACCGACGCGGTTTCGGCGATGAGCCCGCTCGCCAACAACCCGGCGAGCAGCGGCTGCGAGCGGTCCTGGTTCGGCTGGGCCTGCGATCCGGAGACCGAGAAGCTCCGCTTGCAATGGGCGCGCGAGCCCGACGAGGCGAAGCGCAAGCAGATCCTCGAGACGGTGCAGACGCGGCTCTACGCCAACGGCAACTTCGCCGTGGTCGGCCAGTACACGATGCCAAGCGCCTATCGTGCCAACATCGAGGGCCTGATCAGGGCGCCGGTGCTGGCGCTCTGGAACATCGAGAAGAGGTAGCGCTGCTTCACAGCCTTCGCCTCAGGAAGACGAGAGAGTGACCCGGCGGGCATTCGTCGAGGATGCCGAAGGTTTCGTAACCCAAGCGTTCGTAGAAGCCGCGCGCCTGGAAGTCGTAGGACTGCACCCAGACGCCGTTGCAGCCGCGGCGGATCGCTTCTGCCTCGGCCATGTGGACCATGCGTGTGCCGAGCCCGGTTCGGCGGAGCGCTTCCGGCACGAAGAGGATGCCGATCTGCAGGTGGCCGAGATAAGTGCTGCCCCAGAGGCCGCCGACGATGCCGCCGGTCGTCGGATCGGTGAGCAGGATGACCAGCGCCTGGCCCAGGCTCTCGACCAGACCGAGCTGTTCCTCTGTGAACCGGTGCAGCGCCAGCAGCAGGGCCTGGTACGCCCCTGGAGTGGGAATGTCGGTAAGGCTGAGCGGCGGGGCAAATGGCATGCCTGATTGAAGCGGCTCTGCTAGAGCATTTTCCGATCATTCTGGTTCATAGCCTGAGTTTCGAAAGTAGTTGGCGCATTCGTGTGGTGTGAAGGCGTCGAGAGCGTCAGCGATGGCCTGCCATAGGGCGTCCTTGGTTCGTGTGTCAACGCCGGAGTAAAAATGCATCGGCTGGCCGGAGTAAAAATGCATCACGGCTGACGGCAGGAAGGCCCCCCGCGGGGGGGCCTTCCTGCGCCCTGGTTTATTCCTCGGATGGACTGTCGGGTCGGTCGGTGGCTCGTTTGGCGCGCTGGCGGCGCCTGCTCTGCTTGAGCCGGTAGCTGTCGCCGTTCATCTCCAGGATGTGGACGTGGTGGGTCAGCCGGTCGAGCAGCGC
>VGEN01000210.1 GCA_016869285.1 Alphaproteobacteria bacterium
GATTTGTTGCCGGAGTTGCCCTGCTCTAAGAAGCGCCCATGACCTCGCCCTACGACACCGATCTCGACAAGAACCCGGCGAACTACGTGCCGCTGTCGCCGCTCGGATTCCTCGAGCGCGCCGCATCGGTGTTCCCGAAGCGCCTTTCGGTCGTGCATGGCAAGGCGCGCTTCACCTGGGCCGAGACCTATGCGCGCTGCCGGCGGCTGGTATCGGCGCTGAAGAAGCGCGGCATCGGCAAGGGCGATACGGTCGCGATCATGGCGCCGAACGTGCCGGCGATGGTCGAAGCGCATTTCGGCGTGCCGATGACCGGCGCCGCGCTGAACGCGCTCAACTACCGGCTCGACGCCGCGACCATCGCCTTCATCCTGGAACACGGCGAGGCGAAAGCGCTGATCACCGACACCGAGTTCTCGGCCGTGATCAAGGAAGCGCTCAGGCTTCTCGGCAGGAAGCTGCTGGTCATCGACATCGCCGACCCGCTCGGCCCCGGCGGCGAGAGGCTCGGCGAATGCGACTACGAGGCCTTCATCGCCGAGGGCGATCCGAACGCCGCCTGGGACTATCCGGCCGATGAGTGGCAGGCGATCGCACTGGGATACACCTCGGGCACGACCGGCAACCCGAAGGGCGTCGTCACGCATCATCGCGGCGCCTATCTGAACGCGCTCGGCAACATTCTGGTGTGGAGCCTGCCGTCGAAGCCGACCTATCTGTGGACGCTGCCGCTCTTCCACTGCAACGGATGGTGCTTCCCGTGGACCTTGGCCGCGCTCGCCGGCACCAATGTCTGTCTCCGCCGGGTCGAGGCGAAAGCGATCTTCGATGCGATCGCGGATGAGGGCGTGACGCATCTCTGCGGCGCGCCGATCGTCATGGGCCTCCTGCTCAACGCGAAGCCGGAGCAGAAGCGCGACCTCGGCGGCCGGCGCATCAAGATGATGACCGCCGCCTCCGCCCCGCCCGCCGCCGTGCTCGAAGGCATGGAGACGCTCGGATTCGACATCACGCATGTCTACGGCCTGACCGAGGTCTACGGCCCCGCGGTCGTCTGCGCCTGGCACGAGGCGTGGAACAAGCTGCCGATCGAGGAGCAGGCGCGGATCAAGGCACGCCAGGGCGTGCGCTACCCAGTGCTCGAAGGATTGATGGTGGCGGACGCCAAGACGCTGGAGCCGGTGCCGGCCGACGGCAAGACCATCGGCGAGGTTTTTATGCGCGGCAATATCGTCATGAAGGGATACCTCAAGAACAGGCAGGCGACCGACGAGGCCTTCGCTGGCGGCTGGTTCCACACCGGCGATCTCGGCGTCTGCCACGAGGACGGCTATATCGAGCTCAAGGACCGCTCGAAGGACATCATCATCTCCGGCGGCGAGAACGTCTCGACCATCGAGGTCGAGGGTGTTCTTTATCGCCACCCTTCGGTGCTCGAAGCCGCCGTCGTCGCGCGCCCGGACGAGAAATGGGGCGAGACGCCCTGCGCCTTCGTCACGCTGAAGGAAGGCAGGAACGCGACGCCCGACGAGATCATCGCCTTCTGCAAGCAGAACATGGCGAGCTTCAAGATTCCGCGCACGGTGGTGTTCGGCCCGCTGCCGAAGACGAGCACGGGGAAGATCCAGAAGTATGTGCTGCGGGACAAGGCGAAAGCGCTGTAGCGCGCACTTCCCTGTCTAGCGCGGCAGCGACGCCAGGGCCAGGAACATCCGGGGCGTTGTCGCGGCGAGCGGCAGGAAGCCGAGATGCCGATAGAAGGCCGCGGCGGCGCCATCCTTCGGATCGACGACGGCGGCATAGACGGCGATCAATCCGGAGGCGCGCCTGACGCGGTCGAGCGCATCCGCCATCAGGGCCGTGCCCAGGCCGCGCTTCTGGAACCGCCGATCGACCGCCAGCCGGCCGATGAGCGCGACCGGAACCGGATAGTGCGGCAAGCGGCGGCCGATATCCGGCGGCAACGTCGATCGCTCGATGCTCGCCGCGCTCAGGCTGTAGAAGCCGGCGATCCCGGGGCCGTCGGCGGAGAGCGCGACGTAGATGCGCGCAACGCCGCGGCGCATGTCCTGAGAGGCGCGTTCGCGGAGATACCGATCGAGAGGCTCTGCGCCGGAAAAGAAGCCTGAGCGGTCGTGCCGATCCGACAGCTCCTCGACGTGAAAGCTCAAGGACGTTCGGCGGGAACGATCAGCCGGCGATGCCGGGCGAAGGCACGCTTCAGGGCGGCGTTGGCCTTGGGTGGATGGCTGAGGGCCTCGGCGAATGCATCGAAGGCCCGGTTGCTCAGAACCAGGCGTTCCCGCTCCCGGATGAGGCGGGACGCGGCATCGAGCGCGGTCGCCACGACGAAGCCGGAGACGGTTGTGTTCGACAGCGTGGCGGCGCGTTCCAGCGTCTGTTTCGCCGTTCGATCGATGCGGATCTGCACCCGCGCCGCTTTGGCCTGATCCGCTTTCGCCATGAGCCGTTTGTACGCCAAATCGGCTGCCACGACAAGAATGGGCGCTAGGCGAGGGTCGGTGGTTTCGCTCTGATACAATCCCGCGAGTGAACGCCACGCCCCTCGTCCTGACCATCGGCCACTCCAACCATCCCTGGCCGGAGTTCCTGAAGCTCCTTCAGGCGAACGAGGTCGCCTGCATTCTCGACGTGCGCTCGATCCCGGCTTCGCGGCGGTTTCCGCAGTTCGACCGCGAGGCATTCGAGCGCGCATTGAAGGAGGCAGGCATCGGCTATCGTTACCTCGGCGACCGGCTCGGCGGGCGGCCGAAGGACACGATCTGCTATGCCGGCGGTGCCGTCGACTATGCGCGGGTCGCCGCGACCAAGGCGTTCCGCGACGGGCTCGACGAAGCCGCGGCGCTGTCGCGCGAAAGACGCTGCTGCCTGCTCTGCGCCGAGAAAGACGCGCTCGACTGCCATCGCTCGATCCTGGTCGCGCGCCATCTGGCGCCGAAAGGATTCTCTATCACGCATATCCATGGCGACGGCCGCCTGGAGACGCAGAGCGAGTTCGAGCAGCGGCTGGTGGCGGCCGACGAGGACGCGCCGCTGCTCGCCGGTGTCGAGGATGCGCGCGCGCTGCTGCAGCTCGCCTATAACCGGCGCGGCCGCCGGATGGCGTTCAGGGCTTAAGAAATCCTGGGTTCGAGGATCGAGCAGGTCTGCCCGAGGAGATAAGGACCGGCATGCGAGCGATCAGACCTTGTCGATCGGGATATGGCCCGGCTGCGCCTTGACGCGGCCGATCCAGGCGAGCACCGCCGGGTATTTCTTTAAGTCGAACTCGCCTTCCTCGGCGACATGCGTGTAGGCATAGAGCGCGATGTCGGCGATGGTGTAGTGCCCGGCGGCGAAGTAGGGCTCCGTCGCCAGATGCTCGTCCATGACTCTTAGCGCGCGCTCGCCGCGGACCTTGAGGTCCGGTATCCGCGCCTTCTGCTCCGGCGTGATCGAGGGCAAGTGGTGCAGCCAGTTGCGCAGCACGGCGATGTAGGGCTCGTGGCTGTACTGCTCGAAGAACATCCAGCGCAGCGCTTGGGCGCGGTCGACGCGCCTTTCCGGCAGGTAGGGTGTGCCTTCGGCGAAGTAATAAAGAATCGCGTTCGATTCCGGCAGCACGGTGCCGTCGTCGAGGACGACGGTCGGGATCTTGCCGTTGGGATTCATCTTCAGGAATTCCGGCGTCTGCGTGCCGCCGGCATTGGAGTCGACCTCGATGCGCTCGTGCTTCACGCCGAGATGGGCGAGCAGCAGGCGCACCTTGTAGCCATTGCCCGACGGCGCGTAGTCGTAGAGCTTCACGATGCCTCCTTGTCCTCGACGCTGCCGCGGCGCTGACGATAGCGCGGCAGGTGGTCGGTCAGCGTAAGCCAGCGGGCGCGGCTTTCGGTCCAGATGTGCTCGGAGGGGGCAAGCTCATCCGGATCGTCGAAGGCCGCGACCGCCAGATCGATTGTGGTCGCGTTCGGGCGCTGCCAGATCAGCGTCGAGCCGCAAGACTCGCAGAAGCCGCGCTCGACCGTAGCCGACGAAGGGCGGAGCTTCGGTGCGCCTGAGAAAGCGACCTTGCTCCGCTCATAGGTGGCCCAGGCCATCATCGGTGCGCCTGAGGCCTTCTGGCACATGCGGCAATGGCAAAAATTGACATGGGAGGGGGGGCCGCCCGCCTTGAAGCGGACGGCTCCGCAGAGGCAGCCGCCTTCCTGGTCCTGTCTGCTCATCTCTTTGGCTGTTAGGGGCGCCAGAAGGGCTTGGCCACCTCGACATCGACGTCGGACCGGCTGATGCCCATGTCGCGCAGCATGCGGTCATCCATGCGGCCGAGCAGCACGCGCGAGCGCGCCCGCTCCTGCCACTCGGCAAGACGCTCGATGATCGTAGCGACGATGCCGGCGCGGCGCGGGGCGAAGCCGATACGGGCCTGGTACGAAGAAACAGAGGGACGGGTCATGGGGAGGACTCCTTCTCTAGGACTCGGAGGTGGGTCTGCTCCGGCCTCGCCACAAGCGATCTTTTCGCATCCGCATCATGAGCGGGGCTAATGCGTGATCTGAGCGGCGGGCGCGACGGTGCGACCTCCCTCTCGGATGCTACGGTGCGTCCCCTCGCAGCGGACCGGGAAGTTGACCGAGTTGGCGATGAAGCACATCTCGTGCGCGGTGTGATGCAGCGCGTCCATCGTCATTGAGTCGGCGGTTCCTTGAATCGTCACCTCGGGCCTGAGCACCACCTCGGTGAAGCGCCCGGCTCCGTTTGCCTCCTCGGCCATGGTGCCGCTGGCGCGGTCGACATAGGCGGCGACGACGAGCTTCGCCGCCGCAGCCAAGTGCAGGAACCACAGCATGTGGCAGGATGAGAGCGAGGCGACCAGCAGATCCTCGGGGTTGTAGCGCGCCGGGTCGCCGCGGAAGGGCGGATCGGATGAGCCTGGAATCGGCGGCTTGCCGTCAATCCGGATTTCGTGCGCGCGCTCATAGGCCTTGTAGCTCGCGGTGCCTTGGCCGGTGTTGCCGATCCATTCGACGGTGACGGCGTAGCGATGCTGCTTGGCCATGACCGCATCTCCTCAGGCAGGCGAGCCAAGGTGGGGGACGGTGACAATGCCGACAAATGAGATTTGCGCATTGCGCCGATGAGCAGAGCTAATGCATAGTCCGCTCGCCATGAGCCGCCGCCTGCCGCCCCTCTCCGCGCTCCGCGCCTTCGAGGCGGCAGCCCGCCACCTCAGCTTCACGCGCGCCGCGGCCGAGCTTGGCGTGACCCAGGCGGCGATCAGCCATCAGGTGAAGCTGCTTGAGGATCAGCTCGGCCAGCCGCTGTTCCGGCGGCTGACGCGACGCCTTCTTCTGACCGATGCCGGCCAGACGCTGTGGCCGGGCGTGCGCGACGGCTTCGACCGCCTGGCCGAGGCGGTGCAGAAGGTGCAGTCGAACCGCGACGGCGGCGTGCTGACCTTGAGCCTCACCGTCTCCTTCGCCGCGCGCTGGCTGGTGCCGCGCCTCGGCCATTTCCTCAAGGCGCATCCCGAGATCGACGTGAAGCTGACCACGACCGATCGCATGGTCGATTTCACGCGCGAGGATGTCGATGCCGCGATCCGGCATGGCGCCGGCGACTGGCCGGGACTCGAGTCCTGGCGCGTGCTGTCGCCGGCCTATACGGCGCTCGTCAATCCGAAGCTGCTGAGGGATGTGAAGCTCGAGCAACCGGGCGATCTGCAGCGCCTGCCGTTGCTGGTCGAGTCCGATGACAATGTCTCCTGGCGCACCTGGTTCCAGAAGGCGGGCCGCGCCTGGCGGCCGAACGGGCGTCTGATCGAGTTCGACACGACGCAGATGGCGGTGCAGGCCGCGACCGAGGGTCTCGGCGTCGCGCTCGGCCCGCCCGAGTACTTCTATGACGAGCTGGAATCCGGCCGGCTGATCCAGCCTTTCGAGATCTCCGTCACGACCGACGAGGCCTTTTTCCTCGTCTGTCCGCAGGGCCGCGCCGAGGAGCCGAAGATCAAGGCCTTCCGCGACTGGATCCTGGCCGAGGCGGCGAGGAGCGAAGCCGAAAAAACGAACGCGCCCCGCACCCGGCCCCGGGCACGAGGCGCGGCCTGACGAGACGCGCTTGAGTTAGGGGCGCGTCAGTGTCGCGCTATCTCCGCCATCTCATCCTTGATCTTCAGCTTCTTGCGCTTGAGGTCGGCGATCACCCGATCGTCCGGATGAGGGCGCGCGTTCTCCGCCTCGATCTGATGCTCGAGGTCGGCATGCTTAGCCTTCAGATCGTCGATGCTGTGCGTCGTGGGCATTCACGTGCCTCCAGAAAGGTTGGCCGGGTTCACATCCACTGACCTGGAAATGCTACGCCTCGGCCGTGGCCCTGCCAAGCCGGAACAGTTGCCGAACCGGACCCGTGTGAGTATGTTCCGCCCCCTTACGCGACCGGCCGCCGAAGTAGCTCAGTGGTAGAGCAACTGATTCGTAATCAGTAGGTCGGGAGTTCGATCCTCCCCTTCGGCACCATTAGTCTCAATAATATCAATATACTGCGCGGCTCGACCACGTCGAGTCGGCGATGACCGATCATTGTTAAACATTGTTAAA
>VGEN01000211.1 GCA_016869285.1 Alphaproteobacteria bacterium
CCCGCGATTGGTAAAATGTCAACTAATCGCAGCAAATTCGGGGCCGGATCGTGGCCTCACGGTGACGTATGGGGAACCCGGCGCGGTCAGTTGAGGATCGCGGGGGCTGCGGTCTCCGCACTGCCCAGACTACGGCACCGCCTGCCCCGC
This sequence comes from Alphaproteobacteria bacterium, assembly GCA_016869285.1. Taxonomy (GTDB): domain Bacteria; phylum Pseudomonadota; class Alphaproteobacteria; order SHVZ01; family SHVZ01; genus SHVZ01. The sequence goes on from VGEN01000211.1 coordinate 151, forward strand.
ATAGACGCCGGTGCAGCGCTCGTTGTCGACGGCGACGGCACCGTTGACGAGCACATAGGGAATGCCCGTCGGGAATTGCTTCGGCTCGCGGTATGTCGCGGTATCGTTGACGCGGCCCTCGTCGAAGAGGACGAGGTCCGCGAACCAGCCATTCTCGATGCGGCCCCGGCGGGTCAGGCCGAAGCGACGTGCCGGCCTGTCGGTCATGTGGTGGATCATTGCCTCCAGCGAAAGGTTGCCGACCTCGCGGCGCAGCCGGCCGAGGAAGCGCGGAAACGCCCCGAAGCAGCGCGGATGCGGCATGTTGCCGGCCGGCGTGATGTCGCTGCAGACCATGTAGTCTTCGCGCGCCAGCAACTCCATGAAGTCGCGGCCGAGCTGCTGCCATACCGCTTGGTCCGCCGGGGGTTCGGCGAGGTATCCCACCTTCAGGTTCTGCTCGAGCAGAACCTCCATGAGGACCTCGCCCTTGCTGCGGCCGCGCTTGGCAGCGAGGTCGCGCAAGGTCGTGCCCTCGAGCTCCGGCGCGTTCGGCATATAGGAGAAGACCATGGACCGGAGCCGCGGCTCCTCGCGCGCGTCGATCTCTGCAGCAATCGCCCGGCGCTGGGCCGGGTCCTTGAGCCGGACCAGGATCGCCCGCGGCCCGCCCTCCTGCGCCTCGTCGGGAAGATAGGAGATCGCGATCGAGCTTCCGGTCGGGTAGGGATAGATGTCGAAAGTGATGTCGTGCTCCGGCGTGCGCGCGGCCTCGATCGGCGCCATGATCCGGTCGATGCGACCGACGGTTTCCTCGTTCGTCCGATAGTGCGCGAAGTGCAGCTTGGCGCCTGAGCGACGCGCCGCCTCCATGCCTTCGGTGACGCCATGCTTGCCGAAGGCACGGCTGGCAATCGTCAGCGCGCGCGGCTCGCACATATAGACCTTGCCGGCCTCGCGAACGACCGTGCAGAGCTCAGCGATCTCGTCGGTGTCGCCCCAGGGACCGGGATAGTAGCGGCCTCCGGTGGTGAAGCCGACCGCCCCCTGCTCCAACCCCTCTCGCGTGAGCTTCTTCGCCGTCTCCAACGCGTCGCCGCGGAGCGGCTTGTCGTGAAATCCGAGTGCCTGAAGGCGGACTGTCGCATGCGGCACGAAGTAGGCCGTGTTGACCGAGACCCTCTTGTGATAGTGGCCGCGGAAGGCAGCGACGCTGCTCATGTCGAGGTCTTCCGGCGGATCGCCGAGAAGCCCGCCGAGCCAGTGGCGGTAAGTCTTGAAGTTGTAGGAAGAGAGCGGCGCGTAGGACATGCCGTCGATGCCGAGGAACTCGGTGGTGATGCCCTGGCGGATGCCGTTGGCATGCTGCGGATCGACCAACAGCGCGCCTTCCGAGTGCGTGTGCGTGTCGATGAAGCCTGGAGAGACCGTCAGGCCCTTGGCGTCGATGCGCCTTCCCGCCTCCGCCTTCGAGAGGTCGCCGACTGCCTCGATTATTTCGCCCTTGATGCCGACGTCGCCGCGATAGCCGGCGCGGCCGGTGCCATCGACGATCGTCCCGCCGGCGATCACGACGTCGAACATGATTTGCTCCGTTTCGTGATGCCGAGCGGCCGTTTGACCCGCCTTGTCGTGCATCCTAGCGTTCACCTCGTTGCTTCGCCAGTTCGCCCGCCGCGGCCGCGTCGAGAACGGCTTCGAATGCACGACGGTCGGACGGTTCCTATGTCACTTCAAGGAGACCGAGAACCATGACCGCGCAACGACCACTCATTGCCATCGCACTCGCCGCCGCGTTTGGCCTTGGCGGCCACGCTTCGGCGCAGACGCTCCGCGCTGTCGTCAATGGCGACCTCAAGTCGCTCGACCCGATCTGGACCACCGACCAGATCACCGGCAGCCACGCCTTCATGATCTACGACCAGCTGTTCTCCGAGGACAGCAACCTGCGCCCGCATCCGCAGATGGCGGAGAGCTGGAACGCCAGTGCCGACGGCATGACCTGGCGCATCACGCTCCGCTCCGGCCTCAAATGGCATGACGGTACGCCGGTGACCGCGAAGGACGTGGCGCCGTCGATCAGGCGCTGGGGGGCGCGGATCGCCGCCGGCCAGAGCCTGATGTCGCGCGTCGCCGAGGTGAACGTCGTCGACGGCAGGACCGTCGAGATCAAGCTCAAGGAGAAATTCGGCCCGGTGATCGAGCTGCTCGGCGCCTCGGCGCAGCCGCTCTACATCATGCGCGAGAAGGAGGCGACGTCCGATCCCTTCACGGCGGTCACCGAGACGGTCGGCTCCGGCCCCTTCATCTTCAACAAGGCCGAATGGGTTCCGGGCAGCAAGTTCACCTACGCTAAGAACAAGGACTACGTGCCGCGCTCCGAAAAGCCCGACGGCTATGCCGGCGGCAAGGGGGTGAAACTCGATCGGCTCGAATTCAGCTACAACCCTGACACAGCGACCTCGACCCAGGCGTTGGTCGCCGGCGAGTTCGACCTCTACGAATATCCGCCGGTCGACATGCTGCCGATCCTGCAGAAGAGCCCCGACGTCGTCGTCGAGATCGCCAACAGGTTCGGCTTCGGCAATGTGATGCGGCCGAACCATCTGGTGCATCCGACCAACAACCCGAAGATCCGCCAGGCGATGCTCTACGCCACCGACCAGGGCCAGGTGCTCGATGCCATGGTCGGCAACAAGGACCTGCAGTCGGTCTGCTGGGCCGTCTTCGGCTGCGGCACGCCGCTCGACACGAAGGTCGGCATCGGCTCCTGGACACAGCCTGGCCCCGCCAACATTGCCAAGGCCAAGGCTCTTCTGGCCGAAGCCGGCTACAAGAACGAGCCGATCGTGGTGATGAACCCGACCACCGATCCCCAGATCTCGGCGATGGCGGTGATGTCGGCAAGCCAGCTCAAGACCGCCGGCTTCAACGTCGATCTGCAGAACATGGATTGGGCGACGCTGGTACAGCGCCGCGCGCTCAAGGACGATCCTGCCGCCGCCCCGGGCAAGGGCTGGCATGTCTTCTACACCTGGGGCAACGTCGCGCTCGCCGCCAACCCGCTGACCAACAACACGGCCGCGACACCCTGCGACGGCAAGAACTGGTTCGGCTGGCCCTGCGACGAGCAGCTCGAGAAGATCCGCGCCGAGTTCGTCACGGCGACGAGCGATGCGCAGCGCCAGGACATCGCCGGCCGCTTCCACACACGCTTCTACGAGGTGGTGCCGTTCGTGCCGATGGGCCGCTTCCAGCAGAAGATCGCCTATCGCAAAAACGTCTCGGGCATCCTCGGTGGCGGCAAGCTGCCGTTCTGGAACATCGAGAAGAAGTCGTAGTCCCCTTGAATCCCCTCCCCCGCGCGCAAGCGTGGGGGAGGGTCAGGGTGGGGGCCCGAGCGGAGCGAGGGTGACAGCAACAAGCGAAGACCTCCGCTTCGCTCCGGCCCTCACCCCACCTCCCCCGTCTGCTTCGCAGCCGAGGGAGGAGTCAAAGAAGTGAGCTCCGCTTCTTGGCTGAAACGGGCAGGCTGTCGAACAGAGACGGCTCGTCGCTCGTCTTCGCTCCCTCGATCTGCAGCATCCTCATCTTGGTGTCGACGCCGCCCCGCGCGGAGAAGCCGCCGGTCTTGCCGCCGCTGCCGAGCACGCGATGGCAAGGAACGACGATCGGGAACGGATTCCGCCCAAGCGCGGCGCCGACATCGCGTGCGAGCGTCTTGTCGCCGAGCTTCGTCGCGATCTCGCCATAGGTCATGGTGCGGCCGGGCGGGATGGTGCGCGCGATCTCGTAGACCTTGCGCTCGAACTCCGGCACCGATGCCATGTCGAGAGTGACACCGGCCAGGCCCCTCGCCTCGCCGGCAAGCAGCGCCTTGATCTCGGCGATGACTTTCTCGATCGCGGGCAGAGGCACGGACTCGCCGGCGCCGGGATAGCGCTTCGCCAGGCGCGTGCGCGCCTGATCCTCGCGCGCCTCGGGAAGCTGCGTGCCGAGAATGCCGCTCTCGCCCCAGACGATGCCGCAGGCGCCGATCGCGGTCTCGAACAGCGCGAAACTCGTCACGGCCCGAGAGTCTGGCGCAGCAGCCACACGGCCACCAGGCCGGCGGCCATGGTCGCCAGCAAGTTGCGGGTGAACCAAGCGGTGAGCGCGGAGATCACGGTGGCGAGCCATTCCGCCGGCCCGCCGAAGGCGATCATCGGCGCGATCAACGAGACCATGATCGTGCCCGGCAGCTCGCGGAGGAACTGCCCGCCCTTGCCGGCCGTTGGCATCAACCCACCCAGCACTATGCCGCCGGCCCGGAGCCCGAAGGCGACGAGTGCGAGCGCGAGAAGGACCGCCGCGGAGTCGAGCGTCATTGCGGCTTCTCCAGCGCCGATTTGAGCAGGCCTCCGGGATCGCGGCGCAGAAGGCCGGCGAGCGCACCGGCGATCGCGCCGGCAACGATGTAGCCCTTGCCCGGCAGCCATTGCGAGGCGACGACGGAGACGCCGAAGGCGGCACCCCAAGGCAGCAATGTCGAGGCGCCGCGCCAGCGCCCGGCGATGATGACAATGGCCAGCGCCACGATGATGAAGTCGAATCCCCAGCGTCTCGGATCGTCGATGCCGCCGCCAAGCACATGGTCGACGACCGTCATCGCGGTCCAGGCCGGCACCGCCAGCAAGGCGAGGCCGAGGATATAGCCGGCATCGCGATAGCCCTGCTCGAACTTGGTCATCATCATCGCCCAGTTGTCGTCGACGATGACGCTGGCGGCGAGGAACTGCTTCCAGCGCGGCAGCCCTTCGAGATGCGGGCGCATCGCCAGCGCCATGAGGACGTGGCGAGAATTCACCAGCATGAGGCCGACGATCAGCGAGGCAGCCGGGATCGGGCGCGTCCAGGTCTCGACGATCAGGAGCTGGGCCGCGCCGGCAAAGACGGTCGCGCTCATGATCCCGGACTCGATCGCCGTCAGCCCCGCCTGCGCCGCGATCACGCCGAAGATGACGCCGTATATGCCCGAGTTGAGCGCCAGCGGCGCCGAGAGCTTCAGGCCGTCGAGCACGCCGCGCCAGGTGAGCCGCGCGGGCACCGGAGAAGGATGCATGGGGAGAGGATTGGCGTCGTGTAGGAGGAGACGTGCGTTGTAGCACGCGAGCGCCGCCTCGTGCCCCCTCTCCCGCCGCAGGCGGGGGAGGGGTGGGGTGGGGGCCCAAGCGAAGCGAAGGGGCAGTGCCTACGGCAAAGTCTGTCGGTTGCCGCCTACCTCGCTACGCGCGGCCCCCACCCCTCCCCCGCCGGCGGCGGGGGGAGGGAGCACGACACACGCTGCGCCCTACGGCTCATTCTCCCAGTAGTCGACGCCGTTCTTCGCGTATTGCAGCGAACGAAGGCCGGGCGCATAAGCGCCGTACTTGCCGGAGTCGGGATACTCGCAGACCTCGGGCGTCTCGCGCGTGCTGATCGAGAGATACTTCAGCGGTGCGTCCGAGGTGTTGATGATCTGGTGCGGGTAGTCCGGGCCCGGCGGGATGAAGATCACGTCCCCGGTCCTTATCGGCAGCATCTCGCCGGCGACACGCAGCGTGCCGTTGCCGTCGATCACGACGAACATCTCTTCCTGCGCATAGTGGAAATGATACGGGCAGGAGCGTTTTCCGGGAGGCACGGTATCGACCGAAGCGCCGAGCTTCTGTGCCGCCGTGCCGGCAGCCAGCCGTGCGCTATCGCTCTCGTAGAGCGGATCGCGTCTCTCGTGCTCGGTCTTCGCGTCGTTGAGATTGCGGATGAGCCTGTCGGCGAGAGAGCGGGCCTGTTCCGACATCTTGCCTTCCTGTCGCAGCAATGCGCCTCCTCCGGGCGGATCCCGCCCGGAGTTCCCTACACGATAGGCCGTGTCGCCGGCCGGCGCGACCGGCGCCGTCGAGCGCTACGAGCGCCCAGCGCTGCGGAAGCCTTTGGCCGCCTTGCCGGCGGCGCCGAAGGCGGCGGCCGCCTCTTTCGCGGTCATCGCCACCGTGGTCTCCGTCTCGGAAAGGCTGCCGCCGGCCGCCGCCGCCAGGATCGCGGCCGAGGCCGCCTTCTCGTCGGGAAACTCGCCGATCACCAGCCAATCGTGGTGACCGAAGGTCAGATACCAGCCGATGAGCTTTCCGCCGCAGCTCTTGAACAGCTTGGCGACGGCTTCTTCGCGATTTTCGGGCTTTGCCATCATGCCCTGGATGGCTTTCGTGGTGAAACGGCCGCGCGAGATGTAGATCGGCATGGGAATCCTCCTGTTGGAAATGCCTCCTGGTCGGTACGCGTAGACGGTGACGAGACAAGGCCAAGCCTAGCAGGCTTACGCCCCCTAGCCCGGCCTATTCACGGGCGAGCATGATTTGAATTGCGGCGATGGAAGGCGATCAGATGGCATGCTTTGTCGTTGCGCCTTTTTCATCGCGGGTTGGTTTGTCGGGTGTCGGGTTATTGGTTTG
>VGEN01000212.1 GCA_016869285.1 Alphaproteobacteria bacterium
CTCGGTCGACGACTACATCGCCCGCATCCGCGCCGGCGATCGCTGGCACGACAACATGCTGCGGCTCGTCGGCCACTGGATCGCCCGCGGCTGGTCCGATGCCGAGATACTGACCGCGGCCGAGGCGATGACGCTGCCGGGCTACACGGTCGCCGACACCCGCTGCGAGGTCGGGCAGATGATCGCCGGCGGGCGAGCGAAGTGGAACAAGCCGGACATCGCTCGCGCGATCGAAGTAACCGATAGCGAGCAACGCCCCACCGTCATCGATCCCCGAACCTGGTCCGGCAAGCCGCTGCCGCAGTGCAAATGGCTGGTCGAAAACTGGCTCCCAATGAACTATGTCACCGCGCTGTTTGGCGACGGCGGCCTCGGGAAGACGCTTCTCGCACAGCAGCTCCTCACCAGCGTTGCCACCGGCCAGCCTTGGCTTGGCCAGCCAGTCCGCCAGCTGCGCGCATTCGGTCTTCTGTGCGAGGACCACGAAGACGACCTCCACATCAATCAGGATCGCATCGACGCAGCCTACGGGATCGACTACCAGGACCTGGGCGACCTCCGGTTCTGGCCGAGCGTCGGCTTCGACAACCTGCTGATGACGTTCGACGGGCAGGCGACCGGCAAGGGCGAGCTCACCCAGTTCTTCGACGCGCTGCTCGGGTCCGTCATTGAGTTCGGCGCCCGCTTCGTGGTGCTCGACACCGCTGCCGATCTATTCGGCGGCAACGAGAACATCCGCTCTCAGGTTCGACAGTTCATCACCAATGCCTGCGGGCGCATCGCACGCGAGATCGACGGGGCGGTCCTCCTCTGCGCCCATCCATCACTCAGCGGCATGGCCAGCGGCTCGGGATCGAGCGGATCGACCGCGTGGAACAACACCGTCCGTTCTCGTCTCTATCTCACGCAAGCAACCGCTGACAACGGCGAAGAAGCCGATCCGGACGCTCGCGTACTGACGCGGAAGAAATCCAACTACGCACGCGCCGGTGAGACGCTGGCGCTGCGCTGGACCGAAGGCGTGATGATGCCTTCTGACGCGGACGCCGATAACGACGACGCGACAACGCGCAGCCTCGTGCTCGAGGAGATCGATCGCGCCTGGCGAGATGGCCAGCCCTACAGCGATGCACCCCAGGCTCGCAGCCGTTTCATTCTGACCCGTCTGCCGGCGCGCACCGGGCTGAGCCGCGGCGCCGTGGAGCGGGCCTACCTCGCGCTGCTCGACAGCGGGCACATCCGGCTCGAGCTGCACGACAGCCACAAGAATTTCCGCGGCCTGAAGGCAACGCGGCGGACGGAGGAACTGAAGGGAGTGCCCTCATGACGACGGCTGAAACTCGGCAAAACGGGCTGCGAAGGTTGCGAAAGTTCACAGCTAACCCATTGAAGTCCCTATGCGAAGATGTTCTGCGAAGGTTGCGAAGGTTCATAGCTAAGTCCCTGATTTTCCTAGCGAAGGTTTGCGAAGCTAAAGTCCCCCATACCCCCTACGAACTTTCGCAGCGCTCGAGCGCGCTGCGAAGTTCTCTCCAGAAGGGGTCAGAGCGCGGCCGCCGATCGTCCGCCGGCTGGCCGGCGCCTCGGTGTCCGGTCTGCCACAAGCGGATCGGGCGCAGGGCCCTGCTGGATGTCCTCGACGGTCGGCGCGGGGGTCGCTTCCGGCTGAGCTGCCGCTCGGTCGACGACGATCACACCAGCGGCGTCGATGGGACCTACTCGCTGTGGGCCGGTGGCAATCTCGACGCGCAGCTGAGGAACATCGCTGAACTGCACTGGGTCGATCCGGCGCGAGTCGCGATGGCTGCCATGCCGTGGCTGCTGGCTTACTGCCGCTTCGTGGGGCGTGAGCCATGAGCTGGTCCGCATGCCGTCGTCCCATTGCAGCCGATCGTGTCGACCATGTGCAGGCGCCACCGGCCTATCGCATCCAGGCGATGGTCGATGGTCTCGACCAGGTCGCCATCGCCATGGAGCGGAAGTGGGGCGTCGGCCGGCTGCGGCTCCTGGTCTCCGATCCGCTCCGCGCGAAGTTCGATGAGCAGAAGGATCGGCTCGATACCGCGCTCGCCTCCGGTCAGGAGGGATACGTCCGCATCCACGTCGAGGGCATGCGCCGCGCCTGGGACGCGCTCGACCGTGCCGCCGCCGATGCCGGCCAGGCGCCGCTCGCGCCCGAGGTCTGGGAATGCGTGCTGCCCGAAACCGGCGAGATCGTCTCGATCGTCCGCACCGAGGCCGAGGCCCAGCACGTCGCCCGGGAGGGGCGCGTGTTCACGCTGGCGGAGATCGGAACGCTGATCGCCGGCCTCGGCGAGACCGTCCTCGAGATCAAGCGCCGGTTCCCCGGCGCCGCCGTCACCGGCATCCGCCAGAAGCCGCCGATCGACTGGTCGCGTGGCGACGACGTCCCGTTCTAGGAGGTACCAGATGTTCCCTCGAAACGACGCCTCGATGGTCGCCACGACTGGAGGCGCTGTGCCGCCGGTGTCGCGACCAATCGCCAACGATGCGCCGCCGGTCATCCTCTGCCTCGATCTCGGCACGCGTATGGGCTGGGCACTGCACGACGATGGTGCGACCTTCAGCGGCTCGATGACGTTCCGGCCCGGTCGCTACGAAGGCGGCGGCATGCGCTACCTGCGCTTCCGCCAGTGGCTCGTCGAGCTCCTCGCCAAATCTCGGCGGGCGGACATCGTCGGCCAAGCATCGCCGATCGATGCGGTCTATTTCGAAGAGGTCCGCTCCCATGCCGGCACCGACGCGGCGCACATCTACGGAGGCTTCCTCGCGACGCTGAGCGCCTGGTGCGAGCAGCGCTCGATCCCCTACCAGGGCGTGCCCGTCGGCACCATCAAGCGCCACGTCACCGGCAAGGGCAATGCCGACAAGGCGGCGGTGATCGCCGCGGTCCGCGCCCGCGGCTTCAACCCGACCGACGACAACGAGGCGGACGCGCTCGCGATCCTCCTGTGGGCGACGGAGACGCACGGGGGCGTGCGATGAGCGGCGAGGCGATGCTGACCCATGCCGCCGGCATCGTGGCAGAGCGGCGCAAGGCCTATGGCCATCCGTCCGGCTCGATGGAGATCCTGGCACGACGCTGGTCGATCACGCTGGGCCATCCGGTGACGCCGGCCCAGGCGGTGATGTGCCTAATCGATCTCAAGCTGACGCGACTCAGTCACGACCCTCGGCACGACGACTCGATTAGGGACCTGGCGGGATACGCCGCGGTGCTGCACGAGGTGACGCGATGAGCGCGACGCCTCACCTCGATCGAACAGCTCCAAACAGCGTTGTTCCAGCGAGGCTCCGCTGCATGACGCGGGGACGAAGCGGCTTGTGCAGGATCCGGGTCAGCAGGTCCTTCCGGCTGATTTGCTCCGCGCCCGGTATCACCAGCTGGCTGCCGTCGCTTGCATACCGGATCCTCGGAGCGGCGACCGGCTTCTCCGTGCCTGGAATCACGAACTGCAGACCGGCATTGGTGTGCTCGACGTTGAACCGCTGCTTGGCCATCGCGCATGTCCTCGAGTGTCTGGCTGGACCAATAGCCAATCACGTCTCGAGCAGAGGGACAACCGCATGGAGCCGGCCATGAGGTGGGCACCACCCGGCTATGGCGGCGAGCGGCGCCCACCCGAGCAGGTCAAGCGCGACGGCTGGCGCCAGCAGGGCGTGCTGGTGATCGCTGCCAACGACGAGCGCCTGTCGTGGCCGGAGCGCGAGCTCGTCCGCCAGCTCGGCGAGAAGCTCTACGGCAATGGAGCCAGGCGGCAGGAGAGACGGCATGACTGACTGGACGCCGGCCATGGTCGACGAGCGTCTGGTCGAAGCGGCCGCGGTACTGCGGCGGTTGCCGATGCCGCGCGCGCGCGGGTACTTCAACGTCTGGCCCCGCATGGTCGTCGAGTTCAGCGACCTTGCCGGTCAGACGCCGGAGCCGATGCGTCTGCCGCCGCCGTCGGCCGCCGCGATCAGCCGGATGGAGGCCGTACTGCGGTGGCTTATCTGGCTCGAGCCTGACGACGCACGGCTGGTGTGGGCCAGAGCCGAGGGCGCACCCTGGAAGGCCATCTGCTGGCGCTTCGGCATCGGTCGCGCGACGGCGCACCGGCGATGGGAATACGGGTTGAGCCTGATCTCCTGGCGGCTCAACGGGCGGCGGGTTCCCACGAAGCAATCGCGTCGCTCTCTCGTCGAACGAACGCGCGGCGCGTCAAGATTATTTTGATCAGTGAGACATTTTTGAGTGAGACAATTATGAGTGAGACGGCGGCGACGGCCGCATGCAATATCCCCTCAGTGTTGGATTGGTCGGTTCACGTCAGAGTGGCCCCGCGGGCGGCACGTCGCGTATCAGGTCGCTTTGTGCGATCCAACTGCCGTCTGTCATGCCGCAGATCGCGGCGCGACTTCCTTTTCGATTTTCCTTCTCACGGTGCGGTTCGCGAGATCAAGGTCATGCCGTGACTGCAGGTTAAGCCAGAACTCCGACGAGGTGCCGAAGTAGCGGCCAAGCCTGAGGGCGGTGTCGGTGGTGATCGAGCGGCGTCCAAGCACGATGTCGTTGGCGCGCGAGCGCGGGACCTTGATCGCGTTGGCGAGCTCGTAGACGCTGATCCCCATCGGCGTCAGAAAGTCGTCGCGGAGGATTTCTCCGGGATGGATCGGTGGCAGGCGACGCCCGGTCGTGACGTCGGAAAAATCCACGAACCGCCGATCGATGTCTTCGCGCCTGATGCTCATGGTCTCGACTCCTCAATGGCGGTCGAGGTTATCGCTTCTCTTTACGTGTACCAGGATCGGGTCGCAGCACCCAATTAGACGCCCAAATACACCCAAATAGGTTGAGTTCATGAGCGATCGGGGCTGGCCTTCGCAGCAAGATCGGGAGAAGTCCGTGGCAGATGCCCCCGCGACGTGCCTTTCTTTAGGGTGCTTTACAATTAAAGACAAATGCCTTATCCTTTAATAGTGATCGCGGCCTGTTAAAGGATCGTCGGAGCGTGGCGAGAAAATCTGGTCGGCGGGTCGGCGAATACGTCGAAACATCGTTCGGCGGCGAGAAGGTACGCGCCTTCGTACCGGCGCCTTTGCCTCCGATGCCTCCGCTGGATTTCACCCAGTTTATCTCGCTTTACGATCGGGCGCGCGGGGCGGTCGGTCGGCTCGATGGCGTCACCACGATCCTGCCGTCGACGCCTCTGTTCCTGTTCATGTATGTCCGCAAGGAAGCGCTGCTCTCCTCGCAAATCGAGGGGACTCAATCATCGCTCTCAGACCTGCTGCTGTTCGAGAACGATGAGATCCCGCACGTCCCGATCGATGACGTGACGGAAGTGTCGAATTACGTCGCGGCCATCGACCATGGCATGCGGCGTATGCGCGACGGGTTTCCATTGTCGCTGCGTCTTCTACGCGAGATGCACGAGATCCTGCTGAAGTCTGGCCGTGGCGCGAGCAAACAACCAGGGGAGTTTCGCAGGTCGCAGAATTGGATTGGGGGGACGAGACCGGGCAACGCTCTGTTCGTGCCACCGCCACCACATCGCCTCGATGAATGCCTCGGCGAATTCGAGAAGTTTCTGCACATCGACGATCAATCGATGCCGCCGCTCATCCGAGCTGGCCTCGCGCATGTCCAGTTCGAGACGATCCATCCGTTCCTGGACGGCAACGGACGGCTTGGCCGTCTGCTGATCACGCTGATGCTGTGCAACACTGGAGCGTTGCGTGAGCCGATCCTGTACCTGAGCCTCTTCTTCAAGAGCCGGCGCGATGACTACTATCGTCTGCTGCAAGAGGTGCGGCAGGCGGGCGGCTGGGAAGCATGGATGGAGTTTTTTCTGACGGGCGTCGCCGAGACCGCTGAACAAGCGGCAGATACCGCGCGCGAGCTGATGGCGCTGTTTGACGCCGACCGTCTGACAATCCGCAAGCTTGGGCGCGCCGCCACCTCGGCTTTGCGCGTCCATGACTTGATTCAAAAACGTCCGATGGTGACGATCCGGTCTGCGTCGAAGGAACTTCATCTTTCGGTACCTACCGTCGGCAAAGCGCTCGAGTTGATGGCATCGGCGGGTATCGTCCGCGAGACAACTGGGAAGTTACGAGGCCGACTCTTCGCCTACTCGAAGTACCTGGCTCTTCTCGACAAGGGCACCGAGCCACTGTCGAGGTGAATGCCGAAGCTACTCGCCGCGACATCATCTTTCTTCTCAACGCTCCATGCCTGGCGATCCGTTCTACCGCTCTCCGGCGTGGCGGGCGCTGAGGTCGATCGTTCGGCGCCGCTCCGGCGGTCGGTGCGAGGTGAGCGGCTGTGCGTGCCAAGGCGTCGTCGTCGACCACATCGTCAGCCGGCGTGACGGCGGAGCCGATTACCCGGGCAACCTCCGTCACCTCTGCCGCGACCACGACAACCAGATCAAGGAAGGCGCCGACGGCGTTCGGCGCAACGGCGGGCGGCTCAAGGTCCGCGGGTGTGATGCCGACGGCTGGCCGCTCGACCCCGCCCGAGGGCGTGGGTAGGGGGGGTGTCTAAACTACTGTAATGAATGGGTTTTTACCGACCCGGG
>VGEN01000213.1 GCA_016869285.1 Alphaproteobacteria bacterium
AGAAAGTGAAGGCCGAATGGGCCCTCATCTGCACCGCTCACAACCTCTCAAAGCTCCACAGGGCGGCCTGAGCGGCCTGCCCCTCACACAAGCGCCTCGCGCCGGAGCTACTTGGACAGGCTCCTAGTTCGGACACAGTCCTTCCAGCGACTTGAGGCGCTTGCCCGTCGCTAGTCGATCTTTGCGGGAACCGTAAGAGGTTCTCAACCGACCTCGACATCTTCCCAGAAGCCAAAGCGGTCCTTGACCTGGGCCATCTTCGGTTTCGGCGCCTCGTAGTTCCAGGCGGCGCGCTCGTGGACCTTGCCGTCGACGATCACGTCGTAGAACTGGACGCCGTGCGGGCATTCGAGGTCGGACTCGTTTTTCGGCGCCTTCCTGAGCCACTCGGTCTTCACCGAGGCGCGCGGGAAATAGGCGTATCCCCCGACCTCGACGATGTCCCTGCTCTCGGCAACGGTCTTGCCGTCCACGCTGGCCTTCATCGGATCTCTCCTCGCTGCGCTCGCCCCACCCTGCCCTCCCCCGCCTTGCGGCGGGAGAGGGTTCCAAGGTCAGCTCGGCTTGATCTCTGTCTTCGATTCCAGGTCGGCTTCGATCGCGGCGCGGTCGAGGCTGACGGTGTGGTACTCGCCGTCGAGGAAGGCATCGAACTGGTCGCGGTAGTGCGGGTTGCCGGGCACGCCTGAATTGCCGATGTTCTGGGTGGCGCGGAACGAGCGCGGCTTGGCGAAGTCGACAATGATGCGGTACTCGGCGCCTGAGGAGGCCGCATGCGGCGGCAGCTCGCCGCCCATGTTGCGCACCGTGTGCGAGCCGCCATCGGCCGCGCGTGGGCCGATGTCGAAGCTTTTGGTATTCTCGGCGTTCGAGAGCGGGTGCTTCCAATGCGCGATGTGGATCGCGCCCCAGTTCCATTTCTTCGGGTTGGCGCCGAGGCGCTTGTTCAGCGTCGCGATCGCCTGCTTCGCTGCCTTCTCGGCCTCGGCAACGACGGTCGAGTTCTTGAAATACTTGCTGTTCGGCTTCGCCAGCAGATGGCAGCCGAGATTGGTCTGCTGCATGGTGAGGTCGAGCAGGCGATCGGGCATGTGCTCGCCGAGCACGCGGCGCTGCCAGTGGAACATGAAGGTCTCGAACACGGTCGGCGCGATCGACTCGAGCGTATAGAAATAGTCCCAGCTCTTGAGCGCGGCATGGACCGCCTTCGCGTCCGCGTCGGCCGATCCCTTGAGCGCCTTCAGGATGCCCGGGACGACGCGCTCGGCACGCACGTTCTTGACGTCGTTCTGCAGCCGGATCGACCGGCTGGTGTCCCACTTGCCTTCGCCGAAGACCTGGTCGATGCGGATGCCGCGATGCGCCTGTGCGTAGGCGCCGTAGATCACCTGCGGATAGTCGGGCGGCACGATGCGCTGGTTCGCGCTCGCCACATAGCCGCGCTTTGGATTGTAGGAGTAGGGCAGCGCATCGAAGGGGATGTGGCCCTTCCAGCGATCCTTCGGGTTGTTGGCATCGCGGAGACCGTAGGTGACGCGCCCGCGCACCGGCACGCGGCCGGCCATCTGATAGCCGACATTGCCCTTCACATCGGCGTAGACGAAGTTGAAGACGGCGCCGCCCCAGTCGCGCAGATTGTCGCGGAACTCCTTGAAGCTCTTCACGCGCGAGAGCCCGATCGAAGAGCGCAGATCGTCGAGATGCTCGAGGCTCGACCAGCGCAGCGAGATCGGTGCATGCGTCTTCGGGTCGTCGACGAGAGGCACGAGGTCGTTGACGATCGGCCCGCGCACGGTCCGGCGCACGACCAGCTTCTTCGCCTTGCCGCCCTTGACCTGGATCGTCTCGGTGTGCGTCTCGAACTCGCGCCAGGTGTCGCCGTCGAGATACTGGCCCGGCTTCTTGGCGCTGGTTTCCTCGCGGTAGAGGTCGCGCGTGGAGGCCATGTTGTTGGTGATCGCCCAGGCGACGGTGCCGTTGGAGCCCCACCAGAGGCCGGGGAAGCCCGGATGGCCGGCACCGGCGGCATCGTCCTCAGGCCCGTGCACGCCGTATTCCCACCAGCTCGACGGCACCCAGAAGGGCTGATGCGGATCGCCGGCAAGCCCGGCCTTGCCGCTCTTGCTGATGCGGCCGGAGGAGGCCCAGTTGTTGGAGCCGGTCTGGTCGTCGGAACCGGCGGCGAGCGAGTCTCCGGCCGGCAGTACCAGATGCTCGGCCGCTTCCGGCGTCAGGTAGATCGCGCGGAAGGCCTCGGGCAGCAGCTTCGCCGCCTCGGCCGCGGTCAGCCGGTCGATGCGGCCGTTCAGCGACCACCAGAGGCCGCGCGCGATCGCGACCAGGTCGGAAACCTTGAACGCCTCCGGCTCATAGCCGATCGCCTTGAACTCGGGCGGCAGCTTCCTGCCGAAGATCTCGATCTGCCGGTTGATGCCGGCGACATAGGCGGCGCACTCCTCATAGGTCTTGCCGTCGAGCTTCGAGGTTTCTTCGATCGCGATGCGGTCGAGGCCGAGCGTGCGGTGCGCGATGTCGAGGTTGAGGTAGGCCTCGCCCAGGATCTCCGCCTGGCGGCCAAGCGCGCGGCGGCGCAGCCGGTCCATCTGCCAGAGCCGATCCTCGGCGACGGCGAGGCCAAGGCCAAAGAACAGGTCGTCGGTACGCCCCGCATAGACATGCGGGACGCCCATGCGGTCGCGAAGGATCTCGACCTTGCCTTTGACCGCGCCGGTTGCGCGGCTGGTGGCGGGGCGGGCGGAGGGCGTGGCGTCGTAGGTCATGGCGGGTCCCTGAATCTCGAAGGAGAGGGATAGCTGAGACCTTCCGATTTCTCCGTGCAAGAAGATCTGCCGATAGATGAAGCGCCCGCAACCTTCGTACCCCTCTCCCGCGTCTCACGCGGGGAAGGGTTCGTGAGGGCTCGAAACCCGCCCGCCTCAAACGGTCGATCGAAGGAAGCGCTCGCCGCGCTTGAGAAGCACGCCCTGGCTCGCGGCAATGCCGAGCTCGAGGCTCTCGGCGATCTTTTCCGCGCGGTAGACGAAGTGGGCGGCGGCGTCGGGCGGGCAGACCTCTTCTGCGGTCTTCTTGAACAGCCCGAGCCAGCGGTCGAAATGCCGGGCGTCGACCGGCAAAGGCTGATGCATCCGCATCGGCTGGCCGGAATACCGGCCGGTCTGCAGCACGACCGAGGACCAGAAATCGCACATGCGCTTGAGATGCGGCTCCCAGTCGCGGATGCGCGCGGCGAAGATCGGACCGAGCACTTCGTCTGCGCGGATGCGTGCATAGAAGGCGCGCACCAGCCGCTCGATCATCGCCTCGTCGATGCCGGTTGCGGCGGCGACAGACTCGGATATCTGGATGCGGCGCTCGGAGGACACGGTGCCAATCTAGGCCGTCGCGACGCGCTCTTCACCGGGGGTGCGCCGATCCACCGCAGTCGTGTCGTACCCATTCTCCCGCGTCGTACGCGGGGGAGGTTCAACGCATTGCGTTGAAGGGTGGGGGACGGCGCGAAGCGACGGTCGGATGCAATGCAGGAACGCCGCTTACCCTCGCTTCGCTCGGGCCCCCACCCTGCCCTCCCCCGGCTTCGCCGGGAGAGGGTTCCGAGATGTTACTTCGCCAGCGGGTCGGGCCTGAGCTGGAAATGGACGACGCGGGGCTTGGCGCCCTTGCCGCCTTCCATGAGCCAGGGCGTGCGGTCGCCGGAGGTGGTCCACAAGCCGCGGCCTTTCCAGCCGGCGTTCGGATCGTCGATGCGGCCGTCGAAACCCTTGGCGTAGAAGCCAAGCGGGTAAGGCACGCGCAGCACGATCATCTTCCCGTCCTTGAGCGCGATCAGCCCGTCATTGAGGTTGCCGGTCGACATCGGCACGTTCTCGCCGAGGCCGAAGGTGTTGTGCTGGTCGACCCAGGTGTAATAGCTCGACTCCGCCGAGTTCTCGCCGAGACCCTGGAAGCCCGGACCCGGATACTGGTGAAAGGCCCAGCCCTCCGGGCAATGCGTGCCGGTGGCCGCGGCCGGGCCGTTGGTCACCTTGCATTTCCGCCGGTCGAAGCTGCCGAGATGGCCGCTCGCCATCGACACCCAGACGACGCCGTCCTTGTCGATGTCGCCGCCGCGGATGCCGAAACCGGGCATCGGCGGAACATAGACCTCGGTCAGAGCCGTCGCCGGCGGGTTCGAGCCCGGATCGACGCGGATGACCGCGCCCGGCCGGTTGCCGGCGCCGAAGGCAGCCTGGGTTCCCCAGACCGAGCCGTCGGTCGGATGCGGCATCACCGCATAGAAGCCGCCGCCGAAGCGCTTGTCCTTGGTCGGGTCGGTCGGCTGGTCGGGCTCGACATAGTCGTCGCGCTTGCCGTTGCCGTTGGTGTCCATGATGAAAGCGGTCCAGCCTTGCGCGCGCTCGGCATCGCCGGTCTCGTCCAGCCGCTTCGCATTGATCCAGCCCAGCACCGGGCCCCCGCCCGAGGTCCATAGCGTGTCGTTAGCGTCGTAGCCGAACTGCAGGTGATGCGTGCCGAAGCAGGTGTCGACGAAGCGATAGGTCATGGTCTTCGGGTCGAGGACCGTGACCTGCCGGTTGTTGCGCTCCAGCGGAAACAGCTTGGCCGAAGGATGCTCCGAGCCCCTCCGGCAGAAGGCCGGCGTCTCGGCGTTGCGGATGCGCGCGGCAAACCACACGCGGCCCTGCCGGTCGAGCATGCCGTTGTGGTTGTTGTTCCGGGTATCCCAGATCTTCTCCTCACCCCAATAGGGCGAGGGCGCCAGCACCTGGTCGCTGGCCGCGTGGCCGGGTCCGAGCGCCTCCTTGGTCCCTTCCCTCACGGGCGCCCTGAAGCTGGATTCCTTGTGCGTCATCGGATCGAGGATCGGGTAGACGTCGCCCGAATATTCCGGCGAGCCGTAGAGCGGCCCGTAGGAATTGACCGTGGGATGGCGCCGGTCCGAGGCGATCAGGTCGTGCAGATATCTCTTCGGGTCGTACCACTCCCAGGAGGTGACGACGATGTTGCGCTCGACGCCTTCAGGCCGCTTCGGACGCGTATGCGGCAGCTCGCCCTTGGCGATCCGCTCGGTCCAGTCGGCGAAGTATTTGAAGGGGGCGCCGCCGAGATTGCTGGCGAGCTGGTTGACCATCTGCTCGCCCGACTGGCCGGACTGCACGCGGCGGACCCAGGCCTCCTCGTGATTGTCGAACGCGCTGAGCGAGGCCGGGATGGTGCGCGTCGATTCCTGGCCGAGCTGGTGGCAACCGATGCAGCCATTGCTCTTCATCGCCATCAGCCAGCCGGACTTGGTCACGTTCTCCGGGATGTCGCCCTTGCCGCCGAATTCGGCATCCGGCGGGATCTTCATCATCGAATACCAATAGATCGCCGGATAGACCTTGGCCGCGGTCGCTGCGTCGGGCGCCGCTCTGGCCGTCAGATCGATCGTGCTGCCCGGCGTCGCCGAGGCCTTGGCGGAATCGACGAGGCCGTAGCCGCGCACCCAGACCGAGTATCTGGCGTCCGGCAGGTCGGGCACGAGGTAGCGCCCCTGCTTGTCGGTGACGACGATGCGCGCGAACTTGGTCGGCAGCCCATCGGCCTCGGCGATGACCCAGACCCCGGCCTCGGGACCGTTCGGGCTGCGGACAATACCGCCGATCTCCTTCGGGCCGACCGCGGGTGCCTGCGCCAGCGCCGGCGCAGCAAGCAGGATCGGGGCCGCAAGAAGAAGAGCGCGATATGGCATGGGAGGCTCCTTGGCTCGGGCGCCCCGAGCGCCTGGGAGAAACCTTGGCGCATCATGCTGCGCCATCGGGACCTGCCGCACAAGCAGGCGCCACCGTGATATTGCGGAATGACTTTTCAAGGAGGAATTGCATGGCCAAGCCTGCGGGCTTCGACCCCAAATCGCTTCCGGAGAGCAACAGCACGAGCTATCCCGAGCCCTATCGAACGCCGGTGATGAAGCGCTGGTATCGCCGGTTGGCGCCGTCAACCGGCCTCACCAGGTTCGGCGTCAACCTGACCCGGATCGAGCCCGGCGGCATGTCTTCGCAGCGCCATTGGCATGCGAAGGAGGACGAGTTCATCTACGTGCTCGAAGGCGAGACGGTTCTGGTGACCGACGCCGGCGAGGAAGTGCTGAGGCAGGGCATGTGCGCCTGCTTTCCGGCAGGAACCAAGAACGCGCATCACTTCCTCAACCGCTCCAAGGCGGACGTGCTGCTGCTGGTCGTTGGCGACAATGCCCCCGACGAGGAGGTGGGCTACCCGGACATCGACTTGCACGGCCGCACCATCGACGGCAAGTTCCGCTTCCTCCATCGAGACGGCACGCCGTATTGACGGTGCCCCCACCCTAGCCCTCCCCCGCGCTGCGCACGAGGGAGGGGACACGATACTGGTATCCCCGCCCTCGGACGCGAAGCGGACGGGGGAGCGACTGTGTTTGCAAGAAGGTTTCATCTGACTTCAGGCGATCTTCCAGGGGGAGGCATTTTTGAGGATTGCGTTGAGGGTCGTCAGGAGCTTTCGCATGCATGCTGTGAGGGCGACCTT
>VGEN01000214.1 GCA_016869285.1 Alphaproteobacteria bacterium
CCCAACGACGCTGAGCGGGTCCCGGGCGATCGCCGGGCACTACGATCCGGCGATCCTAGAGGAGCAAGATAAGGCGGGCATCACGCGCCGGGATGCCCTCACGGCCTTCGGCTGCGACATCGGCGCGATCTCCCGAGAAGCCTGCGATCCGCGCAAGACGCTCGCCTATCTCGAGGTCCACATCGAGCAGGGACCGGTGCTCGAGGCGCAGAATCTTCCTGTCGGGGTGGTAACCGGCATTAACGGCGCCAGACGGGGCCGTGTCACGGTCGAAGGGGCCGCGGCGCATGCCGGCACGACTCCCATGAACCTGCGGCGCGATGCCCTGGCCGCTGCGGTGGAGATGATCGCGACTGTCGAGCGGGTGGCTCGCGGCACCCCGGATCTTGTGGCAACCGTCGGCCAGCTCGATTTGCACCCCGGCGCCGTCAACACGGTCCCGGGACGCGTCACCTTCTCCCTCGATATCCGCAGCCCACGCGATCATGACCGCGACGCGGCGGTCTCGGCCCTTCGCTCTGAATTTTCTCACATCGCGCGAACGCGCGAGGTGACCGCAGATTTCACATTCCATCACTCAGCGGCAGCCGCACCCTGCGATCAGCGGCTGATCGACGCGCTGGCCGGCTGCGTCCGGCATGCCGGCATCAAGCCCCATCTCTTGCCGAGCGGTGCTGGACATGACGCGATGGCCTTTCATGGCGTTATCCCGTTCGGAATGCTTTTCGTGCGCAGCGCCGGTGGCGTCAGCCACCACTCCGCTGAATTTACATCGCTCGAGGACATTGAAATTGCCGCAAAGGTGCTGATCGGTTTTCTCGAGAGTTTCGAGCCGGCATCGTTTTCCCGCCCGCGATAAGACCTGCGAGCAAAGAACGCACGAAAGAGGAACCCATGCCCAGCTTAAACGAGCTCGTCGCGGAACGATTTGAGGCCCAGTGCTGCTTTCTTGCGGACATCGTTCGTGTGCCTTCCAACAACCCTGCGGGCGATTGTGCTCCGCACGCGAAGCGGGCCGCACAGCTCCTGACTGAACTCGGTTTCGCCGTCGAGGAGCACGCTGTGCCGGAGAACATCGTCCGCGCGCACGGCATGAAGACCGTGACCAATCTGGTGGTCCGGCACCGGTTCGGAAACGGACCGATCATCGCACTCAATGCGCATGGCGATGTCGTTCCGCCGGGTGAGGGCTGGACACATGATCCTTACGGAGCCGAGATCGTCGATGGATGGATGTACGGCCGCGGCGTCGCCGTCTCGAAGTCCGACTTCGCCACGTATGCTTTTGCCCTCGCGGCGCTCAAGAAAGCCGGAGTTCCCCTCAAAGGCACCGTCGAGCTGCACCTGACCTATGACGAGGAGGCCGGCGGCGAAATCGGGCCGGGGTGGCTGCTTGCTCAAGGCATCAGCAAGCCCGATCTCGCCATCGGCGCCGGGTTCTCCTATGGCGTGGTGACGGCGCATAACGGCTGCCTGCACCTGGAAGTCGAGGTGAAGGGCCGGTCGGCCCATGCCGCGCGGCCATCGACCGGAGTCGACGCGCTCGAGGTGGCAACCGACATCATGAGCGGCATCTACGCTTACCGGCAGATGCTCTCGGCGCGCGTCTCACGTGTTTCGGGCATCGGCTCGCCGCAGGTCACGGTTGGGCTGATCAAGGGCGGCATCAATACCAACGTGGTTCCCGACCGCATCACGTTCCGCCTCGACCGGCGAATGATTCCGGAGGAGAATCCGGTAGCCGTGGAATCGGAGCTTCGCGCGCTGATGGGCGGAACCGCCAAGCATCACCCGGAAGCCCGGGTCGAAGTGCGGCGCGTCCTGCTGGCCAAGCCGCTCACCGAGCTGCCGGCAGGCAAGCGCATGACCGACGTCCTTTGCCGCCATGCCACCCGGATCATGGGCGAACCGGTCAAGGCCGGCGGCGTGCCGCTATACACGGACGCCCGCCACTACGCCGAACAAGGCATTCCGATCGTTCTCTACGGTGCCGGGCCGCACTCCATCGAGGAGGCCAATGCGCACCGCGCCAATGAGCGGCTAAAGCTCTCCGATCTGCGCAAGGCCACCGAGGTCGTCGCCGAAACGCTGGCCGAGCTGATGCAGTGAAATGCTGTCAGGGGCGAGAGCCAGACGCCCTCTACCGCTCGCGCCCGGTTAGCCTAGTGAGAAGTCCATGATTCGCACGAGCGCCCGTCATCGGCCAGCCAGCTTCTTCCGGAGGCGGCCACGCGTGACATGGCCGATCTGACCAAGCGCGGTCGCGATCTCCGTTTCCCGGCTGCCCGATACACGGCGTTCCATCTCGGCGATGACCGTGTCGCGGCCGGCGTGGAGCGCGAGCGCCACGATGCAGGGAAAGCCGAATTTCTCGCGATAACGGCGGTTGATGTTACCGACGCGCTCGAACTCCTCGGGCGAAAGAGCGGTGAACCCGAGCCGGCCCTGCTCGCCTGTCGAATCTTGCGTCAGCGCGCCGGCAACCGCTTCCCGGCCCGCCAGCTCTGGGTGCGCCTTGATGAGCGCCAGTTTCTCGTCGTCGCTCAGGGCATGCACGACACGCATGAACGCCGCATGCAGACCGTCTGCCGTGTCTTGCTCCGCGGTCAGGCCGCCCCGCTGTGTGCGCTCGGCGATCAGCGGCGTATGCTCGAAGACATCGCCGAAAAGCTCCATAAAAAGCGCGCGGGGCAGGCGCGACGGCTGGTAACCGGCACCCGGAGGATGGGCGCGGATCCAGTGTCTCGCGATGTCGAGCCGCGTGGCGAGCCACACACGCTCGCGAGTGCCTACATAGTCGAGGAAGCGGGCCAGGGCCGCGACCCTTCCGGGCCGGCCGACAAGACGGCAGTGAAGGCCCACCGACAGCATTTTGGGGGCGACAGCGCCCTCGCTGTAGAGGACATCGAAGCTGTCCTTCAGATAGGTGAAGAACTGATCTCCGGAATTGAAGCCTTGCGCGGTAGCAAAGCGCATGTCGTTGGCGTCGAGAGTGTAGGGAACGATCAGTTGCGGACCGTGAGGGCCGTCTGCCCAATAGGGCAGGTCGTCGGCATACGAATCGGCGGAGTAGAGGAAGCCCTGCTCGGTCATCACCAGCGCCAGCGTCCGCTCCGAGGTTCGGCCCTGATAGAAACCGAACGGCCGCTGGCCGGTCGCCTCGCGATGAAGTTGGATGGCCTGCTCGATATGGTGGCGCTCATCCGCCTCCGCGATATTGCGGTAGTCGATCCATTTGAGGCCGTGCGAGGCGATCTCCCATTGCGCCTCCTGCATCGCCGCGACAACTTCCGGATTGCGGGCGATCGCCGTCGCGACAGCGAAGACGGTGACGGGAACCTTGCGCTCGCGGAACAGCCGCCAAAGCCGCCAGAAGCCGGCGCGCGAGCCGTACTCGTAGATCGACTCCATGTTGGGGTGGCGCTGGCCGGGCCAGGGCTGTGCTCCGACGATCTCCGACAGGAAGGCTTCGGATGCCGGATCTCCGTGCAGGACGCAGTTCTCGCCGCCTTCCTCATAGTTGATGACGAATTGGACGGCGATGCGTGCCTCGCCTGGCCAGCGCGGAAGCGGGGGGCGCCGGCCGTAACCGACCAGGTCTCTGGGGTAGGGCGCGGTCATGGCGATCCTAGCTTCCGCGGTACGTGGAATAGCTCCACGGCGTTACCAGCAGGGGGACGTGATAGTGACCGTCCTCTTCGGCGATGGTGAAGCGCAGGGGCACGACGTCCAAGAACGGCGCGGCTGCCCCCGCTCGCCCGGTTCGGCGGAAATAGTCGGCCACGTGGAAGGACAGCATGTATGTGCCGCAGCGAAAGGCATCACCGGAGAGCAGCGGCCGGTCGGTGCGGCCGTCTGCGTTCGTTTCCGTGCGCACGAGGGGCGTCCAGGCATCGCCCGGCTCCCGTCGAGAGAGCTCCACGAGCACAGCCGCGGCCGGCCGGCCGATGCTGAGGTCCAAGACATGCGTCGAAAGCCGCTTCATGCGCTGTTCCACCCCGTTTTTGGTGCCGGCAAGCTTAGCCGCGCGCCTCGCGGCCGATATAGCGAAAAATTCGGAAAGTCCTTCACTGGCATTGTGAGCCGAGCGAAGTAGCGACAGTCCCCGCCGGCTAAGGAGGCGCCAGTTGAACGCCTCGATGGACCCGTTATCTGTTGGTCTTCCGAGCCGCAAAAAGTCGAGTTCGACCTTGTTGGGGTACGCCCGTTGGGCGAGCAGCCAACTAGCGGACGAGGGTGTGCCGGGTTGCATAGGTGAGCGTGCTATGCGATGGCAGATCGTCGGGTTCCTATTCGAGCTGGGCATTCGGTGTGGTTAACAGGGGACGTGGGCTCGCTTACTCAGACGTCTTCTTGGCCCAAAGAGCACCATACTGGTGCCTCAAGTTTCCTGTCGTGGTTCTGGGTGGTAGACCTCGAGTGAGGTAGCCGGCAAGAATTGATGGTCTTTGAATGTCCCATCGGCCGCTAGCGGAAGGGCAGATGCCCGGTCACCGCAACCATTCGCCCCCACCGCTGGTGTTGACGGCGCCACGCGGCTCACGTAGCAACGACGGAGAAACGATGAGTGACTTGCACTACCTCTCCCCGCGGACGCTCGATGAGGCGATCAAGGCCTTTTCCGATGCTGGAGAGACAGCGCGGATTCTTGCCGGCGGTACCGATCTGCTGGTGCAGATGCGTGCGGGCACCGTGCGCCCGGGCACGATCATCGATATCAAGAAAATCGGCGAGATGACCGATATTGAGGAGGCGCCCGACGGCAGCTTCGTGGTCGGCGCCGCCGTATCGGGAGCGGTACTCGCTGAGCATCCAAGGTTCGGCGCGGTCTGGCCCGGCGTTCTGGAGGCGGTCAACCTTATCGGATCGACCCAGATACAGGGCCGCGCTTCGGCGGGCGGAAACCTTTGCAACGCGTCGCCGGCAGGTGACAGCGTTCCCGCTCTTGTCGCGGCTGGTGCAACAGTGACCGTTGCCGGTCCGAACGGACGGCGCCAACTGCCTGTCGAAGCGGTGCCGGCCGGCCCGGGCCGCACAAACCTGGCGCGTGGCGAGATCGTCGTGGGTTTCCGTTTTCCGCCGCGGCCGCCGGGCTCCAGCGATGCCTATCTGCGAATGATCCCGAGAACCGAAATGGATATCGCCGTTGTCGGCTGCGGCGTCAGCCTGACGCTGCGTGACGGCATCTGCACCGCGGCGCGCGTCGCGCTCGGCGCGGTCGCACCTACCGTCCTTCTGGTCGAAGCCGCCGGAAAAGCTCTGACCGGATCGAAGCTCGACGATGCGGCTGTCGATGCCGCCGCTGCAGCCTGCCGCGCGGTCTGCCGCCCAATCGACGACAAGCGCGGGACCATCGAGTATCGCACCAAGATCGCCGGCGTGCTGCTGAAACGCGCCGTTCGTATCGCCGCCGACCGAGTGAGAGGCGCCTGAACATGGCCAAGTTGCAGGTTTCGACAACCATCAACGGGGAGCCTGTCGAGTTCCTTTGTAGTCCGGGCGAGACGATGCTTGACGCCCTGCGCGGGCCACTCGGTCTGACCGGCAGCAAGGAAGGCTGCGGGTCGGGTGATTGCGGGGCGTGCACCATCACGCTGGACGGAAGGCTGGTCTGCTCGTGCCTGGTGCTTGCGGCCGAAGCGGAGGGCAGGCAGATCGGAACGATCGAGGGGATGGCCAAGGGCGGGCATTTGCATCCGCTGCAGACAAAGTTCCTCGAGATGGCAGCGCTGCAATGCGGCATATGCACGCCGGGCGTCCTGATGGCCGCCAGGGCGCTCCTGGAGAGGAATCCGGATCCGACTGAAGAAGAGGTGCGCTTCTGGCTTGCCGGCAATCTGTGCCGCTGCACGGGCTACGACAAGATCGTGCGCGCCGTGCTCGAGACGGCAGCAGAGTTGAGGGAGGCCGCGCAATGACCGTCCAGGACAACAAATGGATCGGCAAGCGGACGATCCGTCCCGACGGCGCAGACAAGGTGACCGGGCGCGCAGCCTATGCCGCCGACGCGACCATGACCGGGATGATCTGGGCCAAGATCCTGCGCAGCCCGCACGCTCACGCCCGCATCCGGTCGATCGACACGGCCAAGGCCGAGGCCCTTCCCGGGGTCAGGGCCGTGATGACGGGCATGGATCTCGTGCACTTCCCCGTCGAGAAGTCGGTGATGCTCGGCATCCAGGATATGCGATGGATGTCCCGCAACGTCATGGCGCGCGAGAAGGCGCTCTTTCCCGGCCATCCTGTCGCGGCCGTTGCCGCGACGTCCGAGAGCATCGCGGCGGAAGCCCTCAAGCTCATCGAGGTCGATTACGAGGTTCTGCCCTGGGTGATCGACGTCGAGGAGGCGATGAAGCCGGGAGCGCCGATCCTGCATGACTTCGTCCGGTTCGAGGGGGCGCCGTCGAACATTGCCGGCAGGCTCGAGCACAAATTGGGCGACGTCGAGGCTGGTTTTGCCAAGGCCGATGTCGTCGTCGAGCGGAGCTTCCGGACGAATCC
>VGEN01000215.1 GCA_016869285.1 Alphaproteobacteria bacterium
CACCTTCCGCCCAAAGTGCTGCGAACTCAGGCATCCAGAGAGGGCCTGACCTAGTGACGCGCATCCAGAGGTAAGGCGATCCGCCGACCGTCCTCCGATTCGAGGATGAGCTTGGCCGCAGTCTCGGCATCCCACGAAATCCGACCCGGCTCCCCGCCGGGTTCGACACTGACTTTATCCATCATCGTGTCGCCGACCGTCACCATTGCAGTAACGCGCCGCGATCTGGGAACGATCAACAACTGCCCACCACCATCCGGCTCGACAGACAGGACACGAATTCTCGCGATATTATGCCAAGAAAGATCCCGCGTCCCAAGATCCTCCTCTGCTTCCCCTATAGCGGGAGCAGGCACCTCATTCGCCGCATCCTCTATGATTCGCTCAGCACGCTCGAGTTTCCGCAAACGTATTGCCTCTTGCGCCAGCATCGTCGGTCCCATTGCGACTTCGATTCTCGGCACCAAACTCAGCCGGTCCCCAGCTTCGCGCGCGGCATCGAGAAGCCCTTTGACAAACGAACCAATCGTCGAACCGGAGGACGCCAGCTCGGCGATGGCAAGCCTGGCGGGCACGCGCATCGCCTCCGCCGCGTGGTGATAGACCCGTTGATAACGACGTCTCGGATCTCGATCATCGCCCAGAGGGCTGCCGGTTGCCACGAGGAGTCCCGCACCGGAGCGGCGCACTGCTACGCGACCAGGCCGTGCCGCCTCGGTCGGCGCCTCCGCGGTCAGAAAATCGGCCGCGAGCGATCGGACCGCCTGCAGCCGCGCTAGCCGCAGTTGCGCCACCACGCGGCTTGCCATTGGAAGGTAAATGCGGACTGGATTCCACAACTGGACCATTCCAGCTTCCGGATCAAAGGGCGCGTCTTGCTCCTGGAGCACGAAGTCCCATGAGGTCGCGTAATCGGTTTCGCCGGACACAAGCCATCCATGCCACAGATTCGCAGACTCCGCGGGCGCGTCGAGCAGGACGTAAAGCGGCACCTGCATCACCCAATCCAACTGACCCTGCCGAGGGGTCTTGATCGCGATCACCTCCACGATCTGTCCGGCGGCGGGAATTGGATCGAATTTCGCTTGCGCGACCGCCGCGCGCCGCTGAACGAGGTCGCGGAGGTGCGCAGGCAATTCCACCGCCTGCGTACCCGCAATCGAATCCTGCGGGCTTTCTGCTTCCGCGAGACGCTCCTTCCACTCCGGAGACGCCATCACGGCCGAGCGAATTTTCTCTGATACCGTCCCAACCTCGACTGCCTCGATGAGGCCGCGCGAGACGCCAAAGAGCCGGCGCTCGATGTCCACAAGAGGCGGGGACAACTCCAACCAACGCTTCATCGCGCAGCCTCCTGCTGTTCCGCCCAGATCAACGCCTCATGGCACAGTATTTTTAAGGCTGCGCTAATAAGGCTCTGATTTTCATTAGAAATCTGAATCTTTAGGTCTTCGCCAACCCATTGCCCCAAGAGGGTTTGAGCCCATGGCCGATCGCGAAGCCCCGTAATGCCAAGGCGCTCGGCTTTGTAATGATAGGAGCGGATACCGAGCCGCTTCGCCAAGCGGACCAAAGGTTCCGATTGATCGCGATCGGGACAATGATGCAGGCCTAGCATCGCAGGCACCCACGGTTTCGCATTCCGCAGCCAGCGTGCCGCCGACTCGTGCACGGCCGCAAGCCCAATGCTGGCCTCGGCCAGCGCCTGAAATTCGTTGTCGGGATCGCCGTGTGGCCCCGGATTCGCGGTGGCCGTATCGCCAAGCCCGTCGATATCGTTGCCAGAAAGCTCCTCTGTCCCCCTGAGTTGCTCGCTGTCGTACCGATCATGCAGGTACCGTTTATACGCAACGCGCAGAGCCCCGACGTGATCCAGGCGGCTGCCTAGATCGGGTCGCAATACCTTGTCCTGAAAGAAGTCCTGAACGTATACGTCGTTGTCTTCTTTCAGGCTCGCGAGGATTTGCGGCCGATATGAACTGAGCGCGGCGACAACGATCGCGTACAGGCGCCCCCACTCCGCCTCTGTCAAGTCCCTCCGCCGGGCCCATAGGTCCTTAAGCGCTGGGTCGTCTTGGTGCTGCGGCATACGGCCTCAGATCTTCTGCCTGAGCCAGTAAAGCAATTCGATGCGCGCCGATTGCGGCATCATCCCGATCATTCCTTGCAGCGAAAAATTCGCAACCGTTTCATAGCGCCAATACGCAAACGTTTGACGATCGGCCTGAAGTCTCTTCCACATCACACGTTGGGGCGTTAGTTCGAAGAAATCGGCCGGATTGCTTGGCGGCTTGCTGGTGCATGGCAGCACCACCGCACGAGTGTCGTGGCGAGTTACCCGCACGACGGGCCTGGTGGCAACGGGCTCCCTCCTATCCTGCCCGAACATCAAGGCCCCCTGGTCGCAGTGATGCACGAAGCCCTCGGCCTTGTCGGCAGAGGCAATCACAGCCTGGAAGTCCGGCGTAGGCAAGCCAGTATACAAAGTCGTCTACCAATCGGGAAAGGCAGATTTCATTATAGATGGGCCATGCCGGGCGCGGCTCTGGGCCCGATGGCATCGGCGCGCACCCGGGATTCTTGAAAATCCCACAAAGCCGACCGTCGAGTCGGTGCAAGCGGACTTCGGCCCGCACCCGTTCATAGGGTGGTGGCCAGCCCGCCATAACACGCGAAAGAAGGCAGGAGCGCCGGCTATAGCATGGACGAAAAGAACTCTTCGGAAACGCTGGGTGAAGCCGCCGTCCTGGACCGCGTACGCGGCCACGTTGGAGCCCTCCTCGCAGGCGGCGCAGACACAGCAACTGTAGCCTATGTTCTCGCGTTCGTTGCGACAGAACTGGGGCTCAGCTTTGCGCCCGATTCTAGTGAGGTTTACGGAGTCGTTCTCACCGCCGCCTGCCCGGCCACCCCGGACAGCCAGTCTCCCCAGCCGGACGCTGTCATCCCGGTGCTGACGCCAACCGTCCCGGGACCTGGGGAGCCCGTTCATTGAGATTCGAGCAAGGAGAAAACCAAGATGCCGAAGATCGTTGTCGCTCTAGACACCCCGATCGCCTGCCCGCATTGCGCACATGAGTTCCCGCTGGAAAGCGGCATCACGCGCCACGCGCTCGAGCATTATGCAGACGCATTCGATGCGTTCTTCGCCGAGCAACGCAAGGTGCTCCGGGATCAGGTGGTCCGCGAAGTCACGGGCGAGCTGGCTGCCCCGTACGAGGAGAAGCTGAGCCAACTGAACCAGCAGTCGGCCGCGCATGCTCGGGCCGCCGACGACGCCCGCGCCAATCTCGTGAAAGCGCGCGAGGAAGCCCGTGCGGCGGCCCTCGCCGACAACGAGGCGGTGCGGAGGGCGCTCGCCGCCGAGCTCTCCGCCAAGCAGGAGCAGGTCCGGCAATTCCAGGAGCAGGAACTGGCGCTCCGGCGCGAAAAGCAGCAGCTCGAGGAGGCGACGCGCGGCCTCGAACTCGAGGTGCAGCGCAAGCTCGACGCCGAACGCGCGCGCATCCGCGAGGACGCACTCAGGGCGGAGACGGAGAAGTTCGCGCTGCGCGAAGCCGAATATCAGAAGCAGTTGGCGGACGCCCGCCGCGCGCACGAGGAGATGTCCCGCAAGCTGGATCAGAGATCGCAGCAGCTCCAAGGAGAGGTGCTGGAACTCGAGGTCGAGCACGTGCTTGTGGAGGCCTTCCGCGCTGACACGATCGAGCCCGTCAAGGTCGGTACGCGGGGGGCGGATGTCATCCAGACGGTTCGCACCCCCGCCGGGCGTTCCTGCGGCCGCATCATCTGGGAGGCCAAGCGCGCCGAGAACTGGTCCGACGCGTGGCCGCAGAAGCTTCGCGACGACCAGCGCGAAGCGGGGGCGGAGGTTGGTGTCCTTGTGACAACGGCCATGCCGAAAGGCATCCGGGAACCCTTCGCGCGGGTGGGGACGATCTGGGTCGTCGCGCCCTATGCGCTACGCCCGGTGGCAATGATCCTGCGCGATTACCTCATCCGGATCGACCAGGCCCAGGTTGTCAACACAGGGAAGAACGCCAAGACCCAGATGCTCTATGAATACCTGCAGAGCGAGGCCTTCGTGCAGCGCATGCAGGCGGTGGTCGAGGCTTTCGATTGCATGCGCCAAGACCTCGACCGGGAAAAGTCCGCCGTTCAGCGCCTGTGGTCTAAGCGCCAGGTGCAGATCGAGCGCGCATCGCTGAACATGACGAGCGTGCTCGGCGAACTGGAAGGCATTGCACTCGGGCAGATCGCCGTCGAGGGAAGCATCCCGAGTCTCGAAGCAGCCTGCGAAGTTAACGAAAATACCCTGTAACCGCCTGTACCACACTGCGGGAAGCAACGATCATGAACCTCCTCCAGTTCAAGTCAGCCACTGCTAAACGCGCTGGGCGACTGTCGCGCGGAAACATCGTAAGCGCCAGCGCTGTTGCCAGCGCGCAGAACCTGGCGCTCGCGTACCTTCAAGACAAGCGCTATCCGAGCAACGATCACCGCGTAGACACGCTCATCCGGCGGGAATCTTCGAAGAACTTCGCGAGCGGCGGATGGAGACCGACCCCGCGTTTTCACTGCGGCAGGTGGCGACCCGCTGCGGCGTGACGCCTGCTTACCTCTCACGCGTCGAACGCGGCGAAGTTGCTCCGCCCGGAGAGGAGACCCTCATCAAGCTCGCCCACGATCTCGGGGAGGATCCCGACGTTATGCTCGCTCAGGCCGGCAAAATCTCGGCCGACCTGCGTTCCGCGATTCTTGCCCGTCCCCAGCTCTTTGCCGAGCTCATCCGGGCGATCAAGACCATGCCCGACAATGCCGTCTTGCGCATCGTTCGGGATGTCCGTGACGGCAACTGGTAGGAGGAACATCGCTTATGCCCACACTCGAAAATGATCGTCTCGTCTTTCGGTTTCCGCAAATCGAAGAAGATGCCCGCTTCTCGATCGACTTCCAGCGCACGCTGCGGATTCCAGATTCCGACAAGACCTATTCCCTGCCACCGGGGCTGGGCTCCTTTCCTTTGCGGCATGTCGAAGACCATCCCCAAAAGCTACCAGCGCCGACGACCGCTCGGGGCGGCGTTATCCTGCCGATCTGGCAGGCAGAAGCCATGTGGCTAAATTTCCATAACGACGGCCCCGACTGGGGTCTCGATTTTCCGGTGGCGATCAAGGTTGCAGCCGGCAAGATCAACGCGGTGACGGGAGAGGGTTGGCGCGCAGGGCTCCATCGCGACCCTCAAGATTATTTGGTCTCGCCTGAACAACCCTGGCTCGACGGCTTCGCTATCGAAAAGGGCGTCATCCGGCAATTCGTCGCCATGCCACTCGGTGACGGCTATTCGGTGGAGGAACAACTGACGGGCGATGCTGAGTGGGGAGGTCTGCAGATCTCTGTCTTTCCGCTCAAGGCTGAGGTTTGGCAAGCGAAGCGCCGCGCATGGGAAGAAGAACAAAAACGCCGGGCAGAGCGCCGCTCGATGTTCATGGAAGAACCCATAGCTTGCTACTCGATGCCCGCACCAATGGGGCTCGCTGCGGGCGGGCGGATGCGGCAGATCATTCACTCCGATCCGTTTAACATTGACGACTGGGACATCAACGCCGCCGATAGGGTCTTCATCACCCTGCTGCATGCCAAAGACTGGAAAGGGACCACAGGCGAGGCGGCACGAAATCAGCCGCCTACGGCGAAGGAATATAGCGATGCCGGACTGCCTTGGTTCGAATATTATGGAAAGGATCAGACTGCCATTTCAGGGAGCACGAAACTTTCCGGCGTGAAATCGGTCGCAAACCTGTTCAAGCAGATGACTGGCGCGACACTGCCAAACTCGCAAGATGTCGAGACGGGCAAACCGGTACGCCTGGGGCCAGGCCCAAATGCTCCACGCCCCGTTCGCAGCGAAGGCTCTTGGGATCGATGACGTTGTGCACACCGGACGTGATCTCGCGCGATCCGCCGTCGATGTCGGTGAACGACCTTATTGAGGCGTCCTACCTGTCTTGGGCGGAGCAAATGGAGCGGGTGTTTGACGAGCGCAGCATCAGGGACCAATCATCGACCAATGATCGCTCTGGATGCTAATCAACAAGTGCATCACCCTTAGGGGCGACTTCGCAACGCGGTGATGCCGCAAACTTCGCTGTCCGGTATGTGCAAGAGCAAGCCGGCTGCCGCTCACACGATCGGGGAGGATCGTTTCGGCCGCACGCTTGCCCGGATTAAGTGCGCCGGGGCCGATGCGAACACCGAGCAGGTGCGCCGGGGGTGGGCGTGGGTGTTTACCCGCTACGCACCGCAGGATTCGCCGC
>VGEN01000216.1 GCA_016869285.1 Alphaproteobacteria bacterium
TGGGCTCGATCCATGGCGTGCGGGGAAATTGCCGCTCCGCGAAGAGGATCGCGCGAGGCCCGGCGATGCCGATCACGGCCACGGCCAGCGCCAGGAGGGCGACGATCAGCGCGAGGCCGGCAAGAAAACGGCGGGGCCGGGCCTGAGGAACGCTCTTCTCGATGACGATGTTGCCTGGCGCCGCCTTATCGGGCGGCGGCGCAGCGGCAGGCGGCTTCTCGCCGCTGGTCTTGTCTGCGGCGGGCTTGTCGGACGGCTTGGCGCCGAATGCCGATGGCGGGGCGGGCGGTATGGGCGCGCTCGATGCCTTTGCAGCCGCTCCTTCCGGTGCGGCCGGGCCGTCCCGCTTCACGTCCTCGCTCATGCCAGCTTCCCACGACGTCTCGTGTCGGCGCCATTATTCCATCAGCAACGGAAAGGAGAATAGCTCCAGTTCGTCGCAGACGCTCGCCTAGGCCGAAAGGAGGTCCTCGATTTCCCGGGCGAGGGCACCGATTTCCTTCGCCGCCGGGGATTTGGGCGAAAGGACGGGCGGTGCGGAGCCGTGGAAGGAAGCCTCCTGATAAACGGCGCGGTCAGGGAGGGTCGCGTCCAGAGGGGCGGCGCCAAAGGCCTCGAGCTGCTTGCGGGTGTGATCGGTAACCGCGGCCCGCTTGGTCCGGTTGAGGAAGGTCCGCGCTACGATCGGCCGCCGGGCGAGCTTGGAGGCGCTCTCCGTTACCCTCCGCATGCGCAGCGCCTCGAACAGGTTGGCCTCGTCGGTCATCACCGGGATCAGCACCAGATCCGCGGCGCCGACCGCGAAGATCGTCGCTTCGGTGTTGGCACCGGCACAGTCGACGAGCACGAGGTCGCAGTCCTCTTTCAGTTCCTCGATCGCCGGCAGCACCGCATCGACATCGCATTCGCTCCGGATCGGCAACTTGGAAAGGACGGAGCCCTTGCCGTGCCAACGCGTCAGCGTGCGATTGTCATCGGTATCCAGCAGCGCGATCTTGCGGCCCTGCAGAGACCAGTAGGCGGCAAGACAGGCGACCGAGGTCGACTTTCCCGCACCGCCCTTAGCTGTCGCCGCGACGATGACTTTTGCCATCATCCCTCCAACGCCCAGTCTACACTTGGTCCATGGCTCCTAGCTATAGTCATATGGCGGAGGGTGAGGCAAGCCGCGCCGCTCGGAGCCGATTCATGCTCGTCGCGCTGAGGCGCTTATTCGGAAAACGCCAGGATTCCAGCGGCTCTCGCCATCACCATGGTCCGGAGCCGGAATGGGTGGCCTACGGAATCGGCGGCCAGATTCGGCTCTACAAAGATCGAATCGAGATCCATCGCGCCCGATTTTTCATCAGCATACTCGACGTGCTGATGCATGTGGAGCGGGAGATCGAGACGACGATCTTCCTCGAGGATCTGGCTGCGGCTCACGTCGTCCGCTCTCTCCTTCTCGTCGAGTATGTTCGCTTCTCGTACCCTGGGAGCCCGCAACCGACCGGGCGGTATCTGCGCGACGCCTTCGCCGAAAATGCCTTGATGCTGCGGTGGACGGACAACCGCGACATCGGGCATCTGATCCGCCGCATGAACGAGCTTCGGGCGCTGCGGGACTCGCCGCGACCCGAGCCGCTGCCGACGGAAGCCGGGGTGCAGCCGCCATGAAACGTTGGGCCGTGTCGCTTCTTGTCTGCGGGCTTCTGCTCGCCGCCGCTCCGCCGGCGCGGGCCGAAGGCTGGCTGGAGAAATTAAATCACGTCGTATTCGACTTCAACGCCGCGGTCTCGGCCCGGGTCGAGCCGTATCTTTCCGGCGATACGGTCCCCTCGGTGCCCGACTGGCTCAAGGAAGCGGCGTCGAACATGCTGGTCAATCTCGTCAACGAGCCGCTGACGGCGGGGGCCTTCGCCATCGCCGGCGACGGCCCGCGCTCCTGGCACGCCGTCAAGCGCTTCGCCATCAACTCGACCTTCGGCTATCTCGGCGCCGTCGATCGTGCGCGGGAATGGAACCTGCCGCGCGACCAGACCGATCTCGGCCTGGCGCTTTGCTCATGGAAGGTCCCGGACGGCCCCTACATCGTGCTGCCCTTCGCGGGGCCGCGCACGCTGCGCGACGCCTTCGCCGACGTGATCGTCGCCAACGTGATGATCTACGGGGCCCTGACGCCGTTCATTGGCTTCCCGCCTTCGGCGCAGTCCTTCATTGTGGTCGAGACCCTGGATGTCGCCGCGACCTTGGCGATCGCCCGGCAGATCGACGGCCCGCCGAAGGCCTGGCACGAGGACAGCTACGAAAGCGTCCGCGATGCCTATCTCTACCGTCGCCGGATCAGCTGCGCCGCCGCAGGCGGCTGACCCTCAGATCCGGTCGTACCAGGCGCGGCTGAACGGCGGCCACCAGAGCCGTTTGGGGTAGTAGCCGCGCCGCTCCATGACCGCCTTGACGCTGCGCCGGGCCGTATCCTGGTCGACGACGGTCTCGCGCGCGGCACGGAAGAGCCGGGCGGCGGACTCGAAATCGGTCTGCGACACACGCTTGCGGGTACCGGCGCGGGCCTCGAGGAAGGTCTCGACCGCGGCTTCGGCCTCGCGGCCGAGGCGTGCGTCAGCGCCGGCGACGGCCCCGCGCAGCGCAGCGGCGGCGTCATCGGCCGTCAGGCCGTGCTCGACGATGCCCGCGCGCAGAAGTTCCATCTCCTGCTCCCGGTCGAGCGGCTGCGCGGCGACGCGGGCGCGGACGCGCTCGGCGAACGCGGCCCGCTGGTCCGCTACCGGAGCGGCGGCGGGACGTGGCGCCCCGGCGGGCGACGGCCCGAGGTCTATGCGGCGAACCACGCCGTCGAGCCCCATAAACGCGCACTCGACCGTAAGCGTCGGCTCACGCCGCGCCGCCTCGGCGACCACATCCGTGCAGACGCGGACATTGAGCTGAAATTCGTCGTTGGGGTTGGCGACGGCGTTACGACCGAAGCGATGCGCGAAGGCACCGCAGTCCTGATGGTTGATCACCAGCAGGTAGCGGATTCCATGCAGCTGTCGCGACAGGGCGACATTCTCCCAGACGGTCCGCACCCAGTGCGGATTGTTCTGGTCGACGGCGGCAAGGCCACCGCCGGCGATCCGCACTTCGCTGTAGCGTTCGTCGAGCCCGCGCTGCTTGAGATAGAGCGTGACGTCGTCGACCAGCCGATAGTCCATACAGCTCAGGACCAAAACGTCGGCCTTGCCGGTGCCGCGAGAGAAGACACGTGGCTGCGGACTGGGGGCTGGTTGTGTGGTCATCTAGCGGGTCGGCTGCGGCGTTGCGAAGATCGGCGCGGCGACGGCCGGCGTCAGGCAGGATCGTGCCCATGCCACGCCGCTAATGCGCCACCTCCTCGGTGTGGGTGACACCGGCGACGCGGTGATGGACATGCGCAATCGACACGCCGATGGTCAGGATCGCGACCATGGTCCAAAGCACGACGTTGACCCAGGTCTCCCAGCGCCAGAAGTCGATGATGCCTACCGACCCGAGCCCGATCGCCAGCGAGACGCAGGCGATCGCGACGTAGATCCGCCCCGAGTGGTGGAGTGTCGAGTAGGTCGTTTGCCACAGGAAGATCAGGATGCCAGCCAGCAGGATTCCAGCGGGCGCCTTGGCCTCCCACTGGTCGAGCGGCGCCGCGACCACCCAATGGGCATAGGAGTAGCCGCTCGGGTTATAGGCAGCGAAAACGAAGAAGCTGCAGAAGAGCGCGCGGACGACGACGCTGCGATAGTCGAAGCGGGTCGTCATCGCGGCTCGTTCCGGATCCTCGCCGTCAGCCCGATCAGGTGCGCGGCGCCGAGAGGCGCTTCGACGAGAGGTCGGAGAGCCGGGCCAGCGCATCCTCTGCCGCGGCGCGGCGGGCGGCCGAGGCAAGCCAGGGCTGCAGCATCGTGCGACCCGACGGGTCGACGTTCTTGATCGCCTCGAGCGCCGCCTTCAGATCCTCCTGCATGAGCGCTCTGTTGGCTCTGTCGAGAGCCGCCTGCGTGGCCGGCGGGAAGGTCTCGAACGGAAGCTGCGAGCCAATGGACGCGGTCCATCCTGCGACCCGCGCGAAAGCCTGCGAAACCCAGGACGGCTCCCCGGGAAGAGCGCTCGCCAGCAGCGCCGGCCCGGCGAGCGAGCTGAACTCGCCGCCGAGCTGACGCATGGTGGGCACGCCGGTCCTCGCGAGAGGCCTTAGGACGTCGACGAGATGCTGTGCCTCGGCGTCGCCGGCGGCAACCGAGCCGATGGCGGCGACGGCCGGCTCGAAGGGCGCCGCGGAACGCTGGATCGCCATTCGCGTCTGCTCGACGGCGAGCGCCAGCGTAAGCGCCCGCGACTCCTGCTTGAGCTGGGCGACATCCTGGCGAAGGAGCTGACGATCGTTGCCGGCGGGCCCGGCGATCAGAGCGGCGAGGGCGAGCACGCCGGCGATCGCCGCAACCCCGATGGCCGATCCGGCGAGAGACTTGGCGGCGGCAACCTTGTTCGCCAGATCGCTGTCCACAGCGACGGTGGCGGCAGGGGCGGCCGGCGGTTCGGTCTTCGCCTCGGGGGTCGTCGTCGTCATGATCGGTCGGTCCTCGTTTTTCTGAGTTGGCAAGGTGACAGCCGGCGAAGGGGGCGTCTCCGTCGCTTTCGCGGATTCAGCTGCGGCGGTCAGCTTCGCGCTGGAAGGTGCGACGCGCTCCTCGGCGCTTTCGTCGAGGTCGGAAACGTCGTTGGAAGAGAGCGAGGGAAGCGTTTTGCGCCGGCTGCGGCGGGCCGCGCCCGTCGCGCCGTCCTTCGCGCCCTTGCTGTCGCTGGAGCCCTTGCCCTTAGACCCTGTCGCCATTTTGCCTCACCACCCTGGAAGCCTCGTTCGAAGGCTTCGCACCCTCCCTGTTCCACCATCGGACGGCGTCCGCGCAAAGCAACCGCAATACACCAGCGACCATTCGCGAAGTCAAGGAAACGCTCGATTGAGAGTCGCCTCGATCGCCAAAAATCGCTTGTTGATCTGGTCACGGAACAAAGTCGCAAGGCGTAGGTGCGTTTCGCTCTCAAGGGCATCCACAAAGGTGGTCATGTGGGCCACGAGCTCGTCGCGATGAAGCTCGGCGTCAATAAGGTTAATGACGTAGTCGATTCCCCAGGCGATGACGAGACCGCCGCCGACGCCGACGACGATGCCGGTCAGCGGGCCGAAGCTGATGCCGAGTGAGCCGACGATCGCCGCGACCGAGCCGATCTCGGTCAGGCGCAGCGCGATGATGCCGGCGCGCGCTGCCATCGGTCGCGCTGATCGGACCAGGACGGCGTTGATGTCCGGTGTCTCGATCGACAGGGCATCGACTTCCGATATCGGCCGAAGGCTCTGCGCCTCGGTCACCGACCACCTGCCGGTGAGCGCGACGAGAGCGGCGCTCTGGCGGGCCTCTACGGCGTCGAACTCTCGGTTCAGCAGATCCGTGACGCGGCTCCACTCGATATCGAGCGCTTTCTGAGTCAGCTCCGGTTGCACGACGAGTCGCTGGAAATGCTCGCGCACGACGTTCGAGGCTTCGTTCGTGGCGGCATCCATGATGCTCCCTGGCCCGCCGAAGACCCAGTGATCGAGCGCGCCGGTCAGCGCCCGCCCGATGATCTGGTACGAGGTGACGTAGCTCTGGACCCAGCCATAGGCCCAGTCGGCATAGGCGGGCGCGCGCAGCCGCATGGCGCCGAACTCGATCGCGACCGCCGTGGCGACAGCCTGATCGGCGAACTGATGGAGGCGGGCGCGGTCGGTGGCGATCTGCGCGCGCAGGCGCTCGCGCGACGCATTGTCGGAGGCGGCGGCAGGCGGGGTCTGCGCGGCGACGGGCGACACGGCCGGCGGCGCCACGATCTCCCATCTCGCCGAGAGCTGCACGAGCATCGGCGACAGGAGCGCCACGACCGAGCCCGCAACTGCCAGCGTCGCAGCGCCCGCGAGAAGGGCGCGCCGGCGCGGCGACCAGGATGCCTGCGGCGGGGCGGCGACCGGAGCCGGCCCAACCGGCATCGGCGGGGAAACTGCCTCCGCCTTGGTGTCCTGCTGTTCGACCATGTTCCCCGCGAGCGCTTGTTTTGACCGCGCGGGCCGCACACTACCCAGCATCCACCGGATGACTGGCTTTTGGGGGCAAGATTGACGCCTAGAGTGCGCATTGGCAAGCCCGAGCCCCGCCGCGGGCGGCCAGATGGCCCGGATGCGGGTAAAATCGGCGCGTCGGGTCGCGGAAGCTACGATATTGTTCTCGCCAAGACGCACCTCTG
>VGEN01000217.1 GCA_016869285.1 Alphaproteobacteria bacterium
CCATTTCGGGCTATTCTTGAAAGAGTGCGAGTGGCGCTTCAACACCAGTGACCCATCCAAGCAACTAACCCAGATCAAACAATGGGTTAAGCGTCATCTCAGGTAGTTATCTGGGACAGCCCCTTCTTGAAAGAGTGCGAGTGGCGCTTCAACACCAGTGACCCATCCAAGCAACTAACCCAGATCAAACAATGGGTTAAGCGTCATCTCAGGTAGTTATCTGGGACAGCCCCATGTTATGTACGAAAAGTCCGGCGCGGCCGCCCGCGGCCAGAACGTTCCGGTGGGCGATCCCATGGAGTGGGACAGGCGGCGCGGCCATCCGGGCATGTGGGGCAAGCCTCGCGTAACCGGCTTCGAGAATGCGGCGCTGCTGCGCACCGCACTCGACCATCGTACCAAGCTCGCCGCATGGATCGAGGCGACCAAGGCACGAGATCCGGCAGCGGCCGCCGCCCAGCAGGTCGCCTTCGAGTGCTGGCTTGAAGAAATGTCGGAGGATCACGACGAGGATGCCGCCAAATGCGGCATGAACCCGGCGTCCTGGGTCGTCGCCCAGGCGCCTGCGGCCCCGCCGCCCGCAGCGGCTCCGGCACCGGCGGCGCCGAAGACCTTCCTCGTGTTCTTCGACTTCGACAAATCCGACATCACGCCGGAGGCCGCACGCATCATCAAGCAGGCCTCGGACGAAGCGAAGAAAGGCAATGTCCGCATCGTGGTGACCGGGCACGCCGACCGCGCCGGCCCGACCGACTACAATCAGCGTCTTTCCGAGCGCCGCGCCGCTGCGGTGCGGGCAGGCCTGGTGCGCGAGGGCGTTGCCGGCAACACGATTCAGACTTCGGGACGAGGCGAGAACGAAAACATGGTCCCGACTGCGGACGGCGTCCGCGAGCCGCGCAACCGCCGGGTCGAGATCGTCCTTCGCTGACGCTTCGGTCGTCCTCGACACGGGCCGCCGGAGGGATCCGGCGGCCCGTTTCTCTTTCGACCACGTGGCGCCACAATTGAGGTGTCTGATGGCGCCATGATCGCCTATTTCCTCCGCCTTGCGGTTTACCTCACCCTGGCCACGCCCGCCCTGGCCCAGGTCGCCAACGATCCCATCACGCGGACACTCCGCTGGCCGGACATCATGGCCGGCACCGACATCAGGCGCAGCTGCGCGCCGGGTGCGCCCGAGCGCTGGCGCTTCGTCTTCAACGCCATCTATTCCGAGCAGGTCCGGAGCTACGACATCGCCGACGGCGTCGTCGAGACCCGCGTCTTCAACCGCCTTGGCGTCGGCTACCTGACGACCTTCAGCCTCGCCGAGTTCATCCAAGGTGCGATCAGCACCGCGCCTATCTCTCCTGAGGATCTCCGACGGCTGACCGCCATCTGGGAGGCGGATCTGCCCAAGGCCGTGAAGCCGGGCGGCCATCTCCGCGCCGATCGCTTCTTCTGGACCACCGCCGGCTGCCGCGACGGCCGGTTCGTCATCGCCGCCTTCAACTACCCGCCGGACGGCTCGACGCCGTTCGACTTCCCGCTCGAGCTCGCCCGCTTCGACCGCAGCGGCAAGCCTGGAAACCCACCGCGTCCGATGCCGGATGTCGGGCCGCTGACCGGCTTCATCCCGAACCGGCACAACAGCGCCGACGACAATGTGCGTTTCCTGCTAAGGGTGACCGAGAACGGGATTCAGTTCGGATACTGAGGCGGCATGAGCGAGGTCGATGTCGATTGGGGCGAGATCGGACTGGCCCGTCTCCTGACGCGCGTCGAGGCGCTCGCCATCGTCGACGTGCTGTCCTTCTCTACCTGCATCTCCGTCGCCGCCGATCGCGATGTCGCGGTCTACCCGGTCGCTACCGGCGACGACGGGGTCGCGCTCGCCGAGCGCCTCGGCGCCCGCCTCGCCAAACGCCGCCGCGACGCCGGACCAGGCGATGTCAGCCTGTCCCCGGCGAGCCTGCTGCGCCTGCCGCGCGGCGGAAGCCTGGTCCTGCCCTCGCCCAACGGCTCGGCGCTTTCGGCCATCGCAGCCGGCGTTCCAGAGGTCGCGGTCTTTGCCGGCTGTCTTCGTAACCGCCGCGCCGCTGCGTCCGCCCTTTCCGACTTTCGCCGCATCGGCATCGTCGCTGCGGGTGAGCGTTGGCCCGATCGCAGCCTCCGGCCGGCGATCGAGGACTGGCTTGGCGCCGGCGCGATCGTCGACGCGATGGAAGGGGTATCCCTGTCGGCTGAGGCCGAGTTCGCGCGGACAGCCTATCGCGCGTCCCGTCCCGACCTCATGCGACTGATGCATGAAAGCCTCTCGGGCA
Source organism: Alphaproteobacteria bacterium (assembly GCA_016869285.1). Taxonomy (GTDB): domain Bacteria; phylum Pseudomonadota; class Alphaproteobacteria; order SHVZ01; family SHVZ01; genus SHVZ01. The sequence goes on from VGEN01000217.1 coordinate 2,307, forward strand.
AGGAGCTGGCTGAGGAAGATCACAAGAGCGACGTCGATGTCGCGGTCGAACTCGACGGCTCCGACCGCGTGTCGCGGCTGATCGGCGGCGCCTATCAGGTCGTGCGGCGGTAGACGCGCCGGGTCGGGAACACGCCCTTGAGCTCAGCCCAGCCGCGCTCGGCGGCAGGAAACGCCGGCGCCTTCGCGGAACGCGCCAGATTGTCGAGCTTGACGATGCGCTCGCGCGTGCCCGGATGGGTCGAGAACAGCGAGGTCGTGCCCGCGGCGTCCGTCGGGATCAGCTGCAGCAGCGTGCGATAAAAGCGCGACGCCTTGGCCGGATCGTAACCGGCCAGGTCGAAGACCTGCAGCACATGCGCATCGGCTGCGAATTCGCTCGACTGCGAGTAGCCGGAGGTGATCATGCCGTAGATCGGGTCCTGCAGTGCATCGAGGACGGTGTTGGTGAGCGCACCGCCGGCACCGGAGAGACGCTGGCTCAGCGCTTCGCGCCCCACCTGGGTCATGCCCCTGGTGAAGGCTTCGTTCTTCATCTGCGCCAGCGCGTGGCTCAGCTCGGCATGCGCCACCTCATGGGCGATGACGGCCGCCAGCTCCGCCGGGTCGTCACAATAGCGGATCAGCCCTTTGTTGATGCCGAGCTTGCCGCCGGGCAGCGCTCAGGCGTTCACGGTGTCGTCCTCGAGCAGCACGAACTCCCAGGAAAGGCTTGGCCGCTTGCTGGTGCGGATGATCGGCGCGGCGAACTGCTGGATCGCCGCCTGCGCCGCACGGTTGCGATAAGGGCCGCCTGAGCGGTCGATGAAGGGGCCGTAGAAGGCCTCTCCCATGCGGATCTCGTCGGCCTCGCCAAGGCTCATGCCCTCGAACAGGTTCTGCGCGCCCGAGAGCACGCGGCCAAGATCGAAGCCGCCGCTGCGCGAGCTGCCGAAGGGGTTGAACTGGGCCGCCGCCGGCGTGGCCGCCAGGGTCGTCGCTCCGGCAAGGAAGGCGCGTCGGCTGAGCCGGTAATAACTGGTCATAGCGGGCTCCTACTTGGTCTTCATCGCGAAGGCGCCGTTCCAGTCCGGTGGCGGCGGCTCGCTGCGATAGTGACGGCAACGCTCGGCATAGATGGCCGCGGCCGCGTCGCTCGCGGACAGCGCAGCGAAGGCGGCCTCGGCAGCCGGGAAGTCGCGACGATCGTAGAACGCGAGCGCGGCATGGAATGCACGGATGCGCGGCTCGGTCTCCGCCATGTCTTCGCGCCGGCCGATAACCTCGAAGACCTCGACCGGTTGCTTCTTGCCCTTGACCACCAGGCGGTCGAGCCGGCGCAGGAGGAAGCCTTCGCCGAGGTTCGCCATGACGTCTTCGCTGATCATGATGTGCGAGCCGTACTCCTTGTTGGCGCCTTCGAGGCGAGCGGCAAGGTTTACGGTATCGCCGGTCGCCGTATAGTTGAGGCGCGCGCGTGAGCCCATATTGCCGACGATGGCGGTGCCGGCATGGATGCCGATGCGCGTACCGATGGGTGTCATGTCGTACTCGCCGACGACGATCTCTGCATTGAAACGTTCGAGCGCCTTCAGGCAGTCGAGGGCAGCCTCGACCGCGTGCCAGTCGGCGTCGGCATCGTCGAGCGGTGCGTTCCAGATCGCCATCACCGCATCGCCGATATACTTGTCGACATATCCGCCACGCGCCTCGACCGCGTCTGTCATCACGGTCAGGTACTTGTTAAGGATCTCGACCAACCGCTCGGGGCGGTCGCGAAGCCGTTCGCTGATCGTGGTGAAGCCGGCGATGTCGGAAAAGAACACGGTGACGCGCCGCTTCTCGCCGCCGAGCCGGAGCGCCGAGGGGTCGGCCGCGAGGCGGTCGACCAGCACCGGCGCCAGGTAGTGGCGGAAGGCGTGCTGGATCCAACGTTTCTCGCGATCCTCGACGATGAAGCGATAGGCGTAGACAACGGCATAGGCGAGGAAGCCGGTGATCGCGATCAGCATGATCGGCACCACGACGCCATGGGCGAAGTCGACGACCGCCATGCCGATCTCGACAGCGAGCACGCCGGCACCGGCGATAAGGCCGGTCCCCGGCTTCATCAGAAAGAAGAGGATGGCGAAGATCATGACGCTGCCGCCAACCACCAGGAAGGAGATGGCGCCGGAAAGCGGCGAAACATATATGCCTTTTGTCACCGTGTTGATTGCCGCCGCATGAATCAGTACGCCGGGGATGGTCCGCCGGTCGCCGAGGGCCCCAAAGCGCTCAGGATCCGCCGGAAGCCTGCAGCGCTCGGGTGCCGCATGCGCGTCGGCCCGCGTTGTCATCGCCAGGCGCTTGGCGCTCAGGAACCTGTCTTCGAGGTCGAGCATCTCACCGAACAGCACGATCTTTCCCCTGAAGTGCCGCGCGAAATAGGCCGGGTCGTCGCAGCTCCAAAGATCGACCATGCTGTGGACCGGAACGTCGCCAGGCCCGGTGTTGAAGTTGATCAGGAAGTCCCCGTTGGGCGGTGCGGCACCGGCCCGCTTCGCCAGTTCGACGCCGAAGGATGGGGTCGTTCCGCCGGCATCGTCGGCAAAAGCCGAAAAGTAGCCGCGCACGACGTCGTCGCGATCGACGTCGAGATTGAGGAGACGCAGATTGCCGCGGCCCTTGGCTGCGGCAATCTGGCCGGGATAGGGCTCAAGCGTCTCACCGCTCAGGCGCGCGGCGCCGAGCACGAGCCGGTCCTTGTCGGCAAGCTTCCTCAGCGCCAGCAGGAACGGTCGGTCATAACCTCGCAGCAGCTCGGGCCGGTCGAGGCTCGTCGGATAGATGACATCGAGGCCGATCGCCTTCGGCTCTGCCGCGTCGATCGCCTCGAGCACGCGCGCAATGTGCGGCGTCCAGGCGACCTTCGGCGTATTGCGGAAGGGCTCGCTGCGATAGCTCTGCTCGTCGATCGCGACGACGACGACATCGGAATCCGAAGGCGGATACAGGGGGCCGTAGACGGCCTGGCGCAGCGGCAGCAGCGCGTCGATGCCCATGCGTTGCAGCAGCTCAGCTCCGGGCATCATCGACAGCGCACCGCCACCGACCGCGAGAAGCGCGGCGATGGCAAGGCGAAGCCGCCACTGGCGCGAGAGCATTCAGCCCTCAGCGCGCACCGAGAGGAACGACACGGTTGGCGAGCGTATCCGGAACATCGAGTCCGGGATCGACCGAAAAGGTCGCGGCGCGCAACAGAGTCTGCCCGTCCCAAAGCTCGACCCGATACGGCATCCCGGTCGCGAACGATGCGCCTCCGGCGTACTCGGCGTGCGTACCGCTGCTGACGGTCTGCCAGACAATCTCGACCGGCGCCTTGTCCAGGTGAAGGACGCGGACCGTGACGGATCGGCCGAGCGGCTCCCATTTGAACACCGGCTGCGCCCGCTTGATCACCCGCTCTTCCCAGCCGCCACCGGCGAATGGCGTGACACGGTTGACCGTTGCGCCGGCTTCGGTTGCCGTCGACGCGACGATCGGGGTCGGCGGCCGGCAACCGGGCGCGGCGCGAGCCTGCAGGCGCCCGCCGGAGACGTTGCTGCCGGCGGCATCGACGATGACCGAGCCTCCGGCGATCTCCTCGGTGAGGCATCCCGAAAGATGCGAAAGCGTCAGCTTGCCGCGCTGGCCGAGCGCGATGGTCTGGCCGGCGAAGACGTAGTCCATGAACTGCACGCCGGCCTGAGGCGCGCCATCGATCGCTTCGACCACGGCGACCGCGTCGGTGCCGAGCGTATTGGTGACGGGCGGCTGGCCCGCCTGCATGCGATTGACCGGCGCCTGCCGCGCCGAGTCCTGGTAGCGTCCCCGGACGTGGTGTAACTTCAGGCAGCCTCGTTTGAGGCGGTCATTGCGGGTTCCCGGTAGGGTTTGGTTGCGAGACAAAAACCTGACCGAGAGGAAAGTCCGCAATGACCGACGACA
>VGEN01000218.1 GCA_016869285.1 Alphaproteobacteria bacterium
TGTCGTCGGTCATTGCGGACTTTCCTCTCGGTCAGGTTTTTGTCTCGCAACCAAACCCTACCGGGAACCCGCAATGACCGCCTCAAACGAGGCTGCCTGAAGTTACACCACGTCCGGGGACGCTACCGGAAAGTTGTACACAGCCGGAGTTGCCGGAACGCGACCGCATGCCCGAGTCAAGGAAAAGATCGCCTCAACGGTTCGTTATCGAATAGTCACAGCTTTTCCGAAGCAAGATCAGCAGCTTGCGAGAAACGCCTAAAAAACAGGCAGAACGGTGAAATTAAGGATTTCCGCGGCTCCGAACGCGCCCCGGGAAGACTGCCAACAAGCTTATCCACAAAGACCGTGGATATCGTGACGGAAGCAAGACAATTCGGGGCCTTCGCCTGCCGGGGAGAATACCATGAGGACTTACGAGAAGCGGTCCAGTGATCGTCGGGCTAGTCTTCGCGGTCATTTGCAAGGGCGCGCGGCCTGCCTTCTCTTCGATGCAAGACCGTCGACGATGCTTTGGCGTCTGTGGCGGTCGGGTGCAACCGATGATCGTGATACCATCTGCGCTTTGCGCTAAGCCGGCAATGTTCAGCGAGCGCGAGCCGGCGACGATGGCGCGCGCGGCGCGGCACAAGGCTCCGGGTCGCGAAGATGGGAAGAACCGGCAAGGCGATGCGCCTCACGACTTTGCTCTTTCCGAACGTCGAGAGCCGAGACCCGCAGAGTTGCTCGCTCGAGGTGTCGCGATAGCGTTGCTGGGTCGTGCCGTTCTTCCGATAGCCTCGCGACGAGGGAGGACTGGCGACCGACAGCCGGACAAGGCAAAGGTCATGGTTTCGCACGGGCGCGGCGCATGCATTTCCAGTAGCCGCCGGAAGGATGGGTTTCAGGCATGAGCGACGCGCCGGCCCGTGATCTCGTCGAGAAGGACGAAGCGCTGAGCGCGGGGTTCGCGCAAGGTGCTGCCGTGATCGAGGCGCAGCTCAAGCTGCTGCCGCTCGGGCCGGGTGTTTATCGCATGATCGATCGCCACGGCAACGCGCTCTATGTAGGCAAGGCGCGCAGCGTGAAGAAGCGCGTCGCCTCCTATGTCCAGCTCCCGCGCCTCTCGACGCGGCTGAAGCGGATGGTGTCGGAGACCGCGCAGCTCGAAGTGGTGCAGACCCACACCGAGGTCGAAGCGCTGCTGCTCGAATGCAACCTGATCAAGAAGCTGAAGCCGCGCTACAACGTCCTCCTCCGCGATGACAAGAGCTTCCCCTACATCCTCGCGACTGGGGACCATGACTTCCCGCGGCTGGTCAAGTATCGCGGCGCGCGCAACAGGCCCGGCGACTACTTCGGCCCCTTCGCGTCAGCTGGTGCGGTCGGACGCACCCTGACGGCGCTGCAGCGCGCCTTTCTTCTGCGCAACTGCTCGGATGCGGTCTTCGCGCAGCGCACGCGTCCCTGCCTTCAGTACCAGATCAAGCGGTGTACGGCGCCGTGTGTCGCGCGCATCTCGAAGGAGGACTACGCCGCATCCGTCCGCCAGGCGCGCGACTTTCTCACCGGCAAGAGCGGCCAGGTGCAGGCAGAGCTGGCGGCGGAGATGGAGCGGGCCTCGGCGGCGCTCGACTTCGAGACCGCCGCACGCACGCGTGACCGCTTGCGGGCGCTGGCCCAGATCCGGTCGCACCAGGACATCAACATCGAGGGCCTGGACGATGCCGACGTCGTCGCTCTCGCGCAGGATGCCGGCCAGACCTGCGTTCAGGTCTTCTTCTTCCGCTCCGGCAGCAACTTCGGCAACCGCGCCTACTTTCCGAGCCACGACAAGGCCCTGCCGGTCGACGAGATCATGGCTGCCTTCCTCGGGCAGTTCTATGCCGGGCGCCCGCCGCCCAAGCTGATCCTGACCAGCCAGGCGCCGGCGGAGCGGGCGCTTCTGGAAGAGGCGCTGAGCGTGAAGGCCGAGCGTCGCGTCGAGATCGCGGCGCCGCAGCGCGGCGCGAAGGCGAACCTGGTCGAGCACGCTCTCCTCAACGCGCGCGAGGCGCTGGCACGACGACTTGCCGAAGGATCCTCGCAGCGGCGACTTCTGGAGATGCTTGGCGAGGGCTTCCGGCTGTCGACCGTACCCAAGCGCATCGAGGTCTACGACAACAGCCATATCATGGGAACCGCTGCGATCGGCGCGATGATCGTCGCCGGTCCTGAGGGATTCCAGAAGAACGCCTATCGCAAGTTCAACATCCGGGAAGCGAAGCCCGGCGACGACTTCGCGATGATGCGTGAGGTATTGACGCGCCGGTTCTCGCGCGCGCTGAAGGAGGATCCGGAGCGGGCGGAAGGGACCTGGCCGGACCTCGTGCTGATCGATGGCGGCAAGGGGCAGCTCTCGGCCGCGCAGGGTGTGCTTGTCGAGCTCGGCGCCACGGGCGTTCCGATGGTGGCCATCGCCAAGGGTGAGGATCGGGACGCCGGCCGCGAGCGGTTCTTCCTGCCGGATGGCGGGGAGGTGACGCTCGCGCAGGACGATCCTCTCCGCTACTTCCTGCAGCGGCTGCGGGACGAGGCGCATCGTTTCGCCGTCGAGACGCACCGGGCCAAGCGCGCGAAGCCGCTTGGCGGCTCGGAGCTGGACGAGATCGCGGGAATCGGCGCCAAGCGGCGGAAGGCTCTATTGCTGCACTTCGGGTCGGTTCGGGAGATTGCGCGGGCGGGTCTTGCCGATCTCGAGAAGGTCGAGGGGATCTCGGGCGCCGTGGCGCAGAAGATCTACTCCTACTTCCACGAGAGCGGCTGACGGCCCACTTAGGGATTGGTAGACTGCGCCCCCGGACGGTCCCGATGCACTTCAACCTGCCCAATGTCCTGACGTTTTCGCGTATTGCCGCCGTTCCGGTGCTGGTCGCCCTGTTCATGATTCCGGGTGACAGCGGCCGATGGCTCGCCTGCGCCGTCTTCACCGTTGCCGCCGTTACCGATTATTTCGACGGATACTTCGCCCGCTCCTGGGGGCAGCTTTCCGAGCTCGGCCGCTGCCTTGATCCGATCGCCGACAAACTGCTGGTCGCGGCCGTCTTGCTGCTGCTCGCCTTCTTCAACAGCCCTGGCCTGTTCTTTCTGCTGCCGGCCATGGTGATCCTTTGCCGTGAGGTCCTGGTCTCGGGACTGCGCGAATACCTGGCCCAGGCCAAGGTGCGGTTGCCGGTCAGCCGGCTCGCCAAGTGGAAGACCACGATCCAGATGGTCGCGTTGGGCTTCCTGATCGTCGCCGATTCCGGACCGTTCTGGCTGCCGGCGACGGAGATCGGCCTGACGGGCATCTGGATTGCGGCGATCCTGACCCTGGTCACGGGATACGACTATCTCGCGACCAGCCTCAGGCATATGGAACGGCCGGAGGACAAGGCCGCGCGCCCGCCGGCCGCGGCCAAAACCGCGACACCTATCGGCTGAGCTTGCGCATCTTCGGACTCGCCGGCTGGAGCGGCAGCGGCAAGACGACGCTGATGGCGAAGCTGTTGCCAGAGCTGATCCAGTCGGGCCTTCGCGTCTCCACAATCAAGCACGCGCATCACGCCTTCGACATCGACCGTCCCGGCAAGGACAGCTGGCAGCACCGCATGGCCGGGGCCAGCGAGGTCATGGTCGCGTCCGCCAATCGCTGGGCCTTGATGCACGAGCTGCGCGGGACGCCGGAGCCGGACCTTGATGAGCTGGTCACCCGCATGACGCCGGTCGATCTCCTGCTGGTCGAGGGCTTCAAGCGCCATCGCCATGACAAGCTCGAAGTCTTTCGGCGGGCCAATGCGAAGCCGCTGCTGCATCTCGAGGACGCGCACATTGTCGCCATCGCCAGCACCGATCCGATTCCGGAGGCGCGCGTGCCGATCCTGAACCTCGACGATGCAGCGGCCATAGCGGCGTTCATCCGCCGCCACACGGGGCTCGCCTGAGGTGGCGCAGCTTAACGACGATTGCTTTGCCGGCGATAACCGGCTGCTGCCGCTGGAAGAGGCGTTCGCGCGGCTGAGGAATGTCTTCCCGCCGGTCGTCGAGATCGAGAGCGTGCCGCTCGACCGGGCCGTCGGACGAATTCTTGCCGCCGATCTGGCCGCGCCGCTCGACGTTCCGGCCTATGACAATTCCGCGGTCGACGGTTACGCGCTCCTCCACGCCGATCTCGCGGCCGGTGCGGCAACACGGCTTCGCGTCGCCGGACGCGCCGCCGCCGGACATCCCCTTGGCGATAAGCCCGGCCGAGGCACTGCCGTCCGCATCTTCACCGGCGCACCGATGCCAAAGGGCTTCGATACCGTGCTCATGCAGGAGGATGCACGGCTGGAGGACGGCCATGTCACCGTACCCCCGGGGCTGAAGCATGGGGCCAATCGCCGCTTTGCCGGCGAGGACGCAAAACGGGGAACGATGGCGATTGCTGCCGGGGCGCGGCTGCGCGCCCAGGAGATCGGCCTTGCCGCCGCCTTCGGCCTGACCAGGCTTGAGGTGCGTCGACGGCTACGCGTCGCGGTGTTATCGACCGGCGACGAGATCGCCGAGCCGGGAAGCAGATTGGCGGCGGGGCAGGTGTACGACTCCAATCGTCGCACCTTGGTCGCATTGCTTGCCGGCCTTGGCGTCGAGGTGACCGACCTCGGCATTCTCAGGGATCAGCGCGAGGAGATCGGGCGGCACCTCGCCGCTGCCGCCGAGAGTCATGATGCGATCGTGACCTCGGGCGGCGTCTCCGAGGGCGAGGAGGATCACGTCCGCGAGGGCGTCGCCGCGCTGGGCCGCCTTCATTGGTGGCGGGTCGCGATCAAGCCGGGCCGCCCCGTTTCGGTCGGTCAGATCGGCAAGACGGTCTTTCTCGGTCTTCCCGGGAATCCCGCGGCGACGATGACGACCTTCTTCCTCGTCGCCCGTCCGGTGCTGCTGCAGATGGCGGGAGCCGTGCCGCGCCCGCCGGTCCGCTTCAGCGTGCGTGCCGGCTTCGCGCAGAAGAAGAAACCGGGGCGGGTCGAATATGTGCGCGTGCGGCTGGAGGCCGGGCCCGATGGGCCGGTCGCGCGGCGCTTCCCGCGCGAAGGAGCGGGGCTGCTTTCCTCCATGGTATGGTCGGACGGCCTGGCCGAGCTGCCGCTCGATCTGGAGCGCCTTGAGGAAGGGGCTTGGCTCGCCTATCTGCCGTTCTCGGAGATGACCTGACGTGAAGCTGCTCTACTTCGCCTGGGTGCGCCAGCGCATCGGCCTCGCCGAGGAGGAGGTGACGCCGCCGGCAAACGTGGTCACCGTGGGTGAGCTGGTGGAATGGCTCAGGGGGCGGGGCCCCGGCTATGCCGCCGCCTTCGCCAACCCGGCCGTCGTCAAGGCCGCGGTCAATCAGGAATTCGCGCACCCCGACCGGCGGCTTGCACCCGGCGACGAGATCGCGCTGTTCCCGCCGATGACCGGAGGCTGAGGCGATGATCCGCGTTCAGGCCGAGGACTTCGATGTCGGCGAGGAGATCGGCCGGCTGACCTCCGGACGTACCAATGTCGGCGGCGTCGCGACCTTCCTCGGCCTCGTGCGCGACATGGCGAAGGGCAAGCCGGTGACGGCGATGACCCTCGAGCACTTCCCCGGCATGACCGAGAAGGAGCTGGCGAAGATCGAGGCCGAGGCGCAGTCCCGCTGGCCGCTCGATGCCAGCCTGATCATCCACCGCTACGGCCGGCTTGCGCCCGGCGATCGCATCGTCTTCGTCGCCGCCGCCTCGGCCCATCGCGAGGCCGCGTTCGAGAGCTGCATGTTCCTGGTCGACTACCTCAAGACCCGGGCGCCGTTCTGGAAGCTGGAGGAAGGCGCGGCCGGTGCAGACTGGGTGGAGGCCCGTGAAAGCGATGATTTGGCGCGGGCCCGCTGGCAGGCCGACAGCAGCCTTGCCAAACGGGTCCGACCGGCCTAGGTTCCCGCGCCGTTTCGGGGGCTCCGCCCCTGCCTGGTCGGGCTGTTAGCTCAGTTGGTAGAGCAGCTGACTCTTAATCAGCGGGTCGCAGGTTCGAATCCTGCACAGCCCACCAATTTCCCAGCCACTTACAGGCGGTTTGTCTCGCTAAGAGACAAATTTTGCAGTCCCTACGCTCGGGATTTTGCAACGCGGATTCAACTCGCCAGTGCATAGAGATTTAGGAGCCAGCGAGGGAGTCGAAAACCTCTTGCGGTGAACGGAAGCCGAGAGATTTCCGAGGTCTTGTGTTGAGCAAACGTTCGACCATGGCTACC
>VGEN01000219.1 GCA_016869285.1 Alphaproteobacteria bacterium
ACCCGCAGGTGAAGGGAGCCATCAACAACACGCTCTCCTTCACCAAGGCCGCCTCGTATTGCGGCGTGCGCTCGGTGCTGCCCGCCGGCATTCCCAACAACGAAGGCGTGTTCCGCGCCATCGACGTGATCTGCCCGCCCGGCACCGTCGGCAACGGCGTGCTGCCGGCGGCCTGCGCCGCGCGCGGCCTCACCGGCTTTCGCATGACCGACTGCATGTTCGGGGCGCTGGCGATGATGCTGCCAGATAAGGTCAAGGCCGCCGGCGATGGCGGCAATACCGGCATCTCGATCGGCGGCTACCACGCCGACCGCTCACCTTTCATCTATGTCGACTTCACTTGCGGCGCCTGGGGCGCGCGCCCCTGGGCCGACGGGCTTGACGGCAACTCGCATATGTTCGCCAACATGGCCTCGCACTCGATCGAGGTGACCGAGGCCGAACATCCGATCCAGCTCCTCGCCTATGAGTTCGTCGCGGACAAGGCGGGCGCGGGCAGGTATCGCGGCGGCGTGCCGTTCCGGCGCGACTACCGCTTTCTGGAGGCCGAAGGCATGCTGCAGGTCCGCTCCGACCGCCGCGACCATCGTCCTTTCGGCCTCTATGGCGGCAGTCCCGGCGCCCCCTCGGAGAACTACCTCAACCCCGAGGGCGAGAACCGCCTGCTGCCGGGGAAGCTGACGATGACGGTGACCAAGGGCGACGTGTTCCGCCATGTGCTCGCGGGCGCCGGCGGCTGGGGCGACCCGCTCGAGCGCGATCCCGCCCTCGTGCTGCGCGATGTGCGCAACGAGGTGCTGTCGCCGGCGAAGGCCGAGGCCGATTATGGCGTGATCGTCGACACGAAGCAGTGGCGCGTGGATGCCGCCGCGACCGACGCGCGGCGCAAGTCGATGCGCGCCGCGCGGGGATGGCGCGCGGTGCCCAAAGTCCAGCGGGACGATCCTGTAATCGCCGCTGAACCCGCAAGGCGCCGCGCGTGACCACCTACCGGGTCGGCGTCGATGTCGGCGGCACCTTCACCGACGTCGTCCTCTTGGGCGACGACGGCAGCATCCACACCGCCAAGATCCCCTCCAGCGTCGAGAACTACGCCAACGCCATCGTCGACGGTCTCTCGCAGGTCTTTCGCGAAACCGGACTCGATGGCCGGGCGATCGAGGAAATTCGCCACGGCACCACGGTCGCCTCCAACGCGATCCTCGAGCACAAGGGCGCCCGCACCGGTCTTGTCACCACCAAGGGCTTTCGCGACGTGCTGGAGATCCGCACGCTCCGCATGCCCAGGCTTTATGACATCGGCTGGACCAAGCCGCCGCCGCTGGTCGAGCGCTATCTGCGCCAGGTCGTCGACGAGCGCGTCAACGCCGAGGGCAAGATCGAGCGCGCGCTCGACCCGGCCGATGCCGAGCGTGCCGTCGACGCGCTGCTCGCCGAGAAGGTCGAGGCGATCGCCGTCTGCCTGCTGAACTCCTTCGCCAATCCCAAGCACGAGCTGACGATCGCGGAGATCGTGCGCCGGAAGGCGCCGGCCCTGCCGCTCTCGGTCTCCTATGAAGTGTTGCCGGAGATCAAGGAGTACGAGCGCACCTCGACCGTGGTCGTGAACGCCTATGTGATGCCGATCGTCTCACGCTATCTGCGCGCGCTGCGCAAGGGGCTCGACGACGCCGGCATCCCGGCACGCCTTCTGCTCATGCAGTCGAATGGCGGGCTAACCACCGACAGCGCCGCGGCCGAGCGGCCGATGAACATCATCGAGTCCGGCCCCGCCGGCGGCGTCGTCGGCGCCCAGGCGCTGGCCAAGGCCAAGGGCCTTCGGAAGATCCTCACCTTCGACATGGGCGGCACCACCGCGAAGGCCTCGATGGTCGAGGATGGCGAGGTCACCCGCGCTGCCGAATACTCGGTCGGTGCCGGCATCATGATTGGCTCGCGCCTGCTCACCGGCGCCGGCTACACGCTCAAGGTGCCGGCGATCGATCTCGCCGAGGTCGGTGCCGGCGGCGGCTCGCTGGTCTGGATCGACGGCGGCGGCTCGATGCAGATCGGACCGGAGAGCGCCGGCGCCTCTCCCGGTCCCGTCTGCTACGACAAGGGCGGCGAGACGCCGACCGTGACCGACGCGAATGTCGTGCTGGGCTACATCAACCCGACGCATTTGGTCGGCGGCGCGGTGAAGCTCAATGCGGCCAAGGCCAAGGCAGCCTTCGCCGAGAGGGTGGCGGCGCCGCTCAGGATGTCGATCGAGCAAGCCGCTTACGGTGCGCACCAGATCGCCGCATCCAACATGATCCGTGCGATCAAGGCGGTCTCGACCGAGCGCGGCCGTGACCCGCGCGAATTCGCGCTCTTCGCCTTCGGCGGCAACGGCCCGCTCTTCGCCGGCGGCATGGCCAAAGCGCTCGGCATCGCGCGGATCGTCGTGCCGCCTTCGGCCGGGCTCTTCTCCTCCTTCGGCCTGCTCTACGCCGATGTCGAGCATCACTACGCCCGCACCTTCCGCCGGCTCCTGCGCAAGGCCGATCTCAAGGAGATCGAGACGGCATGGAGCGAGCTTGCGCGCCAGGCGCTCGATCAGCTCAAGAGCGAAGGCTTTTCGGGCGCTCGCGCGAAGCTGCGTCGCTCGGCGGCGCTGCACTACCAGGGACAGAGCTACGAGCTGACCGTGCCGATGCCGGATGGGCCCATCGATCGGTCGATGGTGGCGCATCTCGAAGAAGGCTTCGGGCACGAGCACGAGAAGACCTATGGCCACCGCGCCGGGCCGGAGGAGCCGGTCGAGCTCGTGGCGATGCAGGTGGTGGGCTTAGGCTTGCGCGAAGGCAACGGCGTGCCGGAGCGCGTGCGCTCGAGCCGCGCCGAGCCTACGCCTCCTCCGCCGCGCCAAGCCTATTTCGGCGCCGAGGCCGGATGGTTGCAGACGCCGGTGCTGCGCCGCTCAGACCTGTCCGGCGGCAAGACCGGGCCGCTGATCGTCGAGGAATACGACGCAACCTGCATCGTCCCGCCCGGCGCCAAGGCGAGCCTCGATGGCGCGGGAAATATCGTCATAGAGCTCTGACCTGGCCGCTTCCTCCCGGGAATTCGAAGCGTCGTCAGTGAAATTTTACGAACTCGTAGTCGGCATCGAGGTGGTTCACCTTGCGCGCCGGCGGGGAAATCCAGCCGGCGACCTTGCCTGGCTCGATGACCTGTCGCATCAGCGAGCGGATGAAGGCACCATCGGCCTCGGTCGGAAGCCAGCCTCCTTTCCGTGCCTCCCAGGCCTCGCGTGCGACGATCGATCCGTCGGGCGCAACCGGCTGACCGTTCCACGCGCCGATCGCCCGGCGGAAGCGCGGCGAGGGCAAGAAGAGCCGGGCCTGGTATCCCGATTTCTGGATCAGCCTGTTCCAGCGGATGAAGCCCGCCTCGCAATCGGCGACGAAGGCGCGGCGCGTTACCTCGTTCATGGCATTGCGCATCGGCACGGCTTCGCGGCGCATGGCCCCAGCACCATCCGGCACCTCGATCTCGCAGACCTGGTCGAGCGCAAGATGATCCTCGAATGATGCCTCGTCCGGGCGCCCCTTGATGCCGTTGGCAAACGCGCTCGCCGCATTCGAGGATTGCTCAGAACCGAACAGGTCGAGCGAGGAGGAGAACCAGAAATTCACGTAGCGCTGGATCGTGGCCAGGTCGATCGCACCGGCACGGCGCACCGCCTCAGGGTCCTCGCTGCCGATCTCCTTCATCACGTCGAGCGTGCGCTTGACGATGCGGCCGATGCCGTTCTCGCCGACGTGCATGTGATAGGCCTCCTCCGTCAGCATGAAGCGGCAGCTTCGCGCCAGGGGATCGAAGGCGCTTTCGGCGAGGCTCTTGAGCTGGAACTTGCCGTCGCGGTCGGTGAAGTAGGTAAACATGAAGAAGGAGAGCCAGTCGGAAATCGGCTCGTTGAAGGTGCCGAGGATGCGGGGCTTGTCGGCGTCGCCGGAGTGACGCGCGAGAAGCTCCTCCGCCTCCTCGCGGCCGTCGCGGCCGAAATGCGCGTGCAGCAGATAGACCATCGCCCAGAGATGCCGGCCCTCCTCCACATTCACCTGGAAGAGATTGCGGAGGTCGTAGAGCGAGGGACAGGTGAGCCCGAGCAGGCGCTGCTGCTCGACCGAGGCAGGCTCGGTATCGCCTTGCGTGACGATGAGCCGGCGGAGCACCGAGCGGAACTCGGCCGGCACCTGCTGCCAGACCGGCTGTCCGTAGAGGTCGCCGAAGCCGATCCTGCGGTCGCGCTCCTGGTCGGCGAGGAAGATGCCCCAGCGATAGTCGGGCATCTTGACGTAGCCGTAATTCGCCCAGCCGTTCTCGTCGACCGAGATCGCCGTGCGCAGATAGACATCGGCGTCCTGATAGCGCTCGGGCCCCAGCTCCTTCCACCAATTCAGAAAGCGCGGCTGCCAATGCTCGAGCGCGCGCTGAAGCTGGCGGTTGCCAGCGAGGTCGACGTTGTTGGGAATCCGCTCCTGATAGTTCAGCGTCGACACGATCAGACCCTCTGCCAGTCGAACTGCGCCCTGCTGCCGGAACCGAAGAGCCTGAGCGCGCCCTTGTCGCCGACCGCGTTCGGACGATTGAAGATCCAGTTCTGCCAGGCTGAGAGCCGGCCGAAGATCTTGGTCTCCATCGTCTCGGATCCGGCGAAGCGCAGGCTCGCCTCCATGCCGGTCAGCGCATCCGGCGAGAGGCCGGAGCGCTCGTCGAGGGCAAGGCGAAGCTCCTCGTCCCAGTCGAGACCGTCGGGCGTCAAGGTAACCAGGCCTGCAGCCAGCGCTGCCGCCGCATCCACGCCCTCGCCGATGCGCGCGCGCAGCGCGTCCGCCGCGACCTCGTCGTTGAAGCGAAGCGCCAGGCGCGTGCGGCGGGCGACTGTCGGATAGAGGCCGAAATTGGCCGCCGACAGCCGGATCGTCGGTCCAGCCTCACCCGAGGCGGAGCGGTCGATCATGTAGCTGCGGTCGGCGGCCAGAAGCAGCTCGGCCAACGATCCTGCGAAGCACGACTCTTCATCGACCACGGCATAGAGGCTGCGCGAGGAGACGTCGAGCCGGGCGAAAGTCCGGCGCAGCATGCCGATGGTCTCGCGGACGAACCAGTGAGATGCATGCGCCACCAGCGCCTGGTCGGCGGCAGCGACGTGATTCGCATTGCCCCGCGTCTTCAGCACCCAGAGCCCGATATCGAGCGCATTCAGCCGCAGCATCAAGATGGCGTCGTCGAGGTCGCGCGCCATCGCCAGCGGCCACCACCTGGCACCGGCCGCCTCGATCGCGGCGATCGCGGATTCCGGCCGGGCTGCCGGCGCCTTCACCGTCAGCGTCGCCACGCGGCGATCGCGGTCGATGTCGACGTCGACGCAGTCATAGACGATGCGGGCCTGGCTCTCGATCCGGCGGTTGAGCGGCGTCAGTGCGACACCCTTGGCCTTCTCCGGCCGGTCCGAGAGCTGCGCGAGCTCGAGCGCGCGCGCCCTGGTGCGCTCGGCGAAGTTGCGGCGCGAGGCGATCGCGTCGACCAGCTTCCAAGCCCTGGCACGTTCAGCGCGGACGCCGTCGGGATTGGTGCAGAAGAGATCGGCAAGGTCGCGCCGCACGCGGCGCTTGTCGACCAGGCGCGTGAGGCCGCCAGTGCCGGGCAGCACGCCGAGCAGCGGCACCTCCGGCAGGCTCACTGTCGAGGAGCGGTCATCGACCATCAGAATCTCGTCGCAGGCGAGCGCTATCTCATAGCCGCCGCCGGCGCAGGTGCCGTTGAGCGCGGCGAGGAATTTGAGGCCGGAGTGGCGCGAGGCGTCCTCGATGCCGTTCCGCGTCTCGTTGGTGAACTTGCAGAAATTCACCTTCCAGGCATGGGAGGACTGGCCGAGCATGTAGATGTTGGCGCCGGCGCAGAACATGCGCTCCTTGGCCGAGGTGATGACGACCGTCCGCACCTCAGGATGCTCGAAGCGGATGCGTTGGAGCGCGTCCGCGAACTCCATGTCGACGCCGAGGTCGTAGGAATTGAGCTTGAGCGCGTAACCTTCGACCAGGCCGCCATTCTCATCGACATCCATCGACAGCGTCGCGACCGGACCGTCGAAGGCGAGCTTCCAGTGTCGGTACTGGCTTGGGTGTCGGTCGAACACGAACATAGGCGGTCCTTCC
>VGEN01000220.1 GCA_016869285.1 Alphaproteobacteria bacterium
CCTATGAGATCCTGGCCATTGTCCGCGACGTGAGCGAGCGGATGGAGCATGCGCGCGAGCTCGAGCGTGCACGCCGCGACGCCGCTGCCACAGGCCATTCGCGCTCGTCCTTCCTTTCGAATATGAGTCACGACTTGCGCACGCCGCTCAACATCATTATCGGACTCTCGCAAGTCATTCGCGATCAGATGTTCGGGCCGGTCGGCCAACGCTATGTCGACTATGCACGCGACATCGAGTCGAGCGGTCACGACTTGCTCGACCTGATCAACGACTTGCTCGATCTCTCCAAGGTCGAGGCCGGGCGCTGGCAGGTTGAGGAGCGCGTGGTTTCGATCGCGCTCAATGTCGATGCCATGTTCACTATGGTCAGCGCCCGCGCCCGCCTCGCCCAGGTGACGATGGAGTCGCGCCTGTCGCCGGACCTTCCGCTCCTCCTCGCCGATGAGCGCGCCGTCCGCCAGATGCTGCTCAACGTCATGTCGAGCGCGCTCAAGCGGGCGACGCCTTCGAGCACGATCATCGTCGACGGCTACATGGTCGACCGCCAAGTCGTCCTCGTCGTGCAGAGCCAGAGCCGAGCCGTCGAATCGCGCGACAACTACGTCAAGGACCCGCTCGATGGCTCGGTCGGCCTGGCGCTCGCCTCCGACCTGATGCGGCTCCATGGCGGCCGCCTCGACCTGCAGACGACGCAAGACCACCAGCTCGCGATCACGCTTACCTTTCCACCGGAGCGGAGCCTGACCGCGTCGCCGACGCCGCGTCGCCTGGTCGCCGAAGCGTCCTAGCCGATCACTTCGGCCATCGGACGAATACGCACACCGTCGGCTTCCAGCACCTCGCGCACACGCCTGGCCATCGCGACAGCTTCCGGGTTGTCGCCATGAACGCAGATCGTATCGATCGCGACCGGCACATGCTTGCCGCCGGCGCTGACGATGGCACGCTCACGCACCATGGCGAGAACGCGCTTCGCCGCCTCCCCGGCATCGTGCAGGACCGCCCCCGGCTGCTTGCGCGGGGTCAGCGTGCCGTCATCCTGGTAGGTACGGTCGGCATAGACCTCGCGCGCCATGCGGAGATTGTAACGCTGCCCGGCCCGCTCCATCGCCGTCCCCGGCATGACGACCCAGATTGCGTCCGGTGCCGCATCGCGAATGGCGCGCGCGACGCCGTCGGCCATCGCCTCGTCGACCGCGATCAAATTGCCGAGCGAGCCGTGGGGCTTCACATGGCTCATCCTGTGGCCGACCGACCGTGCAATCCCTTGCAGCGCGCCGATCTGGTAGACGATCTCCTTAGCGACGTCGTCGGGCCTCTCGCCCATGATCGGTCGCCGCCCGAAGCCCCAGAGATCGCGGAAGCTCGGATGCGCACCGATGGCGACGCCGTTGGCCTTGGCCGTCGACACGGTCTCGTGCATGACCAGGGGATCGCCGGCATGGAAGCCGCAAGCGACATTGGCCGAGGACACGATCCGCAGCATGGCCGCATCGTCGCCGAGCTTGTAGACTCCGAAGCTCTCTCCCATGTCGCTGTTGAGATCGACCGCTATGCCCATGACCTGCCCTCGCCTTTTCTTGTCGACTGAGGATAGCACGGGGCGATGAGCGACGCCGGCTTCCGCCTCCTCTCCGCCGGCGATACCGCGCTCACTGTCGAACTCGGCGAAGCCGTCGATCCACGCATCAACGCGCGCGTGCTTTCGCTCGACCGCGCCCTCGCGGCGGAGGCGCCTCCGGGGATCGTCGAGACCGTGCCGACCTATCGCTCGCTGCAGATCCACTTCGATCCCGAGCGCCTGGATATCGAGGCATTCGCGGCCCGTATCGGGATGCTTGTCGCGTCTCTCGACGACGAGCCGCCGCCCGGCCGGACCTGGACCGTGCCGGTCGTCTATGGCGGCGAGCACGGCATCGACCTCGAGGCGACTGCCGGGCGGATCGACCTGTCGACTGACGAGCTCATCGCCCTCCACCTCGCCGGCGACTATCGCGTCTACATGATCGGATTCCAGCCAGGCTTTGCCTATCTCGGCGGCCTCGATCCCCGGTTGCACCTGCCGCGCCGCGAGACACCGCGGCTCAAGACGCCGGCCGGCACCATCTCGATCGGCGGCATCCAGGCGGCCGTTGCCTCGATCGAGGCGCCGAGCGGCTGGCACCTGCTCGGGAGAACGCCGGTGCGCGCCTTCGACCCGGCGCGGGCGGACCCCTTCCTCTTCCGCGTCGGCGACCGCATCCGTTTCGAGCGGATCTCTGCCGACGACTACACCAGCCTCGCGCGCAGGGTTGCCGACGAGGGATGGCGCCCGGCCTGCGAGGCGGCATGAGCGTGCTTCGCTGCGTCGATCCCGGACCGCTCGCGACCGTGCAGGATCGTGGCCGCATCGGCTGGCAGCGCTTCGGCGTGTCGGTTGCCGGCGCGATGGACCCGGTCGGTCTTGCGCTCGCCAATCTCCTGGTGGGCAACCCGCCCGACGCGGCCGCGGTCGAGGTCACGCTGTCCGGCGGCGTCTGGGAGGTCGAGGCGGACTCCGCCCGGCTCGCCTTCGCCGGCGCCGATATCGCCTCCAGCATCGACGGCCGCCCGGCGGCAAGCCATCGCGCGCATACGCTGAAGCGCGGGCAACGCCTGACGATCGGGGCGCTTGTCGGCTCGGCGCGCGGCTATCTTTCGGTCGCCGGCGGCTTCCGCCTGGTGCCCGTGCTCGGCAGCATCTCGACGCATCTCCGCTCGAAGATCGGCGGCGCCGATGGCGGCCCGCTCCGATCGGGCCAGGAGCTTCCGCTCGTCCGCGACACCGCGCCGAGCGACGCGGATCTCGCTTTCGACGCGTCACTGCTGCCGTCGCCGCCGCCGCGCTATCGCGCCATTCCCGGACCGCAGGACGACGCCTTCACCCGCGAGGGCATCGAGACTCTGTTCGCGGCCGTCTATACCGTCACCACCGAGGCGGACCGCATGGGCATGCGCCTTGCCGGCCCGAAGATCGCGCATGCCGGCGGCTACAACATCATCTCGGACGGCATCGCGCCGGGATCGATCCAGGTTCCGGGTGCCGGCCTGCCGATCGTGCTGTTCGCCGATCGCCAGACCACCGGCGGCTACCCAAAGATAGCCACCGTTGTCTCCGCCGATCTCGGTTTCCTCGCGCGCTGCCGGCCGGGCGACCAGATCCGCTTCGAGCGGACGGATCTCGCCGGCGCCGCACGCCTCCGGAAGGATCTCGCCGATCGGCTGGCGCGGCTCGCCGCATCGCTCTTCCCCGCGCGGCTGCCAGCGGCGCTGGACAGCGCGACGCTCCTTGCCCACAACTTGGTCGACGGCGTCACCGATGGGCTGGCCCCGCCATGATCCGGCTGCTGCTTGCGCTTCTTCTGCTGACCTGGCCCGCGCTCGCCGAGGATCGCGCCGATGGGCTTGCTGCCTACAAGGCCGGCGACCTCTCGACCGCCTACAGGATCTTCGGCCGCCTTGCCCAGGCCGGCGATGTCGAAGCGGTGTTCTATCTCGGTGCGATCGCGCACAAGGACGGGATGGCGGTCGACGCCGCTCGCTGGTTCTGTCGCGCAGCCGAAGGCGGTCATATCGGCGGCCAGCACAACTGCGCCGTATTCTCCTATCGTGGTATCGGCACGCCGCAGCGCAAGGACGATGCGAGGCGATGGTTCGCTGCGGCGGCGGCCGGCAGCCACCTGGGCGCTGCCGCTTCGCTCGGCGCCATGCTGATGGAAGGCGAAGGCGGCCCCGAAGACCTGACGGGCGGCCTCGCCTGGCTTCGCTGGGCGGCGCAGGGCGGCCAGCCGCAGGCGCTATTCGCGCTGGCCAACGCCTATGAGCTCGGGCGCGGCGTGCCGCGCGATCCAAAGGTGGCCCTCGACTTCTTCCGACGCGCCGCCGACGCCGGCCACGCAGAGGCGGAGAACGCGGTCGGCAACTTCCACCTCTATGGCGCTCATGGCCTGAAGGAAGACGCCGCCGAGGCGGCGAAGTGGTTCCGCCGCGCCGCCGCGCGCAACAGCCCGGCTGGCGCCTTCAACCTCGCCACCCTGCTGTGGCGAGGGCGAGGCATGCGCAAGGATCCGGTCGAGGCCTATCGCTGGTTTGCGACCGCGGGCCTCTATGGCGACGACGCGATGATCAACCGCGTGACTGGGATTCTCTTTCAGCTCGAAGAGCAGATGAGCGAGGAGGACGTCGCCAAGGCGCAGAACGCGGTGCCCGAATGGGAGAACCGCCTTTACCGACCGCAGACGACGCTGGAAACCTTGACCGAGCCCTGACCGCCGGGGACTCGTGATCTGGGCTCGGTGGTTTTCGACGACGCCTACTTGGCAACATATGCAGACATGTTTCTCGGTGACGGGGCCTCGGGCGTGTCTTGCGCCATCACGCACATGAAGGACTGGCCCGAGGACGGGATCGCGATGCTGCGCAAGAACGTCTTCCTGCACCGCTGACGCACCCTTGAAGCCTTCCTTATCCCGCACCTTCGGTGGTGAGCCGGATTTCGACTTCGGTCAGCAGATTTGGGTCGTATTGCCACTTCGCGCTGAGCTGCCAGGCGAGCACCAAGCGTTTGGGCGGCTCCTAGACCAGATGACGCGTCGGATCGGCAAGCGCGGGAAAAATCGCATAAGTGTAAGTTGTCACTTACCGTAAGTTAACGCTTACCACTCCGTCCATGCAGAGCCGTGGCCGGTCTCCCGGCCCGTCACGAACGCAAATCAGCGAATGACGCGGGCGTCGAACAGACGGACGGTCGAGACGAATCCGGTCTGCACGTCAGTCCGAGAGCCGAGATCGAGGACGCCCTCGATCGCAACCGGAATGCCGGTATCGGCCAAGCCCAGGGTCGAGCCGAAATAGGCGACGAGGCTGTCGCCCGGCAGATCGAGCGCGCCAAGGCAGTGCGGGCATCCCCCGCCCATGGGCCGGCTGGCAAGCACAAGGAAAGGCGCAGCCCGGCCGCCAGCGTGCGGCGCAAGGAAACCTTCGACCCGGATGCGCTGCCCCGCAAGCTTCCGCGCCTTGGCCGAATACTCAACGCCCGGCATGTCAGGCTCGCGATGGATCTCCTCGAGAGCGACGCGGGCGGGTGCGGCCTTGGCCTCGCCGAGCCCGAAGACGGACAGAGCCGCGATGCTCGTGGACAGCTGAAGCACCCTGCGCCGATCGATCATGACGGACCTCAATGAGATGCACCAATTTTTGTAGTATAGCACAAACATGAACGGGTCATGAGCACGTCTTCCGCAGCCCTTTCCGGACGGCGTGTGCTCGTCGTCGACGCCGATGACGACAGGGCCCGAACGATCGCGGCAACGCTCGCCGCCGCCGGCGGCACCATCGACACCGCGTCGGACATCCACCGGGCGCTCGATCTCCTCGAGGAGGCCGAGCCGGCCTTCGCCGGCGTTCTCATTGCCGAGCGCCTCGCCGATGCAGACGGCGTCGTGCTGGCCCGCGCCGTCAGGACCTCTCCGCTCCTCTGCAATCTGAGGCTCGTGGCCCTCGCAGCCGGAACGCCGTCCGAGGAGTTCGACGTCGCCTGCGGCTGGCCGACGACGCCCGCCAGTCTTATCGCGTCCCTCGTCAATCCGCCGCCGACGAGCGGGGCCGCGCCGGAAGGCGCCGCCCCGGTTCTGGATCTTGCCGAGCTCGAGTCGATCGCCGGCGGGCTCACGGCCGAATTGGCAGGGATGCTGCGGCGCTTCGCCGACCAGGCGCAGAGAATGGCGGCCGAGGCGATGGCAGCCGCGTCGGCAACGGACGCTCCAGCGGCCAAGGGCTATGCCCACGCGCTCAAGGGAGCGGCTTTCAGCGCCGGGGCTATGCGTCTCGGCCGCGCCGCCAAGTCCTTCGAGGCGGCCGCAGCGGCTGCAGACTGGCCGACGGCGTCCTCGATCGACCTGGTCCGGGAGGCGCGGGATCTAGCCCGGCCTATTCACGGGCGAGCATGATTTGAATTGCGGCGATGGAAGGCGATCAGATGGCATGCTTTGTCGTTGCGCCTTTTTCATCGCGGGTTGGTTTGTCGGGTGTCGGGTTATTGGTTTGGGATTGAGGGAACGGGTGTTTTCGGGGCATCGGCCCCGTCGGTCATGGAGCGGCGGGTCGAAGCGCGCCGGCGAGCAAGCGGATGAGAGCGGCATCCGGGCAAACGGCGGC
>VGEN01000221.1 GCA_016869285.1 Alphaproteobacteria bacterium
CGCACCGCACAGACGGTCGGCCTCAGACGCAAGGAGTGCATTCAGCGTCTCCTCGACCGTGCCGCGCACCATCTCTCCCAGATGATCCCTGATCCGAGCCTCGTCGATCTGGATCACCTGGCCCATCGCAGTCTCACTGCTCATCGTTTGCTCCTTCACTCTAGAAGAAGCCACCATTCCCGAAAGTGCGAAAGATTCTGTACGTTATCGCATGAACGCGCATCATCCGCTGACCAATCTCGGCGCACCGATGCAGTGCGACGGCAAGAACTGGTTCGGCTGGCCCTGTGATGAGGCGACCGAGAAGCTCCGCGGCGCCGTGCTCGACGCGCCGGACGAGGCGGCACGCAAGGCGGCGATGGAGGTCTACCATCGCGCGTTGATGGTGCAGCAGCCGATTGTGAACCTGGGGCAGGCGGCGTCACCGGAGGCGTGGCGGAAGAACGTGGTGGGTATGGTTAGTACCCACCTGCCGGTCTTCTGGAATGTCACCAAGAACTGAAGTTTGAAGTCTACGGTCGCTCGCTTGGTGGCGTAACGCCGCTCGCGGTTCCAACCAACCCTCCCATTTCGGGGGGAGGGTTTCTTTTTGTCGCTACCGCGCGAGCGCGGCAGCACGCATCAAGCGAGCGCCCGCCAAATCAAGCCCCCTAAGAAACCTTGTCCAGCAATCTCCGCGCCTCTTCCTTCCGCTTCTTATTCCTGCGCGAGAGCATGTTGAGCGCTTCCACCATCGCCGAAAACGCCATCGCCGCGTAGATATACCCCTTCGGCACATGCACGCCGAACCCGTCGGCGATCAGCACCATGCCGATCATGAGCAGGAATCCCAAAGCCAGCATGACGATGGTCGGGTTGTTCTGCAGGAAGGCCGAGAGCGGGTTGACGGCGAGCATCATCACCACGACCGCGACGACCACGGCGATGACCATGATGGGGACGTCGTCGGTCATGCCGACCGCGGTGATGATGCTGTCGAGCGAGAAGACGAGGTCGAGCATGATGATCTGGGAGATCGCGACCGTGAATCCCATCTTCACGCCTTCGTCCAGCAGGCTCTTGTCCGGGCCGGGATCGACGGTGTGATGGATCTCGCGCGTCGCCTTCCACACCAGGAAGAGCCCGCCGCCGATCAGGATCAGATCTCGCCACGAGAAAGCGTTGTCGAAGAGCGTGAACAGCGGCTGCGTCAGCTGCACGATCCACGCGATGGTCGCCAGCAGCAGCAGGCGCAGGATCAGCGCGAGCCCGATGCCGATGCGCCGCGCGATCTGCTGCTGCTCCGCCGGCAGCCGGTTGGTCAGGATCGAGACGAAGATCAGGTTGTCGATGCCGAGCACCACCTCCATGACCACCAGGGTCGCGAGTGCGGCCCAGGCATGGGGATCGGCGGCGAGGTGAAGGAGGCTGTCCATCAGGTCTCCGGTGGCGCGGTGCGGCCCGACGCAAATGGCCCTGCTCACCGAAAAAGGCAATGGCGATCAGTCGCTTCCGGAGAGTCCGTGCCGCCGGCCTCGCATTAATGTGAATTTTCGTATAGACTGTATCCGGTCTAAATTGTTATTAAGCCTTTTGTAAGCTTTGGGCCCTAGAAAGGGGACCATGACCCTCGTCGCGAACTCCTACGGTCATCCGGATCCGGGTCGCCAGGCGCCCACCGAGATCTTCCTGGCGACGCCGCGGCTGACGCTCCGGCCGATGTCGGGCACCGACGTCTCCAGGATCTACGAGGTTAATCGCCGGCTCAACCCGCGCTACCTCTCGGCGCCGCCCCTCGACCGGGATGCGATGGAGGAGTTGCGCGCGGTGTTCGAGGGCGAGTGGCAGATCTTCGGGCTCGGCTACCTGATGATCTGCCGCGGCGAAGACTCCGTCGGCCATGCCCGGCTCAAGCTGATTCCCGACTGCGCCTCCGGCCGTGCCGCCGAGCTGACCTTCGCGATCGCCCCGGCCGAGCAGGGCCATGGCTATGCGAGCGAGGCCGTCGCGGCGGTGCTGCGCTTCGCCTACAAGGCGGCGGAGATCGACTACGTCGTCGCCTGCGTCGAGCCGCACAACTACGCGTCGGTACGCGTGATCGAGAAGAACGGCCTGGTGCCGGTCGCGACCGGCAAGCACCACGGCCGCATGATGCGCCGCTATATCCTGCCGCGGCTGATGTGGGCTGCGCAGCAACGCGCCCTCGGCAACGCTTAAGACCGCGATCAGCCGAGCTTTCTGAAGCGTTCGCGCACGTGCTCGAGGAATTGCACGCGCTCCTCCTGGCTCGTCGTGTCCATGCGATGGAGGCGCATGAACGCCGGCTTCGCCTGCGGCGCCACCGCGAGGCGCATGGCGCGGAGATAGACGCGCACCGGATCGAACAGCGCCAGGGTCTGCCAGCGCGACGCGCCGCAGGTGGTGATCGCCGCGAACAGCTTGAGCCGGGTCAGCATCGGCCGGAACGGCCCCGGGCGGAGCTCGAACGCCACGCCCGGCAGGAAGACACGGTCGAGCCAGCCCTTGAGGATCGCGGGTACCCCCGACCACCAGGTGGGGAACACCAGCAGCAGCCCATCCGCCCATAGGAGATCGACGACGAAGCCCTCGACCGTGGCGCGATTCCTGGACTCGTCCGAGTTCACCCGCCATTCCGGCTCCGAAAGCCTTGCCTCGAAGCCCTCGCCGTAGAGGTCGAGCGTGCGGACGTCGTGCCCGGCTTCGGTCAGCGCTTCGATGGCGGTGGTGAAGACCTTGGCAGCGAAGCTGGTGCGGGAGGGATGGGCGAGGACAGCGAGAATGTGCATGGAGAAAAAATGCGGGATGGAGCTTGGGGTTCCAAGGTTAAGGGCCTCGGGCCTCAGCGCAATAAGGTTTTGATTCCTACGGACGCTCGCTTGTGCGTCCCGCTTCACTAAGTCTCTCGGCGCGCAAGAGCGCGCCTGCCGCCTTAGTTCGCGTTCCGCGCGAGCGGACGAATTGTGAGGTCGGAACCGCGAGCGGCGGAACGCGGCAGCTTTTCGGCGCAGCGAAGCGGCAGCGCCGAAATAGCGGGAGCGTTACGCCATCAGGCGAGCGTCCGTTAAATCAGGACCTCAGCGGCTCCAAGATCGAGACGTAGTTAGCGACGGCCGCGCCGCCCATGTTGAAGACGCCAGCGAGCTTCGCGTCCTTCACCTGCATGTCGCCCGCGGCACCCGTGAGCTGCATGGCGCTCATCACATGCATCGACACGCCGGTGGCGCCGATCGGGTGGCCCTTGCTCTTGAGACCGCCGGAGGGATTCACCGGCAGCTTCCCGCCCTTCGCCGTCCATCCCTCCTGGATCGCGCGGAAGCCCTGTCCCCTGGGCGTCAGGCCCATCGCTTCGTACTCGATGAGCTCCGCCAGCGTGAAGCAGTCATGCGTCTCCACCAGCGACAGATCGAGCAGGTCGAGCTTCGCGTTGCCCAGCGCCTTCTTCCACGCGAGCTCGCAGCCTTCGAACAGCGTGATGTCGCGCTTGGACATCGGCAGGAAGTCCTGCACATGCTCGGCAGCGCGGAAGACCACGGCCTTCTTCGACGCCAGCGCCGTGTCCATGTCGGAGAGCACGACGGCCGCAGCACCATCGGAGACGAGCGAGCAATCCGTGCGCTTCAGCGGTCCCGCGACGAAGGGGTTCTTGTCGGAGACCGAGCGGCAGAACTCGTAGCCCAGATCCTTGCGCAGATGCGCCAGCGGATTGACGGCGCCGTTCTTGTGGTTCTTGGCCGCGATGCGCGCGAGCGCGTCGGACTGGTCGCCATGCTTCTGGAAATAGCGCTGCGCGATGCCGCCGAAGATGCCGGCGAAGCCGCCCTGCGTGTCGCCCTCTTCCTTGAGGTAGGAGGCACGGATGAGGATGTCGCCGACCTGCTGCCCGGTGACCTCGGTCATCTTCTCGACGCCGACGACCAGCACGCGCTTGGCCTTCTTCGCCGCGATCGCGTTCAGCCCCTGATGGATCGCCGCCGACCCCGTCGCGCAGGCGTTCTCGACGCGGGTCGCCGGCTTGAAGCGGAACTCGTCATGCGCCTGCATCGTCAGCGACGCCGGAAACTCCTGGCGCACGAAGCCCGCATTGAGATGGCCGAGATAGATCGCGTCGATATCGCCAGGCGCGAGCCCCGCATCCGCCACCGCGTCCCGCGCGACCTTGACGATCAGCGTCTCGAGATCGAGCGCGTCATGCTTACCGAAGGGCGTATGCGCCCAACCAATGATGCAGGCGGACATGGGAGGCTCCGAGGTGGGAAACAGAAAGCAAGCTTAACATGGAGATGACTTGAGCGTATCGGAAGGCCCGACATCATCTAGCTGGGCTTGTCGACCTTCATGAAGAACGCCGCAGGGAAGCGGTCTGCAAAACTTCTCTTCTTGAAATAGGTCGCCGCCAAGGTGGTTGCTCCGGCGGCAACAGCGGCGGCTGCGACAAACAGTCCGTGTCCTGACTCAATGAGAGGGCCCGCAGCCAATAGCCCGCCCGCTGCCTCGGTGCCAACAATCTTGACCAAGCTCTTGTCAATCTCGCGCCACTCCACCTCCGCTTCCCTTATCTCATGGTGAAGTTCCTCGCCTAACAGTCGCGCGTTGGCCTCATCGAACGGCTCCTCCACGCGCGCACGCTCCCAGACACGCAACATGAAACTGCGAAGTGATTCCAATCTTCCTTCGTCGCGAAGAGTTAACGCGTGCTCAAGTCGCAAATTGCTAAGATATTTGAGCCGTGATTCCTGGACGGCCTTAGCGAATGGCGACCAAACTCGACTCTCTACACTATGAAGATTTCTATCTATTTCTATTTCTTTCCACTTCACTGAAAGGTCGGTGAAAAGATATGACTTAGTAATGCTTGCCGTTAGCTGGGCTACATCGTAGCTCGCTCCGCTTGAGATCGTTTGAATCTGGCTAGCTTCCCCGTCCGGGCCTAGCGGCTCAAGAAAGTCTGGATCATCGTCTCGTTTCTTCCGAATATAATCCAATACGTCATCTTCTGTTATTCCATGTTGGGCCAAATCAATGTCCTTCAGACGATGCCTAATAGAGGTGTCAGGGGCGCTCAACCACAAATCACGGAATGCCATTTCCTTTAAGTGACGACTTTTGAGTTCACTTGCCGAAGCCTTCATCGCCGCTTTTAGTTCAGGATTGGTGTCGAATTTATCCTTTTGGCGATGCAACGAGTCCCACTGGAGACGATGACTGAACTCTGCAGGCGTTCGGATGACCTCGATTATTCCTGCGTCGATCCAGGGCAGTATTGAGATCCAGAATTTTACGTTTCGGAGAGTTTGGGTTCTGTACTGAGCCGGCTCCGATAAAGGACTGTATTCATCTCGTACGGAGTATGGATAAAGAAACGGGTCAACGATAAGGATTTTGTTCGCGTAGATAGAATGTCGGACAATACCCCTTTTTAAGTATCCTATGTCATAGTCACCAATATATAGACCAGAAACATCTTTACTAGATTTACTCAAGATAGACACAATATCGATGTCTCTGGGCCAAAACTCTACAACGGCCTCATGAATCTTTCGAACCGCGTTGGCAGAAAATCCCTCCTTGTACCTAGAAAGGCTTTTTACGTCATTTGGTCCAAACTCTAATATTTCAAATACTTTATTTATAAAGTTAAGATTTCGGCCCCGAATTGACAAATACTTTCGCCAATCCCGCCCGGCGGCAAAGAGCGAGTTCCAGTCCACCCGATCCCGACAACAAGTCTTATAGGTTCGACCTGAGCCACAGGGGCAAGGACTCCTGCTCGTGACTCTGCGCCTTGTCGTCATGTGTCACGCTCCAAGCACGGCTGCCCGTAATCCTCCTGGGCAGAATAATCTAGCCTGGATTATTCGTGACGGGGGCTGTCTCGATGCGGCGGGCGTAGCATAACTCACTGATATCGTTTAGGATTTGGTTGTCTAAGCCGGTCCTTCACAAGAGCAGGGAGGCGCCACGCCCGCCATGGCCGACGGTAGAGAACTCTCCTTCGATTTGCCAAGCGTCGGGCGCAAGAAGATGAGCGCGTCGTTCGACGGCGGGCGCATCAGCTCCGACGGCGGGGTGATGGTACTGGCCCAGGCCGAGCGCCGTCTCGGTCTGGCGGACAGG
>VGEN01000222.1 GCA_016869285.1 Alphaproteobacteria bacterium
GTGCGCGAAGCCATCGAGGCGGCAGGCGCGACGCGCTTGTTCTTGCCTCCCTATAGCCCGGACTTCAACCCAATCGAGCAAGCCTTTGCCAAGCTGAAGGCCTATCTGCGAAAGGTGGCCGCACGAACCAAGGACGCCCTATGGCAGGCCATCGCTGACGCTCTCGACGCCTTCACACCACACGAATGCGCCAACTACTTTCGAAACTCAGGCTATGAACCAGAATGATCGGAAAATGCTCTAGCATTGCAGGGCGTTAGAAGGAACCAGCATGGCCTATCCCTCCGGCCGCCCGACCGACGATGCCGTGGCGATGATGCGCTACGATGCCAACAAGAAGTCGGTCATCGTCACTTACCTGCTGTGGTTCTTCCTCGGCATGTTCGGCGTGCACCGGTTCTATCTCGGCCGCTGGCTCAGCGGCTTCATCCTGCTGCTGCTCACGCTGGTCGCCGGCGCCCTCTACTGGGTCTTCATCGGCATGGTGCTGATGGCGATCCCCGGCCTCTGGTGGCTGATCGACGCGCTGCTGATTCCAGGGATGGTCCGCGGCTACAACAACGACCTGGTCGACGAGGTCAGCCGCTAGGCGGCTACCGGACC
The DNA here is from genome assembly GCA_016869285.1 of Alphaproteobacteria bacterium. Classification (GTDB taxonomy): domain Bacteria; phylum Pseudomonadota; class Alphaproteobacteria; order SHVZ01; family SHVZ01; genus SHVZ01. The sequence goes on from VGEN01000222.1 coordinate 604, forward strand.
AGTCCGCGGATATCGGCGAGATGGCCGGAGACAGCCGCGGCGGCGGCCATCGCCGGGCTCACCAGATGCGTGCGCCCGCCGCGGCCCTGGCGACCTTCGAAGTTGCGGTTTGAGGTCGAGGCACAGCGCTGGCCGGGCTCGAGCTTGTCGGCATTCATCGCCAGGCACATCGAGCAGCCGGGCTCGCGCCACTCGAAGCCGGCCTCGATGAAGATGCGATCGAGCCCTTCTTCCTCGGCCTGGTGCTTGACCAAACCTGAGCCCGGAACGACGAGCGCGTTCACATGGGCCGCGACCTTGCGGCCCTTGGCGACCTTGGCCGCTTCACGCAGATCCTCGATGCGGCCGTTGGTGCAGGAGCCGATGAAGACCTTGTCGACCTTGACCTGGCTCAGCGGCGTGCCCGGCTCCAGGCCCATATAGTCGAGCGCGCGTTCCATCGAGGCGCGCTTGGCATCGTCGCGGACATCCGCCGGGTTCGGCACCTTGCCGGTGATCGGCAGCACGTCCTCGGGGCTGGTGCCCCAGGTTACCTGCGGGACGATGTCCTTGGCGTCGATGCGGATCTCGCGGTCGTACTTGGCGCCCGCGTCCGAGGGCAGCGTCTTCCAATAGGCGACAGCGGCTTCCCAGGCCGCACCCTTGGGCGCCATCGGGCGGCCCTTGAGGTAGTCGAAGGTCGTCTGATCCGGGGCGATCAGGCCGGCGCGGGCGCCACCCTCGATCGTCATGTTGCAGACGGTCATGCGGCCTTCCATCGACAGGCCGCGGATCGCCGATCCGGCGTACTCGATCACATGGCCGGTGCCGCCGGCCGTGCCCATCTTGCCGATAATCGCCAGCACGATGTCCTTGGCCGTGACGCCTAACGGCAGCTCGCCCTCGACCGTGACCCGCATGTTCTTCGCCGGCTTCTGCACCAGCGTCTGGGTGGCCAGCACATGCTCGACCTCGGAGGTGCCGATGCCGAAGGCCAGCGCGCCGAACGCGCCATGCGTCGAGGTATGGCTGTCGCCGCAGACGATGGTGTTTCCCGGCAGCGTGAAGCCCTGCTCCGGCCCGATGATGTGCACGATCCCCTGGCGCGGATCGACCATGTTGAAGTAGGGCACGCTGAAGGCGCGCGCGTTCTCGTCCAGCGTCTCGACCTGGATCCGGCTCTCCTCGTCGGCGATGCCCTGCGAGCGGTCGGTGGTCGGAACGTTGTGGTCGGCGACCGCGAGCGTCAGATCGGGGCGACGCACCTTGCGGCCGGCCATGCGCAGGCCCTCGAAAGCCTGCGGGCTCGTCACTTCATGGACAAGGTGGCGGTCGATATAGATGAGGCAGGTGCCGTCGGCCTGACGGTCGACGACGTGGCTGTCCCAGATCTTGTCGAAAAGCGTGCGCGGAGCGGCCATCGCGACCTTAAGGCCTCCCAACCCCGAACGACGACGAGCGATCAGGACTCGGCCTGCGCCTCGGCCTCGCCGCGCGCGCCGGCGCGCTCGGTGATGCGCGCCGACTTGCCGGTGCGGCCGCGGAGGTAATAGAGCTTGGCGCGACGAACCTTGCCGCGACGCACCACCTCGATCGAGCCGACCATCGGCGAGTAGAGCGGGAATACGCGCTCGACGCCTTCGCCGTAAGAGATCTTGCGGACGGTGAACGAGGAGTTCACGCCGGCGTTCTTCCGGGCGATGCAGACGCCCTCGTAAGCCTGGACGCGCTCGCGGCTGCCCTCGATCACCTTCACGTTGACCTTGAGCGTATCGCCCGGGGCGAATTCGGGGACGGCGCGCTTTGCCGCGAGCTTGTCCGCCTGTTCCTTGTTGAGCGTCTGCAAGAGATTCATGGCACTCGTTCCCGTCCTGACAACCGTTCGAACTAACGACCTTCGCCGGAGCGGGCGCCTCGATAGCGGGACCAGAGATCGGGCCGTCTCTCGGCCGTCACCCGCTCCGCCTCGGCACGCCGCCAGGCGCGTATCTTCTCGTGGTGCCCGGAGATCAAGACCTCCGGCACCGTGCGGCCCTGCCACTCGCGCGGCCGCGTGTAGTGCGGGTACTCGAGCAGCCCCGCCTCGAAACTCTCCTCGACCAGACCTTCCGCCGCGCCCATCACGCCCGGCAGAAGCCTGACCGCCGCGTCGATCAGCGCGATCGCCGCCGGCTCACCGCCGGACAGGACGAAGTCGCCGAGGCTGACCTCCTCGAGCCCGCGGGCCTGGATGACCCGCTCGTCGACCCCTTCGTAGCGCCCGCACAGCAGCACCACGCCAGGGCCTTGCGCCAGCTCCTTCACCCGCGCCTGGTCCAGGAGGCGCCCGCGCGGGCTCAGGTAGATGCGAGGTCCGGGACGATCCTCGACAGAGGCGAGAGCCCGGTCCAGCACGTCCGGCCGCATGACCATGCCGGCGCCCCCGCCGAACGGAGTGTCGTCGACGGAGGCGTGTTTATCGCTCGCGAACCCCCGGATGTCCAGCGCCTCCAGGGTCCAGATTCCCTCCTCAATTGCCTTTCCGGCAAGGCTAATGCCCAGCGGCCCCGGAAACATGCCGGGAAACAGGGTGAGCACGGTTGCCCGCCAGCTCATGTGCCCTCGTTTCCGGGCTCGTCGGTCAGAAGGCCTGGCGGCGGATCGACGACGACCCGACCGCCGGCGACATCGACCGTCGGCACCGCGGCACGCGTGAACGGAACCAGCACGCTGCCCGTGTCGCGGTCGATCTCCAGCATGTCGCCGGCGCCGTAGTTGACGACCCGCCGCACGCGACCCAACGCGCTTCCGTCGACGAGGTCCGCTCGCAGGCCTTCGAGGTCGGCGTAGTAGAACTCCTCCTTGTCCGGTGCCGGCAGAACCGAGCGCGAAACATAGAGGCGAAGGCCCTTGAGCGCCGCGGCGGCGTCGCGATCCGCCACGCCCGGAATGCGCGCGACGACCACACCTCCCTTGGCCTCGCGCAGCCCCTCGAGCGTCAGCGTGAGCCCGCCGGGCTCCGCCGTCAGCGGCCCGTAGGCCGCCACGTCGAGCGGATCGGCGGTGTGCGCGCGTACCCGGACCTGGCCCTGCACGCCATGGACCCCGACGATCTCGGCGAGCAGCACGCGGGCGTCCCGCATCGCACGCGAGCCTTACTCCGCCTTGGCCTCGGCGGGCGCCGCGGCAGCGGCAGCCTCGGTGGCGGCCTTCATCCGCTCCTGCGTCTTGGCGCGCGGCGCGCTCTTCTTCGGCGTCTCGCGGATCTTCGGCCGCTCGCCCATGCCGGCATCGGCGAGGAACTTCGCGACGCGCTCGGACGGCGTGGCGCCGACCGATATCCAATGCTTGATGCGCTCGGCGTTCAGACGCACGCGGTCGGCATGGCTCTTCGCCAGCATCGGGTTATAGGTGCCGAGCTTCTCGATGAAGCGGCCGTCGCGCGGGCTCGTGTGCTCAGCGACGACGATCGAGTAGAACGGACGCTTCTTGGCGCCGCCGCGGGTCATGCGGATCTTCAAAGCCATCTCTTCAGTCCTTTCGTGAAAAGTCGTTCGGTCATCTGCGGAACAGCGCGCCCAGGCCCTGGCGCATGAGGCCCTTTTGGCCGAGCCGGCCCATCTGCTTCATCACCCGGCTCATTTCCATGTGCTGCTTCAGGAGCCGGTTGATGTCGGGAACCGTGGTGCCGGAGCCGGCGGCGATGCGGCGCTTACGCGAGGCGTTGAGGAGACGTGCGTCCTTACGTTCCTTCGGCGTCATCGAGGAGATGATCGCCTCCTGGCGCTTGAGCAGGCTCTCGTCGACCTTGGCGCCGGCGAGCTGCTCCTTGATCTTGCCGATGCCGGGCAGCATCCCCATGACGCCGCCGAGGCCGCCCATCTTGCGGAGCTGGCGGAGCTGCTGCGCCATGTCATCGAGGTCGAAGCCGCCTTTCTGGATCTTGGCGGCGAGCTTCTCGGCCTCTTCCTTCTCGATCACCTCGGCGGCACGCTCGACCAGGCCGACGACGTCGCCCATGCCGAGAATGCGCGAGGCGACGCGGCCGGCATCGAACTCCTCGATCTGGTCGAGCTTCTCGCCGATGCCGAGGACCTTGATCGGCCGCCCGGTGACCTGACGCATCGACAGCGCGGCACCGCCACGCGCGTCGCCATCGACGCGCGTCAGCACGATGCCGGTCAGGCCGACCCTCTCGTTGAAGCCGGTCGCGGTGCGGACCGCGTCCTGACCGGTCATCGCATCGGCGACGAGCAGGACCTCGTGCGGCTTGGTGAGGTCGCGGATCTCCGCCACCTCGGCCATCAACTCCTCGTCTATGGTGAGGCGGCCGGCGGTGTCGAGCAGAAGAACATCGAAGCCTTCGCGTCGCGCCTGGTCGAGCGCACGGGCGGCGATCGCGCGCGGTATCTCGCCGGGAACGATCGGTGTCACCGCGACTTCCACCTGCTTCGCCAGCTGATGCAGCTGTTCCATCGCGGCCGGACGATAGACGTCGAGCGAGGCGACCAGGACCTTCTTCCGCTCGCGCTTGGCGATGCGGCGGGCGAGCTTGGCCGTCGTCGTCGTCTTGCCCGAGCCCTGCAGCCCCACCATCAGGAAGACCGCCGGCGGCGCGACGTTGGTCGCCAGCCCGGCATCGCCGCCGAGGATCTCAACCAGGTGATCGTGCACGATCTTGACGACCATCTGTCCGGGGGTAACCGAGCGCAGTACCTCCTGGCCGATGGCCTTCTCGCGCACCCCCTCGATGAAGGACTTGACGACCGGCAGCGCGACATCGGCCTCGAGCAGCGCGACGCGCACCTCGCGCAACGCTGCCGACACATCGGCTTCGCTCAAGGCGCCGCGGCGCTTCAGCCGATCGAAGACCTGCCCCAGGCGGTCGGTCAGCCCCTCAAACACGCTTCCCCGCTCTCTCGCGAATGCTCAAAACACCCTCGCGCCCGTGCGCGACACTCGCGGACGGACGGAGTTCCGGGATTCCGGAACCGGCAAGCAAACGCTGCCGTTGAGGGACTTTGGACCGTAGGTCTCAAGGCCTCGACTGTCAAGGCTGAGGCTACCCCTTCGGTCGCGAATTTCGTTGTCTTCTTCGCTCGTTCACACTAATTCCTATAGCTATCCCGAATTATTCGTGACGCGGGCTGTCTCGATGCTGCGGGTGTAGCATAACTCACTGATTTCGTTTAGGATTTGGTTGTCTAAGCCGGTCCTTCACGAGAGCAGGGAGGCGCCACGCCCGCCATGGCCGACGATAGAGAACTCTCCTTCGATTTGCCAAGCGTCGGGCGCAAGAAGATGAGCGCGTCGTTCGACGGCGGGCGCATCAGCTCCGACGGCGGGGTGATGGTACTGGCCCAGGCCGAGCGCCGTCTCGGTCTGGCGGACAGGCTTGCGGCCCTGATCGCCGATCGGCGCGACGGCACGCGCGTGATACACCCGCTCGCCAGCATCTTGCGCGCCCGCATCCTGGCGATCGCCTGCGGCTACGAGGATGCCAACGATCTCGACAGCCTGCGTT
>VGEN01000223.1 GCA_016869285.1 Alphaproteobacteria bacterium
AGCAGAAAGGCCGCCTCCGCCTCGATCCGATCAGACCGCCGGTCGCCGCCCTGAGCCAAGGCCGCCGTGCGGCCGCTGCGACGCCACTCATCCACCCACCGGATCGCGCTCGACACACCGACCCCGAACCGCTCAGCAGCCTGGCGCCGAGACAATCCGTCCTCGACCGCCCGCACCACACGAACACGAAGATCCTCTGATAGGGGAACTCCCATGCCCGCTGGCCTCCTCCTCCAGCACGCATCTTGAATCACATCGCGACAGGATTGGGAATCCCTGACGATTCAGACAGATCGGAAAATGCTCTAGTCGGCTAGGAGAGCAGAATGGCGATCGACCTCAAGGCATTCAGTCCGCTCCAGGCGCTCAAAGGCATCGGGCTTGCGACGGCAGCGCCGACGGCGGCCGCCGCAGGCGCGATGCCCGGCGGCAAGGACTTTCTGTCCATGGTCAAGGATGCGGCCCAGGAGGCCGTCAAGTCAGGCCAGAAGGCGGAGGCCTTAAGCGTTGCCGGAGTCGCCGGCCAGGCCGATCTCCTCGACGTCGTGCGTGCGGTCGGCAATGCCGAGTTCACGCTCCAGACCGTCGTTGCAGTCCGCGACAAGCTGGTCAATGCCTATCAAGAGCTGCTGCGCATGCCGATCTGATCGGCACGCCAACATCGAGATCCCGGAAGGGCGGGCGGGTCAGGCGCTCCGCCCTTTCCGTTTGCGGTGCTCGCTGTCCAGCATGGCGTAGATGTGGGAGGACCACCATCGCTCGCGCGCGCGGAAGTGTTCGCGTAGCAGTCCTTCCTCACGCATGCCGAGCTTCTCCATCACGTGCCTCGACGCTCCGTTCTCGGTCGAGCACATGGCGAAGACGCGGTGCAGGCGGAGCTGGCCGAACGCAGCGTCGAGCAGCGCGCCGCCGATCTCGGTCGCATAGCCGTGACCCTTCGCATCCTCGGCGACGGCCCAGCCGATCTCGGCCTGACGGTGGCGGAGAGCCGGGCCAAGCTTGAGGATCGCCTCGCCCAGCATGCGGCCGCTCTTCCGCTCGATGACGCCGAGCAGGTAGCGAAGCCGCCGGTAGTCGGTCTGGTCGCGGAGGACGGTGCCGAGCTCGGCCTCGACGGCCGCGCGCGTCTGTCGCGGCATCGGCAGGTGCCGGCGATAGGCGGGATTGCGGCGCCAGGCATAGAGCGGTTCGAGATCCTTCTCGGCGAGCTCGCGGATGACGAGCCGCTGCGTCTCCACCGGCAGGCGGAGCGTCGGCGCGCTCAAGCGGCGAGTCGGGCGGCCTGGCCGAGCGCCTGATCGAGATCGCGCAGGATGTCGTCGATGCTCTCGAGCCCGATCGACAGCCGCAGCACGTCGGGGCCGGCGCCGGCGGCAGTCGCCTGCTCGACCGAGAGCTGGCGGTGCGTGGTCGAGGCCGGATGGATGATCAGCGAGCGTGTGTCGCCGATATTGGCGAGATGCGAGAAGAGGTCGACGGACTCGACCACCTTCACGCCAGCGTCGTAGCCGCCCTTGATGCCGATGGTGAAGACCGAGCCGGCGCCCTTCGGCAGGTACTTCTTGGCGAGCGCGTGATACGGGTTGCCCTTGAGGCCGGCATAGGAGACCCACGCCACCTGCGGGTGGCGAGAGAGGTACTCGGCGACCGCCTGGGCGTTCTCGATATGACGCTGCATGCGGAGCGCCAGCGTCTCGCAGCCCATGATGGTGAGGTAGGCGTTCATCGGCGCCATCGTCGGCCCGAGATCGCGCAATCCCACGGCGTGTCCGTAGATCGTATAGGCGAGGTCGCCGAAGGTTTCGGTGAAGGTGAGGCCATGATAGGCGGGCTCCGGCTTCGACAGCGAGGGGAACTTGTCGCCCTGTCCCCAGTCGAAGGTGCCGGAGTCGACGACCGCGCCGCCCATGGCGTTGCCGTGTCCGGAGAGGAACTTCGTCGTCGAGTGGACGACGAGATCCGCACCCCACTCGATCGGCCGGCACAGATAGGGAGTCGCCATGGTGTTGTCGACGATGAGCGGCAGGCCGTTTTCGTGCGCGATCTTGGCCAGCACCTCGATGTCGCTGATGACGCCACCGGGGTTCGCCAGGCTCTCGCAGAAGATCGCCTTGGTCTTCGGCGTGATTGCGCGGCGGACATTCTCGGGCTCGTCGGTGTCGACCAGAACGCCGGACCAGCCGAACTTCTTGAAGGTGCGGGTGAACTGGGTGATCGAGCCGCCGTAGAGCCGGCGCGAGGAGATGAACTCGTCGCCCGGCTGCAGCAGCGGGAAGAAGGCCAGCATCTGCGCCGAGTGACCCGAGGCGGTGCAGGTCGCGCCACGTCCGCCCTCGAGCGAGGCGATGCGCTCTTCCAGCACCGCGGTCGTCGGGTTGGTCAGGCGGCCGTAGATGTAGCCGAAGGTTTGCAGGTTGAAGAGCGAGGCCGCGTGGTCGGCATCGTCGAAGACGAAGGCCGTCGTCTGGTAGATCGGCGTCGAGCGTGCGCCGGTCGCCGGATCGGGGCCGGCGCCGGCATGGATCGACAGGGTCTCGAAGCCGTAGCGGCTGTTCCTGGTCATCTCAGATCTTCCGGCGCTTGGAGGTGATGACGCCCGAATTGAAGCCGTGCCAGCCGAGCTCGCCCGAGAGCCGGCCGTACTCGATCTTCGGGCAGCGGTTCATGATCACGGTGAGCCCTGCACTCTCCGCGGTCTCGGCGGCTGCGTCGTTGCGCACCCCGAGCTGCATCCACAGGATCTTGGCGCCGATCGCGATCGCGTCCGCTGCGATCGGCGGCACATGCTCGGCGGCGCGGAAGACGTCGACCATGTCGACCTTGTCCGGGATGTCGCGGAGCGAGGCGTAGATCTTCTCGCCGAGCACCGTCTGCCCGGCTGGGCCCGGATTCACCGGAATGACGCGGTAGCCCTTGTCCTGGAGATACTTCATCGCGAAGTAGCTCGGTCGGTTCCAGTTGGTCGAGGCGCCGACCATGGCGATGGTCTTGACGCCACGCAGGATGCTCTTGATCTGTGCATCCGGATACGAGGCGTGACGGTCCACGGCAAGGGCGGGGGCGGCGGTCATCGCGCTCAGGCTCCGCACCAGGTCGGGTGGCGCTTCTCGATGAATGCGTCGATGCCCTCTGCGGCATCGCGCGCCATCATGTTCCGCGTCATCACCTCGGCGGCATAGGCATAGGCGTCATCGAGCCCCATCTCGGCCTGGCGATAGAACGCCTCCTTGCCGATCTTGAGCGTCAGCGGCGACTTCGAGACGATCTGCTGGGCCAGCGCGGCGATCGACTGGTCGAGCTCCGCGGCCGACACGACGCGGTTGATCAGACCGAGCTCACGCGCGCGGGCAGCCGGCACCATCTCCCCCGTCAGCAGCATCTCCATGGCCGTCTTGCGGCCGACGGCGCGCGAAAGCGCCACCATCGGCGTCGAGCAGAAGAGGCCGATATTGACGCCGGGCGTGGCGAACTGCGCGGCGTCAGAGGCAATGGCGAGATCGCAGCTGGCGACGAGCTGGCAGCCGGCGGCGGTGGCGATGCCGTGGATGCGCGCGATCACCGGCTTCGGCAGGCGCACGACCTTGGTCATCATCCGCGAGCATTGCTCGAAGGTCCGGCGGTAGAACGCCTCGCCGGGATTGGCGCGGAGCTCCTTCAGGTCGTGCCCGGCGCAGAAGCCGGGGCCGGATCCTGCGATCACGACGACGCGTGTCGCCGCATCGGCGGCGGCTCGGTCGAGCGCCTCTTCGAGCGCGGTCATCAGGGCGATCGACAGCGCATTGCGCTGAGGACCGCGGTTCATCGTCACATGCATCACGCCATCGGCTAGATGCGTGAGCACGAGCGGCTCGGACGGCGCTTCTTTCGGCTGGGCGGTCATGGGGAGAGGCTTCCTTCCTGGCTCCGGGACGTGTTATCCGGCCAAGGGTCTGGCGCGTCAAGGACAGGGGAGAGGCATGGCCTGGATCTATCTCGTGCTCGCGGGCCTCCTCGAGATCGGGTGGGCCGTCGGCCTCAAATTCGTCGACGGGTTCACGCGCCTCTGGCCGAGCGTCGGGACGGTAGCGGCGATGATCGCCAGCATGATCCTTCTGGCGCTCGCCGCCCGCACGCTGCCGATCGGCACCGCCTATGCCGTGTGGACCGGCATCGGCGCGGCCGGCGTCGCCATCCTCGGCATCGTTTGGCTTGGCGAGTCGCGCGATCTCGCCCGGGTCCTTTGCATCGGCCTGATCGTCGTTGGCACCGTCGGTCTCAAGCTGTCGTCGAGCGAGTAGCCATGGCCGGTCCCTCCGTCATCAGCATCGAGGACTTCAACGCGCTCATCCGCGAGGAGCTGCCCTTCGCCTGGGAGCAGGGATTCCGTGTCGAGCATCTGGCGGCAGGCGAGGCGCGGGTGCGGATGCCGATCGATCAGGCCCATCTGCGTCCCGGCGGCACCGTCTCCGGCCCTACCATGATGGGGCTTGCCGACTACACCATGTATGCGATCGTTCTCTCTCGCATCGGCCGAGTGAAGATGGCGGTGACGACGAACCTAAACGCCAATTTTCTCAGGCTTCCGCCGCCCAAGGACCTGATCGCGGAGGGGCGCCTCCTGAAGCTCGGGAGGCGTCTGGCCTATGGCGAAGTCACGATATTCTCGCAAGGCGAGGACGAGCCGGTCTGCCACGTCACCTCGACCTACTCGCTGCCGCCTGGGAAGAAGTGATAGCGACGCTCCTCCAAGGCCTGAGCACGGCCGCTCTGGTGGCCTTGGTGATTCTCGGCGTGTCTCCGGCTGCCGCCCAGCAGGGCGATCCCGAAGGCGTCGTCACCCTCGTCATCGAGAACGATACGTTCGCCGGCGGCAACTCCGACCGGCACTACACCAACGGCATCCGGCTCGGCTGGCTGACGCCCGACAATGGCGGACCGAGCATCCTCTGGGAGCTGGGCCGATATCTGCCGCTCATCGACCTGCAGGCACGCCGGCGCATGGGTTTCACCATCGGCCACAATCTCTACACGCCGGAGAACAAGGCACGGACCGACCGGATTCTCAGCGACCGCCCCTATGGTGCTTTTCTCTATGGCGGCCTCGCCTATCAGTCGCAATCGGACCGGCGCCTCGACACCGTCGAGCTCGACCTCGGCATCGTCGGGCCAGCGGCGCTCGGCAAGGAGATCCAGAACAACTTCCATCGCCTGATCGGCTCGGCCGAGGCGCATGGTTGGCACAATCAGGTTGCCAACGAACCGGGCGCCGCGCTCGTCTTCGAGCGCAAATGGCGCTTCCTCGCCGAGACCTCCGGTGGGTACGGCGTCGATCTGATGCCGCATGTCAGCGGCAGCATCGGCAATGTTCTCACCTATGGCGGCGCCGGCTTGACCTTCCGCCTCGGCGAGGATCTGGCCGTCGATTTCGGCCCGCCTCGCATCCGGCCGGCACTGCCGGGATCTGCCTCCTTCGACAGGCAGCCGGATCGCTTCGCCTGGTATCTTTTTGCCGGCGCCGAGGCGCGCGGCGTAGCCCACGACATCTTCCTCGACGGCAACACCGTCGGCAGTGAGCAGTCGATCGAGAAGCGGCGCTTCGTGCTGGATGTCCAGGCCGGGCTTTCCGTCGTCATCAGCCGGACCCGCATCAGCTATACCCAGGTCTGGCGCACCGAGGAGTTCAAGGGCCAACGCCGTCCGGACTATTTCGGTTCGATCTCGATCTCGACCAAGTTCTGAGCGCGACGCGCAGGGAGTTTTCTCCTGGCCGTCATTTTCGGGTTTCCAGGCAGCCGGCTGCAGGCGCATGCTTTCTCCGCAACCTAGGGGGGAAGGATGCGGCCGGCTCCTGAGCAGCTCTGTCTCCACCATGCGGGGGATGAGGCCTCGCCGGCACCGTCCTATTCGTGCGTTTCCGCGCATGAGGGCAGACGATGACATCTTCGGGCGAGTATTTTGATCGTACCCGGATCGACGAGCTCCTTGCCAAGGAAGAGAGTCGCATCCGTCAGTCCCCACGGTTCCGCAAGGCTGAGAACGCGCCCCTGATCGGGCTCGCGCTCTCGGGCGGCGG
>VGEN01000224.1 GCA_016869285.1 Alphaproteobacteria bacterium
AAAGCCTCGACGTGGTCCTGGCGCAAAACCGGGATCAGTTCGTTGCGAAGTTCTCGATCCGTAAACCTGACGTGCGCCGGTGTCACAGTACGCCAATCCTTGCGGTTCAGAGCGCCGTATGCTACGAAGGCCACGCGCAGCCGCGCTGTGTCGAAGTTTTGTGTTTTCAGAAGTTGATGCGCATCGAAGATATCGCGGCTGGCGTGCCTGGCAAGCAGGGCGGCCAGCTTTCCTGCGGCCAATTCGTGAAGATCGAGTACGGGTATCGCCGTCGCCCGAATGGTTCCCAGGGAGTGAGAGTCCATCCGCCTGACGGGCCAGAGCGGAGTGCGGAACATGTAGTTCACGTCGAGCTTCAGATTTCCACCACCACCCAGGACGCTCTCATACCGAAGAGCGAACCGGCTACCGGCGTGCTCAATCGTGCTACGCGCCACGATGATCCCTTCCCGTGCGCAGACGTCGGTCAGGGCTTCCTCGATCTTAGGCTTGTCCGTCCTCATCGATTCGAGAGTCGCAGAACCGATGTAATTCAGATCAATGTCGACCGACAGGCGTGGCAGATCCAGGACGAACAGATTGATCGCCGTCCCGCCCTTGAGCGCCACTCGATCTTTCAGGAATGGATGGCGATTGAATCCCTCAAGGAGCGTGAGGAGATGAAAGACCTTCTCCAAGATCTCGGGACGAAATCCGCTGACCGCCGATTCGCGAAGGAGCCTCTCTCGGGAGATCTTCAAACGGCCTCCTGCCACGAACGTTCCAGGATCTGTCTTGGTACGATCAACCGCCAGCTCGCAACCAGATCTCCCGATTCACGTTTCCCGCGCTCAAGATAGTGGGGCTGTTTGGGCAGGTGTTTGCGCAGCCGACGAAGATGCTTCTCGTCAACCATGAGGGCGTCGCGATGTTGGTCAAGGAAGAAGCCTACCTTTGCCGCGGTTGTCGCGTTTCCGAGGAGCAGGGTGTGCTCGATCACTTGGTCCACGTCGAGGTACTCGACGGACTCCAGAGAACGCCAGATCTCCTCCCAGCCGCCACCGAGCTCAGGGCGGTCCAACAGGTCGACAAAGGTTCGCTCCAGCGTCGTAACCCGAACGTCCAATCCCATGCGCTCTGCGGTCACGACGCCGAATGAGCCTCGCTTTCGCTCCATCAGGGATTTCGGAAACGAAAGACCCCGAAATGTGTTCCCGGCAAAGGTCAGGATTCGCACCGCTTTCTGTGTCAGGAATACGAACTGCTCATTCACGGAATGAGCCTTGCCGTGAAGCTCGAGGGCCGTGTGGTAAGCAAGCACGGCGTCCTCGGTCATCTGGCCTGCCACAAGGTACGGATCAACCCGGTAGGCGGCCGGATTGGTGCCGGGAGGGACGGTTGCATAGAGTCCTCGGCGGATCCGTATGAGATGGCCGACGCGGACGTGATGCGCCAGGAGGGACTCTTGCGTCCGTGGGTTGCGCGAGCCGACTCCTGGACGCGACGCAAAGTCCGATATGCGGAACACTGGATGCTTCGTGAAGTAGCCTTGTACGTCGTTTGACATCGCCCGTCGTTACCCGTAATAAGTTTGCGTGTTGTGAAAGATGTTGTCAAGTGAGTCCGGCCTGACGCCATCCCACAGAACCCTGAGGCCCCCTGCGTGTTTTGATGATGGTTGTCAAGTCACTCGACTCGCGCGGTCTGAGACGCACGTCATTTTGAGAGCGGGGAAAGATGGGCTCGAATGTCCTCGAAAGGCACGAAACATGGGCCATGGTTTGCAGCGTGTTGACGCCGGGATAAAACGACAGCAATTCCGCCGGTGATGTAGTCAAGATGTTCGGACCTTGCACGACTCCCGATAAGGCAGAACCCCGCCGCCGTCAGAGGCGGCGGCCCAGACAGTGCCATCGGCCAGGATGCAGTACGCACGCTATAGCAGTTTCTAAATCTCCCGCCTGACAACCACGTCAGCAGGATGCGACAACCGCCGGTATGGCCGAACGGCGATGCTGCTACTGTGAGCGGATCTTCCAGCCATCGAAATATCAGCCGGGGCAATCGGTGTGCAGCGACCCCGGTTGCCAGCGCCGCCGCCGCGCTGAGTATCACCGCCAGAAGATCGCTAGGGACCCGGAATACCGCCAAGTGTGCCTGGACAGCCCACAGAAATGGCGATCCCGGAATCCGGATTACTGGCGGCGGTACCGTGAACAGCATCCGACCGCCGTGGAGCGGAACCGCCAGCAGCAGCACGTTCGGGACCAGAAGCGGCGTCTGCGCGATCTTGCAAACAACAACTCAGCTTTCGACCTAAAGCATTCCTCCGCAGGGGTCTGGCTGCTGGGCGCCGGACTCCAGCATCTTGCAAACAACAACTCAGCTCCGGCTCAAGTCTGGATCCTGGAAGCACTTTCGCCCCGAAAACCGCCACTGTCGGAATCTTGCAAACAACAACGTCCTGGTCCGCAGGCGGCTTCTGCCGGATAACTGAAATCGCACCATGCTCACCACCGATCAGATCAACGACCTGCATCGCCTCTACTGGTCCGAGCACTGGCCGATTCGCAAGATCGAACGGCATCTGCGCATGAGCTGGCGAACCATCAAGAAGTATCTCGATACGCCGGCGCAAGCTCGGGCCCAGCGGCAGCGCGAAAGCAAACTCGACCCCTTCAAAACCACCATCGCCGAATGGCTGGAAAAGGATCCCAGCGTGACGGCGGCCGTCATCGAACAGAAACTGCGGCCACTCGGCTATCGCGGCGGACACACCATCCTGCGCGAATATGTTCATGCCGCCCGCCCGCCGTTGAAATCGAGCCGCGCTTTTCTGCGCATGGAACCGCCGCCAGGGGAGCGTTTCGAAGTCGATTGGGGCCACTTCGGCGTGTTCGACTACTCCGGCGACAAGCGCAAGCTCTACGCGTTCGCCGTGGTCGAAGCGCACAGCCGCATGCTCTACCTGGAGTTCACCCACAGTCAAACTTTCGAGACGTTCGTCCGTTGCCATGTGCATGCGTTCACCGCGCTTGGTGGCGTCGCACGCGAGATCGCCTATGACAACTTGGCGACCGCCGTCGCTGAACATGATGGCCGGCTGGTACGTTTCCTGCCGCGCTTTCTCGCCTTCGCCCGCGAATACCGTTTTTACCCAAAAGCTTGCAACGTAGCGGCAGGTTGGGAAAAAGGAAAGGTTGAGCGCGCCATTGGGTATGCACGCCAGAGTTTCTGGCCGCTGCGGGAGTTCACCGATTTACATGACGTCAATCGCCAGGCACGGCAATGGCTGACGGAAGTCGCCAATCAGCGCCTGCACCGCGAAACACGTGAGCGCCCCATCGATCGATTCCAGGCCAATGCTCTGCGCCCCTTGCCTGTTATCCCCTACGACTATCGCGACAAGGTAGAGGCGCTGGTCTACAAAGACCTCCGGCTGCACTTCGATGGGAACCGCTACTGTGTGCCGCCACGTTTTGTGGACCGCCGCCTCACACTCAAAGCCGATTCCAGTTCCGTAACGATCTACGACCGCGTCAACGAAATCGTCTCCTATCCGCGTTGCTGGCGGCGCGGCCAAATTCTCGGCGCCGATCGCTTCGAAGCCGAACTCGCCCAACTGCGCCCCGCCGCCAAACGCTCGCAAGCGCAACAACGCCTGTTCGCGGTTCTCGATGGCTACTGTTCTCAGGCAATGCTCGAAGCCTATCTGCGCGACATGGCCGATAGCGATCGCGCCCTCTCCCGGCAACTCGCCGAACTGCTGGAACTGGTCCGCCAGTACGGACCTGAACCCGTAGCCGATGCCCTCCAGAAAGCTTCCGCGGCCCGCGCTTTCGGCGCCGACTATGTGGCCAACATTCTTCGCCAGCAGCAGTCTCCGCGACAGACACAGCCGCCCCTCCGCCTGCGCGACCCACGGCTGAACGATCTCGCCACCGACCCGCTCTCGCTCCTGCAATATGACGCCTTCATTCTCGACTCTGGAAAGGAATCCGATGACTCCTCTCGAACAGAAACTGAATCAACTGACCTTATCAACCATGAGCCGTCACGTCGAGACCACTCTGAGTGAAGCCGCCACCAAGAATCTCAGCGTTTCCGCCACGCTGGAATGGCTCGCCGACATGGAACTGGAAGCGCGCAAACAGCGCGCCATCGAACGCCGCTACAAATGCGCGCGTCTGCAAGCGCAGCCCAGTATCGATGCCTTTCAGTTCCAGCATCACAAGACGCGCCAGCAAGCCAAGCCGCGCATCCTGCGCCTACTCGATTTGGAGTTCCTCACTAAAGGAACCAATCTCGTGTTGATTGGCAATCCAGGCGTGGGCAAAACCTTTCTGGCGAAAATCATCGCCTGGCGCGCCTGTCAGGCCAACCAACGTGTGCTCTTCACCGCCGCCATGGATATGCTTAACCACCTGCTAGCCTCCCAAGTCGATCACTCTCTGGTCCGCAAGCTCAAGACCTACACCGAGCCGACGCTCCTCGTTTGTGACGAGCTGGGCTATCTCGCCCTCGACCAGCAAACCTCCAATCTCTTCTATCAAGTCATCTCGACGCGGCACAGTCAAAACCGCTCGACGATTATTACAACGAACACACCGTTCTCCGACTGGGGGAACATCCTCTTCAACACCACGATCGCGACCGCGATCGCGGACCGTCTGGTAGAAAACTCCGAGGTCTTCCTGCTGGGCGGCGAGAGTTTGCGCAGGCCCAAGAATCCCAATCCGCCGGCCGAAAAATCCTAGCGCCGGCACCGATGACGCGCCGCGCTGTGATGATAACCCGGTGGAGGCGTCCACCGGCTAACTCCACAACGGCGCTGCCGAGGCGGCGGGAGTTTCGGCTCCCGCCCTTTCTCTCCCTCGCATGTTCAACTTCAGCGCCAACCATCTCCTTCTGATCTCGCGGACGGAATACCCGTCGTACGCTGTGCTCCGCATGCGCGACCGCGACACGCAGCGAGTTTACCGGCTCTATGACTTCTCCAAAGCCCAGCTCATCCGGCCCGGCGTGGCCTATTGTGTAGCGGGCAAGGTCAACAGCGCCGACAAGCTCTATCTCGTGATCGAATCGGTCCGCCTGGACACGAAACTCCGCCGGGTTTCCACTGCTCCTGTCCCTGCTGACGGCGCGGGAGGTCCCACCGTGCGCTGATCCGGGAGTCGCTCTGAAATACGACGTCATCCGACTACCGGCCTCATCACCGGTCGTCATCGCAGCCGTCTGCGCCGGCGCGCGAACCGGCGCTCACTGCGGCGTCAAAACCGGCGGAATCGCTGCTCTTTTAAACCGGCGTCAACAGTCATAATAAAGCGCTATTCTCCACCAAGACTCTCAAGATAGCTATTGGCCGCCGATGAACGCGGATAAACGCCGATTTCGGATGAACCAAAATTCGATTGTCCATTTATTTCGTGGACACTACACTAGCCGTGCGCGCTCGTGACACCGCTGTTGAAACGAAGGCAGCTGCCGGGCCGCGCGCGCAGCAAGCGGTTGTGTGACGAACTTGAGTTAGCGCGCGGCGACTCGCAGGGCAGATGCCCGGTGCGCCCGGGTTAAGAGCCCCGGCAGCTAATGCTTGGAGGAAACAGCCCGGTCGAACGAAAGCGCAACCGGCCCGGTGATCGGGGCGTTCTTTGAAGCGCACAGATCCAGAGCTCCGGAGATTCGCTGCAGCTCCCGCTGTTTCCGGCTCTGCCAGGCGCGGAAACCTTCCTTTTCCCGCGCCGTCTCTGCGTTGTTGGCCTCGATTCGAGTCATCAGCTGCGAAGTCAAACGTTCGATCTCCGCCTGGATGCGGCTGTTCTCCCGGCTTTTGCGAGCTTCGAATTCGTCGATCGCCTCCTGCTGCAGCTTCTCGTAGGCCTGGAGGGCCCGCTGCCGCTGCGCGGCGTCGCTGACCACGTCTTCAGCCGCTACACCGGCGGTGTCGAGCGCCATCAAAATGGCCGATCGCTTCATTTCCGGGGGCAGGGTGGCGATGTGCTCGTTCTGCGCCATCTCAGCCACTCTGAGGATCGAGTAGCCGAGTTTGATCGGCTTGATATCGGCGCCCCGG
>VGEN01000225.1 GCA_016869285.1 Alphaproteobacteria bacterium
GTGCGCGAAGCCATCGAGGCGGCAGGCGCGACGCGCTTGTTCTTGCCTCCCTATAGCCCGGACTTCAACCCAATCGAGCAAGCCTTTGCCAAGCTGAAGGCCTATCTGCGAAAGGTGGCCGCACGAACCAAGGACGCCCTATGGCAGGCCATCGCTGACGCTCTCGACGCCTTCACACCACACGAATGCGCCAACTACTTTCGAAACTCAGGCTATGAACCAGAATGATCGGAAAATGCTCTAGCGTCGGGGCGGCTGCGCATCCCGGTCCTCGCGACATATCCGTTGGCCGAGGTCGCGGCAGCGCTCCGGCACGCGGCCGAGGGCGGGCGCGACGGCAAGATCCTGGTGCTGCCGAACGCCTGAATCACGCCGGAAGGTGAGCCGAGACCGCGTCGACGGTCAGGCGCGAGAGGTCGCCATGCGCCGCCGCCAGCACCTTCGCATGCGGTCCCACCGGCGCCCATACGACCGAATCCGTCGGGCCGAACAGCGCCAGCATCGGGCAGAGCCAGCTCGCGAGATGGCTGATGCCGGAATCGTTGCCGACGAAACCGTGCGCCGCGGCAAGCAGCGACACAACCTGCCGGAGCGGCCAGCTCTGCGCGACCGCGAGCCCGTCGAAGACCGGTGCAAGCTCGGCCTCCGCCGGCCCCAACAGGATCAGCGGCGAGCGGAAGCGCCGTGCGAGCGCCGCGAAGCGCTCGGCTGGCCAGCGTTTCGCTATGCCGGCGCTGCCCGGATGCAAGACGAGGTCGTATTCCTCGCCGCCCGGATCGGGCGCGATCAGCCGACGCACCGCCTCGGCATCGATCGAGCTACCGCCGACCCCGCGCAGCAGGCGCAGCGCCGCATGCTCGCCGCGCTCGCCCGGCTTCAACGGCGGCACATGGAGGGTGGCGATGCCGGCGCGCGTAAGCGCCTCTGCGACCGAAGCGGCGCCGAGCATGACGATGGCGCGCTCGAAGCCGCTCGCGGCCTCCGAGGCGGCGCCTGAGAAGATCCCGCGCGAGCGCGGCCCGTCGGCATCCTCGATGCGCAGCCGGTCGTGCCGGGCGAGGAAGGCCCAGGAAGCGGGGAGGCCGAGCACCGTGACCTCGTCGCCGCGCGCGAGCAGATGGGCCAGCGCCGGCAAGGTCAGCACCGCGTCGCCGAGCGCCCCGAGGCGCACGACGAGAGTACGCATGACTATGGTGAGCCGCGAGGCGCGATGGCGATCAGCGCGCCGCCTGGTGGGCGAGCGCGGTGATGCCGGCCCAATCCTTCGCCTTGACCAGCGTTGCCGGCATCATCCAGGTGCCGCCTGCAGCGACCACGTTGGAAAGCGCGAGATAGTCGCGAAAATCGTCCATGCCGAGTCCACCGGTCGGGCAGAAGGCGACATCGGCAAAGACCGGCTCGAAATTCTTGAGCGCGCCGATGCCGCCGGCCGCCTTGCAGGGAAAGAACTTCAGCGTCGTGTAGCCCCATTCGCGCGCCGCCATCACCTCCGACGGCGTGATCGCACTCGGCAGATAGGCAAGCCCGCTCCCCTTCCCGGCTTCCGCGAGCCTGGGCGTCAGGCCGGGGCTGACGGCGAAGACCGCGCCGGCGTCGCGCGATGCCTTGAACTCTTGAGGCCGGGTCAGCGTGCCGACGCCGACCGTGGCCTCCGGCAGCGCCTTGGCGATGGCCTCAACCGCCTTCAACGCCTCCTTGGTCCGCAACGTGACCTCGAGCATGGAAAGCCCGCCGGCGACCAGCGCCTTCGCCAGATCGACGCCGAGCGTCACGTCGCTGACGGTCATCACTGGAACGACACGGGCCTTGGCTAGCATCTCGCGGACAGTCATGGTCAGGCTTCCTTCGGTGCAAACTCAGGAGCGGCGCTAGTATAGTGACGTGATGCTACCGCCCCTGAGACATCCGCTGATAGAGCACGGAGTCGTCTATGGAAACTGGCTGCTGGACAGCGGCCGGAGCGAGGAGGCGGCAGAGTTCGCCGCTGCGATCCTCGCTACAGGACCGAGCGGACTCGGTGGCGAGACGATAGCCTTCATCGCTCGATGCCATGTTGCCGGCGGCCATATGGACGAGGCAAGAGCACTCATCGCTCCCCTCGCCGCGGGCCGAGTCCGCCGCACGGCAGGCCTCCACGACGCGCTCGCCCGCGTGCTCGATGCCCTCGGAGATCGCGAGGGCGCGTCGATCCAGCGGCAGCTGAAGAGCGAGGCCGTGGCATTCACAGCCTCGGTCGTGGCGCGTCAGGCGGGAGAACACGAGCGTCTGCGGCAGGAAGTCGAGGAAAGACGAGCGCGTTCCGAGCCGGTCAGGCTGCATTTCGGCTGCGGGCATACGCTTATCGACGGGTTCATCAACCTCGACCACGCGGAAGGCCCTGGCATCTCGACAATTCCCGGCATATTCCAAAGACATGACTTCTTCGTCGTCGCGCTCGGCCCCCTGCCGATCAATGCAAACGCCGTCGACTACATCTTTCACGAAGACTTCATCGAGCATGTCTCGCAGGCAACGCAAGTGAGCTTCCTCGCCGAGTGCCTACGTATCCTGAAGCCCGGTGCCGTGCACCGTATCTCGACCCCGGACCTGCGCGGAGACGTCGGGCGTTATTCGCAGTTCGAGCAAGGCTGGGCTGGCGTGTGGAACTACGAGTGGGATACCTGGGGTCATGTCAGCCTGTTCTCACCATCGTCTCTCGCCGACATGGCAATGATGGTCGGCTATGCCCAGGTTCTGCTTACCGAAAAGAACCAGTCGACCTCGCCGTTCCGCTGTCTCGAACAACGACCGCTCGGAGATCGCGAGGCGAGCGCCAACATCTTCGCCGACCTGATCAAGTAGGCGACTTGGCGATCCGGTCGATCTCGACCAGGGTCGCGAGCAGCCCCGGCATGTCCTTGAGGCGCACCATGTTGGGGCCGTCGGAGGGCGCGCGGTCGGGGTCCTGATGCGTTTCCATGAACACCATGGCGACGCCGACCGCGACCGCGGCGCGCGCCAGCACCGGCACGAATTCGCGCTGGCCGCCGGAGGTCTCCCCCTGCCCGCCCGGCTGCTGCACCGAATGGGTGGCATCGAACACCACCGGATATCCGGTCTCGGCCATGATCGGCAGCGCGCGCATGTCGGAGACGAGCGTGTTGTAGCCGAACGACGCGCCGCGCTCGCAGAGGAGGACCTTCTCGTTGCCGGTCGAGGCGATCTTCGCCGCGACGTTCTTCATGTCCCAGGGGGCGAGGAACTGGCCTTTCTTGACGTTGATCGGCTTGCCGGTCTCGCCGGCAGCGATGAGCAGATCGGTCTGGCGGCAGAGAAAGGCCGGGATCTGCAGAACGTCGACAGCCTCGGCGACCGGCGCACATTGCTCGGGCGCGTGCACATCGGTCAGCACCGGAATGCTGTGCGTCTCGCGTATGTCGGCCAGGATCGGCAGGCTCTTCTTCAGGCCCAAGCCCCGCGCCGTCTTGACCGAAGTGCGGTTGGCCTTGTCGAAGGAAGTCTTGTAGACGAGCCCGACGCCGGCCTTCTCCGCCATCTCCTTCAGCGCTGCGCTCATCTCCAGCGCATGCTGGCGGCTCTCGAGCTGGCAGGGCCCGGCGATGATCGACAAAGGACGATCGTTGGCGACGTCGAACGCGCCGATGCGCACGGTGCGGGCGAGGCTCACACCAGCCTCGACTGCTCGACCGCGGCCTTGACGAAGCTGGTGAACAGCGGATGCGGCTCGAAGGGCTTCGACTTGAGCTCGGGGTGGTATTGCACGCCGATGAACCAAGGATGCTCGGGGATCTCGATGATCTCAGGCAGCGTCCCGTCCGGCGACATGCCGGAGAAGATCATGCCCGCCGCCTCCAGACGGTCGACATAGGCGGGGTTGACCTCGTAGCGGTGGCGGTGGCGCTCGCTGATCGAGGTGGCGCCGCCATAGATCGCCGAGACGCGGCTCCCTTCGGCGAGCTTCGCCTCATAGGCGCCGAGGCGCATGGTGCCGCCGAGATCGTCCTCGGCGTTGCGGCGCTCGACCGTGTTGCCGCGCATCCATTCGGTCAGCAGGCCGACCACCGGCTCGGTCGTCGGGCCGAACTCGGTCGAGCTCGCGTTCTTGATCCCGACCAGATGCCGCGTCGCCTCGATCACCGCCATCTGCATGCCGAAGCAGATGCCGAAATAGGGAACGTCGCGCTCGCGCGCGAACTGCGCCGCCGAGATCTTGCCCTCGGTGCCGCGCTCGCCGAAGCCGCCGGGCACGAGGATGCCGTGGACATGCTCGAGGTGCTGGACCGCGTCCTCCTGCTCGAAGATCACGCTGTCGATCCAATCGAGCTTGACGCGCACGTTGTTGGCAATGCCGCCATGGGTCAGCGCCTCCGCCAGCGACTTGTAGCTGTCGCGGAGGTTCATGTACTTGCCGACGATGGCGATCGAGACCTCGCCCTCGGGCTGGCGCACGCGATGGACGATCGACTTCCAGCGCGAGAGATCCGGCTCGTTCTCAGCAAGGCCGAAATGGCGGACGACTGCCGTGTCGAGGCCCTCGGCGTGGTAGGCAACCGGCACCTGGTAGATGGTGTCGACGTCGAGCGCCTGTACCACGTTCTCCGCCCGCACGTTGCAGAACAGCGCGATCTTGCGGCGCGCGTCCTTGGGGATCTCCATCTCGGTGCGGCAGACGACGATGTCGGGCTGGATGCCGAGGCTCTGCAGCTCCTTGACCGAGTGCTGCGTCGGCTTGGTCTTGAGCTCGCCGGCCGAGCGGATGTAGGGCACCAGCGTCAGGTGGATGAAGAGCGTCTTCTCGCGGCCCAGCTCGTTGCCGATCTGGCGGATCGCTTCGAGGAAGGGCAGGCTTTCGATGTCGCCGACGGTGCCGCCGATCTCGCAGAGGACGAAATCCTCGCCGACGGTCTCGGCCTGGATGAACTCCTTGATCGCGTCGGTGACGTGCGGGATCACCTGCACCGTGGCGCCGAGATAGTCGCCGCGCCGCTCCTTCGCCAGCACGTTGGAATAGATGCGGCCGGTGGTGACGCTGTCGGAGCGGCGGGCCGGCACGCCGGTGAAGCGCTCGTAGTGACCGAGATCCAGGTCGGTCTCGGCCCCGTCGTCGGTGACGTAGACCTCGCCGTGCTGATAGGGGCTCATGGTCCCCGGATCGACGTTGAGATAGGGGTCGAGCTTCCGCAAGCGGACCTTGTAGCCGCGCGTCTGGAGAAGGGCCCCGAGGGCCGCCGACGCCAGACCTTTGCCAAGGGAAGACACGACGCCGCCGGTGATGAAGATGAAGCGCGTCATGGACCCTGAAGCTACACCACCCGCCGGGACCGGGGCCAGCCTCGGCGGCCGGAACGCTCAGCGGCTCAACGGAACCGCGGGTTGCGCAGGCTGGGCGGGAGCCGCGGGCGGGTTCACGTCATCGGCAATCGAGCGCGGGCGATTCGAGGAGGGCTGCGCCATCAGCACCAGCACGAGGCTGGTGACGCAGAAGCAGGCGAAGAGGATCGCCGTGGTCCGGCTCAAGAGATTCGCCTGACCTCGGGTCGACATGAAGTTGCCGCCCCCGCCGCCGCCGCCGCCGAGGCCGCCCAGGCTCGACTGGTCGGTGCGCTGCAGCAGCACGGTCGCGATCATCGCGACGGCGAGCATGATGTGGATGGTGATCAGGATTACGGTCATCGGTCTCTACCTTCCGGAGCCGCGGGGTTGTAGCGCCGAACGGCTGTGGATGCCAGCGCCAACGGCCTGCAAACCCTCTCCTTGGGGGAACCTCTGCGAAAAGCCCTCTTGGTCCGCCTCACCCTTCGACAAGCTCAGGATGAGGCTACTGATATGCCGAAGTAGACCCTCATCCTGAGCTTGTCGAAGGGTGAGGGTCGTTGATGATCGCCTTTCGCAGAGGTTTCCCCAAGGAGAGGGCACTAGTACCCGCTTTCGCGGAGATCTGATTCATGATTCAACATTGGGATGATAGCCGATGCAGTGGTAGTCCGGCTGACGCCGGAGGAGCGCGCGGTGCTTGAGGCTCGGCTCCGTGCGCCGACGACG
>VGEN01000226.1 GCA_016869285.1 Alphaproteobacteria bacterium
CCGACAGCCCATCCGAGGAATAAACCAGGGCGCATGAAGGCCCCCCGCGGGGGGCCTTCATGCCGTCAGCCGTGATGCATTTTTACTCCGGCCAGCCGATGCATTTTTACTCCGGCGTTGACAAACCGGCCGATCCGCGATCCGCACGAGGTCTTCTACCAACGCTGCTCGATCGGCTTCGAGTCCGACGAAACCCTGATCTATCGGCTGTGGGACCTGTTCGAAGGCATCGCCATCTGGTCTTCCGACTACCCCCATCACGACGCCGAGGATGCCTGGGACGCCCTCGAGCACATGGCCGAGCTCAAGGTGCCGGACCATGTCCAGCGCGCGCTGCTCGGCGAGAATGCCAGGAAGCTCTATGGGATAGAGCCCGTTCTGCGAGTGACCGAGCGGATCGGCGACTACCAACCTGCGATCCTGCCCTGGTGATCCCACGCGGCGGGCCATCGGTGGTCACCGCCCCCCGCATCGCTCTGCCGTGACGTCCACCGCGCTCGCACACAGTATGTGACGTCCGACCGCGCGCTCATCGACCACTACTTCGCACAATTCGTATGCGGTCTTGGTCCGGCGTTCGACGGGCTGGCTCATGCGCAACGACCCATCGTGCTTGCGAAGCTCAAACGCTATCGTCAGACGTCGTTTCCCAACGAGAGCAGCTGCCTATGCCGAGCATTCCGAACCGGCCCTACGAGGTCGCCATCGAGTCGGACATCATGGTCGTCCTCCGTGACGGTGTCCGTCTCGCAACCGATGTCCACCGGCCGGCGCGCGATGGCGACGCGATCGCCTCCCGCTTTCCGGTGATCCTCGAGCGCACGCCCTATGGCAAGGCGCTGACCTCACGCGCGGAGTCCCGAGCGGAGGTCGCCGCGCGCTTCGTGCGGCACGGCTATGTCGTGATCTTCCAGGACTGCCGTGGCCGCCACGGCTCCGAAGGTGCGTTCGTGAAGTACCTCTCCGACGCGGAAGATGGCGCAGACACCGTCGCCTGGATTCTCGAGCAGCCCTGGTGCGACGGGCGCATCGGCACGATGGGGCTTTCTTACGCCGCGCACACGCAGATGGCGCTGGCCTCGCTCGGGCCGAGGGGTCTCGCGGCGATGGTCCTCGATTGCGGCGGCTTCTCCGACGCCTATGCCAGCGCCATCCGCCAGGGCGGCGCCTTCGAAATGCGTCAGGTGACCTGGGCCTACAACCAGGCGAAAGAGAGCCCGCCGGCCAAGGCCGACACTGTCATCCGCGCCGCGCTCGAAGCTGACGACATCAAGGCCTGGTTCAAGAGTTTCCCCTGGAAGCCCGGTCACTCGCCAATCCGGCATGTGCCGGAGTACGAGTCCTATCTCTTCGACCTGTGGAGCCGCGGCACCTTCGATGCCTATTGGAAGCAGCCCGGCATCTATGCCAAAGGCTACTACGATCAGGTGCCCGACATCCCGCAGATCCACATGTCGAGCTGGTATGACCCCTATGTGCGAACCGCGACCGAGAACTTTCTCGGCCTCCGCTCGAAGAAGGGGAAGGCGGCGGTTCGCCTGATCATGGGTCCGTGGCTGCACGGCGACCGCAGCTCGCGCTTCTCGGGCGATGTCGACTTCGGTCCCAAGGCGCCCTTCGACGGCAATCTCGGCGAGAGCTGGCACGCGTTCCGCCGGCGATGGTTCGACCGCTGGCTCAAGGGCCTGAGGAACGGCGTGGACGATGATCCGGCCGTGCGGCTCTTCCTGATGGGCGGTGGGCTCGGACGACGCAATGCCGCCGGGCGTCTCGACCATGGCGGCCATTGGATTTCAGCCGGCAACTGGCCGCTGCCGAAGACGCGCTTCACGCCATACTACCTGCACGGCGATGGAGGGCTCGCGCCGAAGAAGCCGGGCAAGAGCGCCCCGTCCCTCTCCTATGACTACGATCCGTCGAAGCCGTGCCCTACGATCGGCGGCGCCAACAGCTCCGGACAGCCGATCTTCGACGGCGGCGCCTTCGACCAGCGCGAGGACCCGCGGTTCTTCGGCATCCAGAACCCGGGCCTGCCGCTCGCCGCCCGCTCCGATGTGCTCGTCTTCGAGACCGAGCCGCTCACTGAGGACATCGCCGTGATCGGTCCGATCATCGTGAGGCTGTGGATCTCGTCGTCCTGCGTCGATACCGATTTCACCGCCAAGCTGATCGACGTGCATCCACCGACGACGGACGACCCGCGCGGCTTCGCCATGAACCTGACGGACGGCATCCTTCGCTGCCGCTACCGGCAGTCGTGGACCAGGCCCACGATGATGACGCCCGGCCGCGTCTACGAAATCTCGATCGAGCCCTTTGCCACCGCCAACCTGTTCAAGGCGGGTCACCGCATACGGCTCGATATCTCCTCGAGCAATTTTCCGCGCTTCGACGTCAATCCTAACACCGGAGCGCCGGAAGGCTCGGCAGGCCCACGGCGCATCGCGACCAACACCGTCCATGTCGACGCGCGACGCCCGTCGCATGTCGTGCTGCCGGTCGTGCCGGTCGCCTCGCTCACACCGCTCTGACGAAGCGTAGTGTCTGGAAATCGCGGCGGAACCGGATCACGTCCGGCCGAACTTGCCCCGGCGCCTCGTTGCCCTTGAGCACGCGCGCAAGCAGCCGCGCAACCTGCCGCATGTCCTTAGGCTCCATGCCCCAGCGCGTGATCTCTTGCGTTCCGATGCGGATGCCGTTCAGGTCGCCGGCGACCTCGGCGATCGGAAGGCCGATGCCGCAGAGGAGAAGGTTCGCCTTCGCCAGACGCTTCGACGCCGTCTGCCCGCCACCGAATGCCGCCGCATGCAGAGCGAGATGGTGGCTTTCGGTCTGGCCCCTACCGGCGATGGTGTGGACCGGCAACCCCTCCGCCGCCATCGCCTCGCCCAGTGCGCGCGCATTGGCGATGCAGATGTCAGCGTAGGCGACACCATGCGCGAGCAGATCGAGCACGGAGAACGCCAGCGCCGCCGTCTTGCCGAGGTCGAAATTGGCGGTGAGGCCGGGATAGGCGATCTTGTCGATGCGCTCGGCGAGCTCGGCCTCGGTCGTCATGACCAGGCCGGATGGCGGGCCGCCGAAGGCCTTATAGGTCGAGCAGGTCATCAGATGTGCGCCCTCGGCGAGCGGCGCCTGGAAGCGCCCACCGGCAATGAGGCCCGCCATATGCGCCGCGTCATAGAGGACCCAGGCGCCGACCTCGTCGGCAATCGCGCGCACCGCGCCGACATCGTAGGGAAACAGGCAGAGCGAACCGGCGACGGTGATGACCTTGGGCCGGAGCCGGATCGTCTCACGCCGAAGCCGGTCGAGATCGATCGTCATCCGCGCCGCATCGTAGGGAACCGGGTGGATCTCGAGCCCATAGAGCCCGGCGGCGCCGGCGCGGTGATGCGTCACATGCCCGCCCATCTCCGGCGGAAACGCCATGATCCGGTCGCCGGGCCGGCAGGTCGCCATGAAAGCGTAGAGGTTGGCCAGCGCACCGGAACCGACGCGGATCTCGGCAAAGGGCGCGTTGAACAGCCGCCTGACCAGCGCCTCGGTGACGATCTCGATACGCTCGGCGTGCTCCATCCCCATCTCGTACTTGTCGCCGGGATAGCCCAGCGACGGGCGGTTGCCGAGCGAGCGGCCGAGTAGCGCCGCCGCGCGCGGATTTATCACATTGGTGCCGGCATTGAGACCGATGCTCTCGATGTCCATGTGTAGCTCATGCGCCTCGACCAGCGCATGAAGCGCGGTATCGATGCGATCGAGATCGTCGGACAGCAGCGTCTTCTCGGCGTCCTCGATCACCTGCCGGCACTCGGCCGGCAACCAAGCCTTCGCGGAGTCGCTTCTCGTGTCCATGTCGCCGGCTAGTCCGCGCCTGCTCCCTCGGGATAGCGGCCCGGCGGTCCGACCAGATGCCGGATCCGTTCGTACCAGGTCTTCGCCATGAGAATGTCACGACCCATCGCGATCCATTCGTGCAGCGCGACGAAGATCGGGTTGTACGACCGGAGCGGCGTCACCAGCCCGTAGCGACAGGGAATGTCGTCATGTTCGGCGACGAAGGTGCCGAACATCCGGTCGAAGATGATCAGGACGCCGCCGTAGTTGGCGTCGATGTACTCCGGGTTCGCGGCGTGGTGCACGCGATGGTGCGAAGGCGTGTTGAGCACGTATTCCAGCCAGCCGAGCTTCGGAATCCAGGTTGCGTGCAGCCAGAACTGATAGAGGAGGTTCAAGGACAGCGCCGTGACCACGGCAGTGATCGAGAAACCGAGCCAGACCATCGGCACATAGAAGAGCAACGTCCCCGTTGCCCGCCCGGTCCAGCCGAAACGGTAAGAGGCCGAGAGGTTGAGCTGGTTCGGCGAGTGATGGACCGCGTGCGTCGCCCAGAACCAGCGCATGCGATGGCTGCAGCGATGGAACCAGTAGTAGAAGAACTCCATCCATAGGAACAAAGCGAAGAAGGCGGCAAAGCTGTCGAGCGGCACGGTGGCGATGCGGTTGTCCCAGGCCCAGGCGAAGAGAGGCGCCGCCAGGCTGAGGGGCAAGAGGTAGGTGATCTCCCGCACCGTGACGTCGAACAGCGAGACGAGATAGGCCTTCCAGTCGTAGTCGCGCTTGAGCAGATGAGCGAGGACGATGCCCTCGACCGTCGCAAGCACGATGACGGCAGGAACGAAGTAGAAGAGTCTCAGCAGCGTCATGCCGGCCCATTCTCGCACGGCAGGCTGACCCGCGGAAAGGATCTGTCGACGGAAGCGGTCCTCAGGCAGCCGGCGTCAGCGGCAGCGCCAAGGCGCTCTCAATCTCGACGCGATTTCGACCCTTGGCCTTGGCCCTGTAGAGCGCCTCGTCGGCGCGGCGCACGATCGCCTCGAGCTCGGTATCGCCCGGCCGATAGCCGGCAACGCCGATCGAGATCGTCACCGGGATGATTTCGCCCGACTCGAGCGCGACCGGCGTCTCGGCGATCGCCTCGCGCAGCCGCTCGGCGAGCACCTTGGCGCCCTCGATCGGCGTCTCCGGCGTCATCACCACGAACTCCTCGCCGCCCCAGCGCCCGACCAGGTCTGAGACGCGGACCAGCTCGCGGCAGCGTCGCGCGACCTCGCGCAGCACGCCGTCGCCTGCCGCATGGCCATAGCCGTCATTCACGCGCTTGAAGTAGTCAACGTCGAAAATCAGGACCGAGAGCGGGCGCTGGTAACGGGACACGCGGAAGAGCTCGCCGCCTGCCATGAACTCGACATGCGCACGCGTTGCGACCATGGTGAGGCGGTCGCGCGTGGCGCCTTCGCGCAGCTCGCGCTCGCGCGCCTTAGCCGCGGAGATGTCACGGATCGTTAGGACGAAGACGGGCGGTCCCGGCTCCTCGACGCGTCCGCTCACGACCTCGATCGGCACCATCAGGCCCTGGGACTGACGCCCGACCAGCTCAATCGGCACACCGTCCGGCCGTTCTGGATCTGCAGGCAGCAACCTATGGCGCAGATAGTCGATCAGGCCCCGGCTCCGGCGGTCGGCCATCAGCTCGAAGCAGTCGCCGCCGATGAGCCGGCTGGCGCCAGGCATGAAGAGCGTCTCCGCCGCTCGATTGGCGATGACGACACGACCGGCGCCATCGACCAAGAGCACGGCATCGCGCACGGCATCCAGGATCGCCTGAACGGCCGAGGGGTTCGTGCGTGCTCGCGCGTCGGGAAGGTCGGCGACCAAGTCCATTGCGGCTTAGATACCCAAGGCTTTGTTACGCTGAGGTTAACGACCAAAGGCGGCCAGCATCCGTCACGCCGCTCCGTTGTGTGGATTGCGGCTAGTACCCGCTTTCGCGGAGATCTGATTCATGATTCAACATTGGGATGATAGCCGATGCAGTGGTAGTCCGGCTGACGCCGGAGGAGCGCGCGGTGCTTGAGGCTCGGCTCCGTGCGCCGACG
>VGEN01000227.1 GCA_016869285.1 Alphaproteobacteria bacterium
CCGTCTCGAGCTCTTTCAGGCGCTTGACCTGCTCGATCTTCAGCCCGCCGTACTCCTGGCGCCACCGATAATAAGTGACCTCGCTCACCCCGATCTGGCGGATGACATCAGCGATATCCTGGCCCTGTGAGATCAAGACATCGGCTTGTCGGAGTTTCGAAACGATCTCTTCAGGCTTGTGCCTCTTCTTCGGCATTGCAGTCCTCCTTCTTGTCAAAAGACATAGTTCAGGGCGGACCACTTTTCAGGGGGAGGACCACTGCAGCGACTGCTGCTGGACGCGGTCCGCGACCGTCTCGGCACCGATGCCGTTGCGCTCGGCCATCCTGCCCGTTCCGCGACGACGCGCGGAGATCGGGCGATCCTTGTCGCCGGCAGTACCGAGATCGAGGCCCGCCTTGTCATCGCCGCCGACGGCATCCACTCGGCGCTTCGGGCCCAGGCCTATCCCGGCGAAGGACCGCCGATCTGGAACGGTGCCATTCTCTGGCGGGCGACGAGCGAAGCCGTGCCTTATCTCGATGGACGCACCATGTGCATGTGCGGGCACGAGCGACAGAAATTCGTCTGCTATCCGATTTCGACTGCCGGACGCGACGGCCGCGCCGGCATCAACTGGATCGCCGAGCGCCGTTTCCCAGCCGATCGGCCGTGGCGGCGCGAGGATTGGAACCGCCCGGGCGATCTCGGGGAGTTCCTGCCCGACTTCGTTCCGTGGCGTTTTCCCTGGCTCGACGTGCCGGCGCTGATCGAGAGCGCCGCGGCGGTCTACGAGTACCCGATGGTCGATCGCGAGCCGTTGCCGCGGTGGAACTTCGGGCGCATGACGCTGCTCGGCGACGCCGCGCATCCGATGTATCCGATCGGCTCCAACGGCGCCTCGCAGGCAATCCTCGATGCCCGCGCGCTGACGGCTGCAGTCATGCGGCATGGCGCGACGCCGGAAGCGCTGACCGCCTATGAGGCCGAGCGCCGGCCGAAAACGAGCGCGATCGTTCTCGCCAATCGCCGGAACGGGCCCGAGCAGGTGATGCAGATGGTCGAGGAGCGCGCGCCCGACGGCTTCGCCGACCTCGATGCGGTGATCTCGCGCCAGGAGCTCGAGGAGATCGCCGCGACCTACAAGCGGCTGGCCGGGTTCGACCCGGCGATCCTCAACGGGGAGCCCGATCTATTCGGCTGAGCCTCACCAGCCGTTGCAGCGCGGCCAGACCGCGACGATCTCGTCGGAGCCGTCGATCACATGGTAGCGGTCATAGGCGGCCGAGGTGATGCAGGCATGGTTCGGCAGCACGCGCACGCGCGCGCCGACCGGGAGCCTGTCGAAAGGCAGCGGCGTCCGGCCCTCGACCATGCCGTGCTCCTGATGGACGCCGACCACCGTGACGTCGCCGAGGCCGAGCCCGCCGGACAGGTCGGCGACACGGCCGAAGCCGACATCGTGCGGCGTATTCGCCGTCGAGCGGTCCTTCGACAGCGCGAGGAAGCCGGCATCGATCAGCACGCGATTCTCCGATCGGCGCTGGCCGATCACCGACGACAAGACCGAGACGGCGATGTCGTCCTTGCCGCAGCTGCCGATTTCGGACTGGAACAGGTCGCCGAACATATAGACGCCGCAACGGACCTCGGTGATGCCGTCGTAGTTCCGGCCGTGAAGCGCCGTCGGCGTCGAGCCCATGCTGACCGTCGCCGCCGGAAGGCCGGCGGCGCGCAGCCGTTCGGCGGCACGGACACCGGCCGAGCGTTCGGCCTCGGCGATCTCGGCAACAGCCTCCAGCGAGCGGCAGGCGTAGGAATGCCCGGCATGGACCATGATGCCGGCGAGCCGCGACCCCGGCCCTGCGTGGAGCTCGCCGCCGATCGCCATCAGCGCATCCGAATCGACCGGGATGCCGCTGCGGTGCTCGCCGCAATCGACCTCGATCAGAACGTCGAAGACGACACCGAGCCCCGCCCCGCGCGCAGCGATCGCCTTCGCCGCGTCCAGATCGTCGGTGACGATGGTAAGGGTAGCACCCGACTTGACCAGCGCCGCTGCCTGGCCGAGCTTCGAGGGCGCGATGCAGACGGCATAGAGGATGTCGCGAAAGCCGTTGGCGGCGAAGTGCTCGGCCTCCTTGAGCGTCGAGACCGTGATGCCGCCGAAATGGCCCGAGACCGCCATGCGCGCAACGTCGGCCGACTTCGCGGTCTTCAGATGCGGGCGGAGCCGGATGCCGAGCTTCTTGTAGCGCTCGGTCATCGCCTGGACGTTGCGGCGGAGGCGCGCGCGGTCGAGCACGAGCGCGGGGGTCGGCAGATCGGCGAGGCGCATGGGACTCTCGAACGTGACGGAGCGGACACTAGATATCCGAGGCTCGTTCAGCCCGCCACATCCCAATAGCAGATCCGCTTGAGGCGGGTCTTGGCGCCGAGCTTCTCGTAGAAGCCGCGCGCCTTCTCGTTCCCGACCTCGGCCTCCCAGCGGAGGTTGAATCCTTTGGCTTCGGCAAGGCCGCGAACATGGAGCATCATCGCCTTGCCCACACCCCTGGAGCGGAACGGGGCGCGCACAAAAACATCGTCGACGGCGATGTGGAAGCCGCCTTTCCAGGTCGAGTAGCGCTCGAAGAAGCTGATGAAGCCAGCCGTCTCGCCGGCGACCTCGGCGACGATCGCATGAAACAATGGCGACGGTCCGAAGCCGTCGCGCCGTAGGAAGTCCTCGTTCGTCTCCAGCCCGTCGGCGATGCCGTCATGAATTGCCAGCTCGCGCATCATCGCCATCAGCATAGGGACATCGGCGGCGACGGCATTGCGTATCGCGATCTCGGTCATAGGCCTGACATAGCGCCCGATCGACGTCGCCGTCTATGGCTTGGCGAGCAGCGCCTTGGCTATTGCCTCCCACTCCTCGTCGAGCGAGCCGGTCGGCACCTTCTGCTTCGCCTGCCGGTACCAGTAGCCGGCATTGGCGAGGTCGCCTTCCTTGCGGTGGAGGTAGGCATGGACCCAATCACCCTGCCGGTCTTCCTGGGCCTGCGCGCATTCATGCGCCTTGTCCCAGTTGCCCTTGGCGTCCCAGAGCAGCCCTTGGAGCGCCGGCGAGAGGTCTCCCGGCGGCTGCTTCCGCTTAGCAAGCGCGCGGAACTCGGCGAGATCCATCCCTCAGTCTTCCTCGGCGACGAAGGCGAGCGCCTGATGCGCGGTGCGGCGAACATGCTTGCGCTTGATCGGCGAGCGGAGGAAGCGGTTGAGCCCGGCAAGCACGTCGGATTCTATCTCCGCCGGCAACCCGGCGGCGACTTCCTCGCGCACGGCAAGGAAGGTCTTGAGGAGGTGGGCGGCGAGAATGTAGCGGTCCTCGCCGTGATCGGCGATCCGCCGGATGCAGTCGGCATAGAAAGCATCGCGATCCCGCACATGCCAGTCGCCGCTGGCGTCCTTCGCCGTATAGCCGGCATTGCGTCCGGTGAAGCAGGCGATCTGCAGGAGGCCCTCCGGCCATAGCTCGGGATAGCGGCTGCACTGCTGGCGAACGGCGTTGGCGAAGGTGAAGCCGTGAGTGAAGTCGAGCCACCCGACATTGTCGGTATAGGAGGAGTCGGTGCGCGTGCCCCAGCTCGTGTCGAACAGCAGCATGTCCTGGGCGGCGGCACCGAGCAGCGCTCGATACAACGTTTCCGGTCCGGTCTTCGGTGCCGCGGCGCACACCTCGCTCAGCGTCTCCTTGACCGAGCGGCCGCGGAAACGCGCAGCTTCCGGCAGCTCATCACTGCCGCCGAAGGCAGGGAAGGCGCCGATGGCCCCACCATAGGCACGGAACTCCGGGATCAAATCCTCGCGGCTGGCCGCGATCAGCGAGCGTACCAGCGCCAGCAGTAGCGGCAGCTCGACCGCGGGGCCGAGGCGCTGGACGAGCCGTCCGGTATGGACCACATAGATCAGCGAGTGGCCGAAATCCTGGTAGTGCGCGAGAGCGGCGGTGCTCAACGCATGCTCGAGATCGGCGAAGCCAAGGCCAGCCGCAAGCGCCCCCCTCACCCGCGCGACTGCGCCCGCCTCGTCCTCTGCCTCGATCGCGGCGAGGAACGCGGCCTCGCTCCAATCAGCGACGGGCTGCGGATAGGGATAGGCCTCTTCTCCCCCGGCATCATCGGCCATGTAGCCGATCGCCTCGAGCAGGCAGATCAGCCGCATCTCCGGATCGTTCGACTCGTCATGGAGGCGAAGCCAGCCCGCCGCAGCCGGATAGGCGTGGGTCGTACCGAACTCGAGCCGGTCATGCGACCACGAGATCGCATGCGCGACGGCCTCGACCGGGTCGGCGCCGGCTTTGGCGTAGCGCGCCAGCTCGCGTGCCATGCGGTCGTAGGCTTCGTCGTCGAAGGCCTCGCGCAGACTGGCGAGCGCCTTCGCCTGGCGCTCGGCCGCCGGCGGCTCGACGATGTCGACCCAGATCTCGCCGGCCTCGACCTTGGTCGCATAGGTGCGGAGCGCATCGCCGCCGGTCAGGTTCTCGCCGGTCTTGAGATCGAATTTCCAGTTGTGCCAATTGCAGGTCAGGATGCAGGCGCCGTCGAGGCTGCCTTCGCGCAGCGGATAGCCCTCATGCGGGCAGCGGTTGTTACAGGCAAGGATGCCGCTCCCGGTGCGGAACAGCGCAATCTGGCGCTTGCCGATCTTGGCGACCGCGCGGCCGCCGCGTTCGAGCCGGTCGAGCGCCATTGCCTTCTGCCAAGCCATCTCGGGCCTCCGTGCTGGGCCAGCGCATTCCAGACCCTTGCCCGCAATTAGTCAAGTAGATGCTTTTCAAATAACTTCGGCCATGCTAGCCCTTCCCCGCGATGTCCGAGGGCAATCCCGAGCGTATCCTGTTCCTGCTGAAGACGCGGGCACCCCTGACCGCCGCCGAGCTGGCGACCTCGCTCGGCATCACGGCGATGGGGGTTCGCCAGCACCTGGCGCGGCTCGAAGCCGACGGGCTCGTCGCTTTTGCAGATGAGCGGCGCAGCGTGGGGAGGCCGAAGCGCCATTGGCGGCTGACGGAAAGGGCGCAGGCCCGCTTCCCCGATATGCATGCACAGGTCGCGGTCGAGCTGATCGGCGGCGTCGACCGCCTGTTCGGCCGCGACGGGCTCGATCGCCTGATCCAGCTCCGCGAGGATGACATGCGCGCACGATATCGCGCTGAGCTAGACGGCCTGCCGCTATCGCAGCAGCTCAACCGTTTGGCGAAGCTGCGCCGTGCCGAGGGCTACATGGCGGAAGTCGAGAAGGAGAAGGACGGCGGCTATCTCTTCATCGAGAACCACTGCCCGATCTGCGCGGCAGCGAAGGCCTGCCAAGGCTTCTGCCGGTCGGAGCTTTCAATTTTCCGCGAGCTGCTGGCGGACTGCGCAGTCGAGCGCACTGACCATATTCTGGCCGGCGCGCGGCGCTGCGCCTATCGGATCAGAGAGGCGACGCCTGAGGCTAGACCCGGCCCTTCTCGCCTTTCGCCCCGGCGTCCTCGCCGCGCCGATCCGGCCCGTTGAAGGGCAGCACGCGGCGGCGGCGATCTGGCCCAAAGTAGCCGCTGGTGCGGATGAACGGGCGCGGAAAATCGATGATCGCATTGATGCGCGCGCAGAGCGCCTTCACCGATAACGTACAGAATCTTTCGCACTTTCGGGAATGACGGCTTCTTCTAGAGTGAAGGAGCAAACGATGAGCAGTGAGACTGTGATGGGCCAGGTGATCCAGATCGACGAGGCTCGGATCAGGGATCATCTGGGAGAGATGGTGCGCGGCACGGTCGAGGAGACGCTGAATGCACTCCTTGCGTCTGAGGCCGACCGTCTGTGCGGTGCGGGTCGCTATGAGCGCAGCGAAGCGCGGCAGGACAGGCGAGCCGGCAGCTACGATCGGACGCTGCAGACCAAGGCGGGAGACGTCAATCTCAAGATACCG
>VGEN01000228.1 GCA_016869285.1 Alphaproteobacteria bacterium
CGCGGCACCTCTTTCGTCTCGATCAAGCAGCTCCGGGAGCACATCGATGCTTTCATCCAAACCTACAACCAGAACGCCAAGCCGTTCGTCTGGACCAAGACAAACGTCCATCAACGCCGCTTCAAAGACCGACGTATCAGCCAATTGTGATTCCGGGTACTAGAGTTCACTCCCAAGAGACGTCGAGCCCCCCGATGTCCCATCTCGCCGCCCCCATCGCCGCCTCCGCCGGTCTTCGCGACGGCGCCCGGATCGTGCTGCACGCGGTCAGCCCCGACGACCGCGCCTGCATCGCCAGGAGCTTCGAGCAGCTGTAGCCGGCCTCCCGCCAGAGCCGGTTCCTGATGCCGATGAAGAAGCTCGACGGGCCGATGCTGGACTACCTGACCGCGATCGACGGCAGCCGCCACCTCGCGGTAGCCGCATCGGCCGACGACGAGCCGGTCGGTCTCGCGCGCTGCGTCCGCCTCGAGGACGAACCGGACACGGCCGAGATCGCAGTCACGGTCCTGGACGACTGGCAGCGCCGCGGCGTAGCGCCGGTGCTGATGACCGAGCTTGCGCGCTGGGCCTACGCGGTCGCGATCCGGAAGTTCCGGGCGCTGTTCGGCGACGACAACAGGGCGATCGCGAAGCTGATCGGCGCCGCCGGCATTCCGCTGGTCCCAGACGGCAATGGCATGCTGCGCGCCGACATCGAGGTCGGGGCGATCCTCAAGCTCGCGGCCCCCGCCAGCGCCTGAGCGCGGCTCGGAGAGCGTCAGCGACCTCGACCCGCTCGGCCGGCGGCAGGAACCGGCCGATCGCGAGGCTGCGCCCGTGGGTCGAGAGCAGAAGCTTGCTGTCGGGCCTCGGCGGATCGTCGACGTCAACGCGAAGCCAGTTGGGCTGGAAGCTCCAGTGCTCCGCCTTCCCGTCGATCGCGTGGCGGTCGACGGTGAGCTCGGTGTCGGACAGGCGCACCCGCTCGCTCTCCCGCGCCGCGCGGTTGTTGAGCCGGAACGCTGCGTACAGCAGCACGACGTCGAGGCCGAGGAAGCCCGTCACCGGCCAGGCGCCCATGAAGAGGAATGCCACGCCCAAGATGAAGCTGGGCACCGCGGCCAAGGTGAGAACCATGGCTATCCCGCGCCGGGTCAGGCTGCGGTGAGGCCTTAGCCAGGCGTCGAAGTAGAGGGTCGCGGCGGACATCCTGCCGTATATGGGAGCGCAGGTGGCCCGAGTCCATCAAGAAGAAACGCGGTCGCTTGCGAACGATCCACCCAGATCCGGCAATGCCGGACCTCGTCGAAGCAGACCAGCGCAGATCGGTGCTCATCGTTCGCGAGCCTGGTCTCGCCAGCCCCACGATGCCCGGAGCGCCGAAGCGTCGCATAGCACCGGCAAGCAATATAGGTCACCTTAGGCCGAGGGCTTTCACCCGAGCTGAATCGACCGGAGGCTATCCGATCATGACCGAGCATCTTTCGCCCGCCGAGATCGCCCGCTACGAGCGTGACGGCTACCTCTTTCCCTACGAGGCGTTGAACCCCACCGAGACAGCAGAGGCGCGCCGACGGATCGAGACCTTCGAGCGCAAGCTGGGCGGCCCGCTGCCGAAGGAGCTGCGCCACCGGCCGCATCTCTACTCCTCGACCATCGACACGATCGTGCGGTCGCCTCGCATCCTCGATCGCGTCGAATCCCTGCTCGGGCCCGACATCCTGTGCTGGGAGTCGGTGCTGTTCATCAAGGAGAGCAAGGATCCGGCCTTCATCTCGTGGCATCAGGACGCGACTTATTGGGGGCTCGAGCCCTACGACGTGCTGACCGCCTGGGTGGCGCTGTCGCCGTCGACACGCGCGAGCGGCTGCATGCGCGTGCTGCCGGGATCGCATGCGGGCGGCATCGCCGCCCACAAGGACACCTTCGCCCCGAACAACTTGCTATCGCGCGGTCAGGAGATCGAGGTCGAGGTGGACGAAGCCAAGGTCATCGACATCGAGCTGACGCCTGGATCGATGTCGCTGCACCATGTCAAGATCGCGCACGGCTCCGATCCCAACACCGCCGACGACCGGCGCATCGGGCTCGCCATCCGCTATGTGCCCGCGCATGTCCGCCAGACCATCGGCGCCGACGACACCGCGACGCTGGTCCGCGGCAACGATCGCCATCGCCACTTCGAGGCGGAGCCGCGCGCCGATGGCGACTTCATGGAGGCGGGGCTCGCAGTCCAGGACCGTCTGCGCAAGCGCCGGATGGCGATCCTGATGCGGCCAGCCGCCTAGTCGAACGACTTCACGAACTTCGGCAGCCATAGCGCCACTTCGGGGAAAAAAAGCACGATCAGCAGGCCGATGATCTGAAGACCGATGAACGGAACCAGCGAGCGGAAGATGTGGTCGAGGGATATCTCGGGCGGCGTCACCGACTTCAGATAGAACGCCGCCTGGCCGAAGGGAGGCGACAGGTATCCCACCTGCATGTTCATGTTGAACAACACACCGAACCAGATGAGGTCCATGCCCAGCGCCTGGATCGTCGGGGCGAAGATCGGCATGGTCAGCAGCATGATGGAGAACCAGTCCATGAAGAAGCCGAGCATGAGCAGGATCGCCATCATCACCAGCACGACGCCGATCGGCGGCAGCGGCAGCCCGGTCATCAGCGTCTTCAGGTAGGTGATGCCGCCGAGCAGGTTGTAGACGCCGACCATGGCGTTGGCGCCGATGGTAAGCCAGATCAGGAGGCCGCAGGTCGACATCGTCGTGTAGATCGACTCCGTCACCATGCGGACCGAGAGCGTGCGCCGGATGGCGGCCGAGACGATGACGCCGGCGACGCCGAGCGCCGCCGCCTCGCTGACCGAGGCGAGGCCGGTATAGATGCTGCCCAGCACCGAGAAGATGATGAACAGCGGCAGGACCACCTTCTTCAGCGCCGCCAGCTTCTGCGAGAACGGGATATTCCTGATTTCCGGCGGCGCCGGCGGCCCGAGGCTCGGATCGATCGCGCAGCGGATCAGCACGTAGATCATGTAGATCGCCGCGAGCAGCAGCCCTGGAATGGTCGAGGCGAGGAACAGGTCGCCGATCGAGGTCGAGGTGGTGAGGCCGTAGAACACCAGCACCAGGCTCGGCGGGATCATCACGCCGAGCGAGCCGCCGGCGCAGACGATGCCGATGGCGAGCTTCGAGTCGTAGCCGAGCCGCAGCATCTGCGGCAGTGCCACAAGTCCGAGGAGGATGATCTCGCCGCCGATGATGCCGGTCATCGCCGCCATCACCGAGGCGGCGATCAGGGTCATCACGCCGACGCCGCCGGGAACGCCGCCGGCCCAGATCTTGAGCGCGTCGTAGAGATCGTGAGCCACGCCGGACTTGTCGAGGATCGACGCCATCAGCAGGAACATCGGCACCGACAGCAGAACGTAGGAATTGACGAAGCTGTAGGTGCGGAACGTGATGATCGACAGCGCGTCGATGTCGCGGAAAACGACGCAGAAGATCACCGCGATCAGGCCGGTGGCGAAGCCGATCGGCATGCCGAGGCCGATGATCAGCACGATGAAGCAGGCAAGCATCAGCAGCGAGATCGTCTGGATCGACGGGTCGAACTGGCTGTTCCACATCCAGTCGAGCGGATGGATCGGCGAGAGGCCGTCCTCGTTGGCGAAGCGCTGGCCAAAGGACTGGAGCTGGTCCTCGCTGCCGAGCATGGCGGCGAGATAGAGGGCGAACAGAATGGAGACGGCGATGGCGATCCAGACCGGCGCCGGTATCCGGCCGATCTCCCGCAGGATCATCCGCAGGTTGGCGAGACCCTGCGCGATCATCAGCAGGATGCCGAGGAACATCGTCACCTTGACGATGACCGGCGTCGGCTTGCCCCAGGCGGAGCCGCCGACCTCCCAGTCGACCACCGCGGTATGGGCAAGGCGCCAAGCGAGCCAGGCGAAGGCGAAGAAGTAGATCAGCGTCCCGACATAGCCGACCGCATCGCAGATCCGCCTGACCGGCTCGGGATAGCGGTCGAACAGCGCGGTGATCTGGATGTGCTCGCGCCGCTGCAGCGCGTAGGAACCCCCGATCAGGAAGGCGACGGCGATCGCGGTGGTGACGACGTCGTAGACCCAGACCGTCGGGACCGAGACCACGTCGCTGGTCACGTCGTAGATCGTTACCGCGATCGAGATCGCATAGGCGAAGCTGACGATGCGGGCGAGGTGGAAAGTCAGCCGATCGACCGCGTTCCGGGGCGTGGTGTCGACCGCAACCGGCATGCCGGGCGGATGCGCCGCTTCAGTCATCTGTATTCCTTCACGCCTGGGGGGTTTCCGCGCGCCGACAAGGAAAGCGCCGCCCGCCCGATCGGCTCGATGACCGACGGGGCGGACGGCGCTGCTATGGGTTCTAGAGCTTGCCGAGCGACTTCAGGAAGGCGACCTGGCTCTCGTAGATCTCCTTCGCGAGCGGGCTCTTGGTCGACCAGCTCTCCCAGACGCTGCGGGCGACCGCGCGGAGCTCGCCCTTTTCCTTCTCGCCCCAGGTGACCAGCGTGTCGGGGCTGCGCTTGGCCGCGGCCTTGCGATCCTCGAGCTCCTGGCTCATCCAGGTCGAGAGCGACCATTCCTCGACGGCGGCGGTGATCGCCGCGCGCTGCTCGTTGGTCAGCGCGTTCCAGCGCGTCTTCCGGATCAGGAAGTCGAGCGAGTTCATCGAGTGGATGCCGGGATAGATCGCATAGGGCGCGATCCGGTTGTAGCCGGCCTCGTCATTGACCGAGAGCGTACCCCAGTCGGTCGCCTCGATCTTGCCGGTGTCGAGAGCGGTATAGACCTCGGTGCCGGGCATCACCGAGACGGCGGCGCCGAGCTTGGAGAAGATCTCGGCCGGGATGCCGTCGGGCGAGCGCATCTTCACGCCCTTGAAGTCGGCGATCGAACGGATCGGCTTCTTCGACGGAATCGACTCGAGCCCGAGGATCACGGGACCCAGGAACACCGCGTCCCAGCGGGCCGCGATCTTGTTCATGATCTCGCTGCCGCCGCCCTGGCGATACCACATGATCAAGTGCAGTGGGTTGTCGTAGCCCGCCGTCAGGTCCCAGAACGCCGCGGCCGGCTCCTTGCCGCCCTGATAGGCCACGGTGCCGACGGCGCCGTCGAGCAAGCCCGACTTGACCGCATCGGCCGCATCGGCGGCCGAGACGATGGTGCCGACCGGCAGCGTCTCGATCTGCACCGTGTTGCGGGTCGCGTCCTTGACCCGCGCGGCGAACTTCTCGAACTCCTTGTGAATGACGGTGTTCGGGCCGTAGAGGCCCTGGACCTTCCACTTGTGCTGCTGCTGCGCCTCGGCGGAACCGGCGAAAAGCGCCGCCGCCGCGACCATCGAGATCAACCACGCCGCGCGCCCCATCCTATCCATTCCGTATCCCCTCTGGTTGGCGGGATCGCATTGCTCACGATCCCCGCGCGAGATCAGAGGGTACTCCTGCGCGCGCGTCAAGGCGCGCTGCGCCGATGGCCCGCGAGCCGGCGGAACAATACGCGGTACGCGTCCGCCGCGAGGTTGGGAGGGGAGGCCGCGTCCTCGATCGCGAACCAGCGGAGCTCGGTGTGCTCGTCGTTGGCGAGCACAGGCTCGCCGTTCTCGCGATGACCGCCGAGCACGTCCCAGGTGTCGGGACAGATGCGCTTATGCGGCGACCGCCGGCCGAGCAGCAGCTCGCCGCCCCGGACCAGCACGCCGCCGACGATCTCGATCACCCGCGGCGTTCTCCTGTGTTTACCGAGAATTCCAACCGGTTGACTCACGGCTGAATCGCGCTAGCGTCGAGCGTGATGACCGGGCTGCTTCGACTGTTCCTCGCCATCGTCGC
>VGEN01000229.1 GCA_016869285.1 Alphaproteobacteria bacterium
GATGTCAAGCTCGCCAGGACCAAGACGCCAGGGGCGAAGCCCTACGGCATCAAGATCGATGCCGAAGGCGCCCCCTGGTATGCGTGCAACGGCGCCGCCTGCCTCGCCAAGATCGATCCGGCGACGATGGACCTCACCGAGGTCAAGCTGCCGACGCCCGGGACGACGGTCCGCCGCCTCGACATCGCCGAGGATGGGATGATCTGGTACGTGAACTCCGGAAAAGGAAAGATCGGCCGCTACAACCCGAAGACCGGGGAGATCAGGGAGTGGGACTCGCCGAGCGGCCCCGACTCGCACCCCTACGCGATCGCGGTGGTCGACGGCGTCGTCTGGTATAACGAATCCGGCATGCGCCCTGACATGCTGGTGCGCTTCGATCCCAAGGCGCAGAGCTTCCAGAGCTGGCCGATCCCCTCCGGCGAGGTCTTCGCCGGGATTATCCGTCACATGCGCCCGGCGAGGAACGGCGACCTGCTCATCCACCAGAGCAGCACCAACCGGATCATGCGCGTGCAGACCAAGCCGCCGCCGACGCAGTGAGCGCGGAGCGACCGCCCGCTCGGCGCCCGCTCCGCTTCCTTTCGTATCCGGGCGACAGGCCTGGAATTCTGCCCGCCCGTGTGCAACGAATTTGAGAACCGGTCGCGTGTGCGACCGAGGGACGTCGACCGTTAGACGTCGACGCGATGAGAGACAACCCGGAGGAACACCATGCCCAACAATCGGACAAGGCCGCGCCTGAGGCCGTTCGCGCTCGCGGCGGCGACGATCCTGCTCGGCTTCGCCGCAGGCTTCGCCGCCGGCCCGAGCCAGGCGGCGCCGCTTCAGGTGCGCATCTCCACCGCCGCGGTGCCCGGCGATTACCACATGGAGATGTGGTACGTGTTCAAGGAATGGCTCGAGCGTTCGGCGCCCGGCGAGTTCGCCGTCGAGGTCCATCATTCCGGCACCCTCTTCAAGCAGGGCACCGAGCCGGCGGCGATGATGCGCGGCAACCTCGAGATGGCCTCCCCCTCGATCCAGGACGTCGTCAAGCTGGTGCCTGAGTACAATCTGCTGACCGCCGGCTATCTGCTGCGTGATCTCGCGCATCAGAAGGCGGTCTACACCGGCCCGATCGGCCAGGATCTGTATTCCAAGATCTCCGCCAACATGAAGATGACGGTGCTGTCTTATTACTACAACGGCACGCGCCAGCTGAACCTGAGGCAGGTCCGAAATGTGAGGACGCCGGCGGATCTCAAGGGTCTCAAGCTGCGCATGCCGGGCTCGAAGGAGTGGCTGTTCCTCGGCCAGGCGCTCGGCGGCGAGCCGACGCCGCTTGCCTTCAACGAGGTCTATCTGGCCCTGCAGACCGGCACCATCGATGGCCAGGACAATCCGCTGCCGACCAACGAGAAGGCGAAGTTCTACGAGGTCACAAAGCAGATTGTGATGACCGACCACATGATCGACACGGTGTTCATCGCCGTCTCCAATATCCTATGGGACAAGCTGAACCCGACCCAGAAGGAGAAGATGCGGGAAGCGGCGCGCGCGGCGTCCGAGTTCAACGACCTCAACAAGATCCGCGACGAGCGCGTCCTGGTCGAGTTCTTCAAGTCGAAGGGTCAGACCGTCACGATCCCCGACAAGGAAGCGTTCCGGAATGCGGTCCAGAAGGCCTATCTCTCATCGGAATTCGCCAAGGACTGGCCGGCAGGCTTGCTCGACAAGGTGAACGCCACCGGCCGTTGACCGTCCGGCCGTGGCTGGACTTCCCGACGACTACGGACTCGCGGAACGGCCGCGTGCTCCGGGTTTTGCGGGCTGTCTCGAACGGGCCGCCGAGCTGATCTCGGCGGCCCTTTTCTCGGTGCTGTTCACCGTCTTCGTCATACAGATCTTCTCGCGCTATGTGATGGGAAAGCCGGCGGGCTGGACGCTGGAACTGACCCTCATCCTCTTCCTCTGGATCACGTTCTGGAATGCTGCGTTCCTGCTCCGCGAGCGCGACCATGTCGCCTTCGACCTGATCTACATGGAGGTGGGGGAAGGGCGCCGCCGCATCCTTGCCATCCTCGGCACCGTCGCGGTCGTCGCATCCTTTGCTGCCTCACTCCTGCCCAGCCTAGACTACGTGACCTTCATGAAGATCGAGCGGACCTGGATCCTTGACATCCGCTTCGACCTGGTCTTCTCCTGCTACATCGTCTTCCTCGCAGGCGTGATCCTGTTCGGCCTCAATCGGCTAGTCGGGCTGTTCGGCCGGCGCTGGCGCGATCACCTCTAGAAGATCCGCCGTCAATGAGTGCCGCCCTCTTCCTGATGCTCGGCGCCTTCTTCCTGGCCGCCGCGATCCGCGTGCCGATCGGTTACGCCATGATCGGCAGCGGCGTGCTCTACCTGGCGATGACCGGCAAGGACGTCGGGCTCGCCGGCGAGCAGATCCTGCAGGGCCTCTACACGAACTTCGTCTTCCTCGCCGTCCCGCTCTTCATCTTCGCCGCCAACGTCATGAACGTGACGACGGTGACCGACCGGCTGTTCGATTTCTGCCTCGTCCTGGTTGGCCGGCTCCGCGGCGGCCTCGCCCATGTGAACGTGCTGACCAGCCTGGTGTTTTCCGGCATGAGCGGCAGCGCCGTCGCCGATGCGGCCGGCATCGGCAAGCTGACCATCGACATGATGGTCAAGGACAACCGCTACACCCGGGGCTTCGCCGCCGCCATTACCGCCGCGTCGGCGGTGATCGGGCCGATCTTCCCGCCGTCGATCCCGATGGTGCTCTACGCGATGGTGTCCAACACCTCGGTCGGCTACCTCTTCTTAGGCGGCATGGTTCCCGGCGTGCTGATGGCGGTGCTGCAGATGGTCGGCATCGCCGCCATCGCCAAGCGCCGCAACTTCCCGATCGAGGCGAAAATCCCGATTCGCGAGTTTCCACTCATCACTGGCCGGGCCTTCCCTGCCTTGATGATGCCGGTTGTCATGCTTGGCGGCATCTACTCCGGCGCCTTCACCCCGACCGAGGCAGCAGCGGTCGCCTCCGTCTACGCCATCATGTTAGCGCTGTTCTACAGGACGCTTTCGCTCGGCCGCTTTGTCACCGTGCTGGTCGAGACTGCGCGCTCATCCTCGGTCGTGGCCCTGATCATCGCCGGCGCCTTCGTATTTAACTACATCATCGCCGGGGAGCGGACGGCGGACCACCTCGCGGCATGGCTCACCTCGATGGAACTGTCGCAATGGCAGTTCCTGCTCCTGGTCAACATCGTCTTCCTGATCCTCGGCTGCTTCCTCGACGCGACGGTGATGCTTCTGGTGCTCGTGCCGCTGCTGCTGCCGACGGTGAAGGCGCTCGGCA
Organism: Alphaproteobacteria bacterium; assembly: GCA_016869285.1. Classification (GTDB taxonomy): domain Bacteria; phylum Pseudomonadota; class Alphaproteobacteria; order SHVZ01; family SHVZ01; genus SHVZ01. The sequence goes on from VGEN01000229.1 coordinate 3,350, forward strand.
TCGACCTCGTGCATTTCGGCGTGGTCATCGTCGTCAACATGATGATCGGGCTGGTCACCCCGCCCTATGGCGTGCTGCTGTTCGTGATCAGCGGGCTGACCGGGATCAAGCTGCGCGAGATCATCCGAGAGGGCTGGCTGTGGGTCTGGCTGATGGTCGCCCAGCTCGTCGCGATGACCTATATTCCGGGGATCGTGCTGTGGGTCCCATGGATGCTTGGCTACGACGGCAAATGAGGTAAGGACGTGAACCGGTTCGTCGACTCGACCGAGCTCATGGCCGACAGTGCGGCTCTTGCCGAGCGCATGCGGCGGGACGGTTATCTCTTCCTTCGCGGGATCCTGCCCAGGTCCGACGTCGCTGAGGTACAGCGCGAGGTCGGCGAGGTTGCGCGGGCGGATGGCTGGCTGAAGTCCGACCGGCCGGTGGCCGAAGCCGCCGCCGATCTCTCGGGCTTCTGCGTCGATCCCGACCCGAGCTATCTCACGACTCTCAGGCGCATCAACCGGCTGGAGGGATATCACGCGCTCAAGCACCATCCGCGGCTGATCGGACTGTTCGAGCGGATGCTGGGCGGCGCGATCCTCCCGCATCCGCGCGTTCTCATGCGCAATATCTTCCCGGCGCGCGAGGAGTACACGACAAAGGCGCACCAGGACTTCCCAAATGTCCAAGGATCGACGGAGGTGTTCACCGCCTGGATCCCGCTGATCGACTGCCCGATCGAGACCGGGCCGCTTCAGGTCGCGGCGGGGTCGCACACCGAAGGCGTGTTCGACTTCCACATCGGTGCCGGCGCCGGCGGCATCGAGATCAAGGACCCGCTTGAAGGGCGCTGGGTCAGCGGGCCGTTCAGCGTCGGAGACGTGCTGATCTTCCACAGCATGACCGTGCACAAGGGCGTGCCGAACCGCAGCGACCGCCTGCGCATGTCGATGGATGTGCGCTTCCAGCGCGTCAGCGAACCCTTCAACTTCGACAACGCCAACCCGGACGGCCAGCCGCTGAGCTGGGAAGAGGTCTATGACGGATGGAAGTCGGAGGAGCTCAAGTACTACTGGAAGCGGCTGCCGCTGACAGCGAAGCCCTTCGACCGCACCTGGTTCGACAAGCGCGATGCGCTGGGTTTCGAGCTTGGCGAGGCCGGGGATCCGCGCGCCGCCTCGGTGCTGCAGCGGATCGTCGCCCGCGACGCCGATCCAGCGAAACGAGCGCGTGCGGCGGAGTTGCTTCGTCGGCTCGAGAAAAAGTTGCCGGCGGCCTAGGGCCTCAGACCGGCAGCAGCTCCGGATATTCCGGGCCGCGCACCACGGCGCCCATCGGCACGGTCGAGATGTCGCCCTGGCGCGGGTTCCACGCATCGCCGAGGCGCCGCGTGTTTCCCGGCATCAGGTGCAGGATGTAGCTGCGCCGGGGATTGCCGGTGCGGTTGCCGTGCGAGCCATGGACGGTCAGGCAGTGGTGGAAGTGGCAGTGCCCGGCCTTGACCTCGCAGTAATGCGGCGTCCGGTCGGCATCGGTGGGAATTCCGGGATGCTTCAGCAGCCAGTCGGGGTCGACCGCGTCGACCTCCTCGCGGGCATAGTCTAGGCTCCAGCGGTGGCTCCCTGGGATCACCTGCATGCAGCCATTTTCGACCGTCGCGTCGTCGAGCGCAATCCAGCAGGTGCCGAGCTCGGCCGGACCGACCTGGTTCCAGTAGGGATAGTCCCGATGCCAGGCCAACACCGCCCGCTCGTCGAAAGGCGGCTTGTAGATCATCTGGTCCTCCCAGACGCGGACCGGTCCGGGCATCAGGTCGGAAGCCAGGCTCGCGATCGCCGGGTGGTGCAGGACCTCGGCGAAGACCGGATCGTGACGGAAGATGTTGACAAGCTTGAAGGACGGCAGCTGCCCCTTGGCTTTCGACTTCTCCACCGTCTCGCCGAGCAGATGGCCGGGGAAGGGGACGCGGCCGTCGAGGATGTCGGCGATCCGCGCCCGTAGACGTTCGATCTGCGCGTCGTCGAGCACGCGCGGTCCGGAGAGGTAGCCGTTCTCTCGGTAGAAGGCGATCTGCTCGCGGCTGAGACGCATGGCCGGTTCCCCGCAGCTAGAGCCTGACGCGGAAATCGTTGCGGCCACTCTTATCGATTCCGCGCATGAGGTAAAGGGTGCGTTCGGTATGGCCGGCGGCGAGCTTCTTCTTCTCGGCCTGCCGGCGCGCGAGCTCGCGATCGAACACCGAGTCCGTCGGCATGTAGCGGAGCGTCATGCCGCGACGCGGCTTGGGCGAGGTGTTCGCCTCCGAGCCGTGCACCAGGAACACGTCGTGCAGTGAGACCTGGCTGATATCGAGCACGAGGTCGACCGCGTCCTTCTCGTCGTACTCCTCGGGCTGCAGCTCCTGGTTCAAGGTCAGGTTCTTCGCGTCGTTCGAGAGTGCTTGAACAGGCGCCGTTCCTTGTGCGAGCCG
>VGEN01000230.1 GCA_016869285.1 Alphaproteobacteria bacterium
TATTGACGCTGGCGTCATAGAGGAAGGCACCAAAGCTCTCGCCCAGCGCATCGTTGAGGATTGCGCGGTTCTTGCCGCGCAGCTTGTCCTTGGCCGAATCGGCGTAGTTGACGTTGTAGGGCGGATCGGTAAACGCCATGTCGGCGAGCTCACCGCCGAGCACCTTCTCGACATCGCTAAGCACGGTCGCATCGCCGCACAGCACCCGGTGCTCGCCGCAGATCCAGAGATCGCCCGGACGGCTGACCGGATCGACCGGCGGCTCCGGCACCGCGTCGGGATCGGTAAGGCCGCCGGACGCGTCGACCAGGATGCCGGCCAGTTCATCTTCCCCGAAACCGGTCAGCGACAGATCGAAGCCCGCCTCACTCAGCTCGCCCAGCGCCAGGCGCAGCATCTCGGCATCCCACCCGGCGTTGAGCGCCAGCTTATTGTCCGCCAGCACATATGCGCGCTTCTGCGTCTCCGACCAGCCCGCCGCCACCATCACCGGCACGTCGGCCAACCCGAGCTGCCGCGCGGACGCATGCGGACGATGGTTCCGGACGGGCCCATGCATCAGCGCGAGCGGGCCAATTTGGTCGGCTGCCGTCCGCCTTATCCGTTGTTGGCGGCTCGTCCCGACGTGGTCGTGTTCCAGACGCCGCCGTTGACCGAGGACATCGAAGTCACCGGAGCCGTCGAGGTCAAGCTTTGGGTCTCGTCGACGGCGTTGGATACCGACGTCACTGTCAAATTGCTAGATGTGTACCCCCCGACAGACGACTATCCCGAGGGATTCCACATGAACTTGACGGACTCGATCCTACGCGGGCGATTCCGCAACGGACTCGACAAGGAAGAGCCGATGCGTCCGGGGCAAGCCTACGAATTTTCGATCCCGTTGCCGCCGATCTCCAATCTGTTCAAGGCCGGGCACCGCATCCGCGTCGACGTCGCCAGCAGCAATTTCCCGCGTTTCGACGTCAACCCCGGGACCGGCGAACCCTTGGGTCGACACACTCATTCCAAGAGAGCGAGGAACACGCTGTTTCTCGACGGCGCCCGTCCGTCTCGAATCCTTTTGCCGATCGTTTCGGCTTAATGGAACCTCTTGTGGTCGCGGCGGGTTGAGGCTTGCTCCGAGCCTCAAGTCGCAAAACTCAGCCGCGATTGCCGCCGAGACCGCCGTAGAGACTGCCTTTGGCCAAGCGGTCGTAGCTGAGGCCGGCGAACTCATGGCCGGTCCGACCGTCAACGATCCACTGGGCCAAGTGTTTGCCGATGGCCGGCGCGATTTTAAAGCCGTGGCCACTGCCGCCGCAGTAGTCGGCGTAGCCCGCAAGCCCCGCACGGGGGCCGACGAAGGGATAGAAGTCCGGCGTGATGTCGTACAGCGATGCATAAGCATCGAGAAATTTTGCGCCTTCCAAATTGGGAACGCGCTTGACGTTCTTCTCGAACGCCACCATGCGAAAGTCGTCGTCCATGGTCCGCTTATAATTGTAGGGATCGACGTCGTGGTAGGGCTTGGGATAACCGAGGCCGAGGATGAAGCGTCTGTCGCCGAGAGCTCGGCAGTAGGCGGCCTCGATGGCGGTCGAGAACGAGCACTCCGGCATCGGTCGGTTGGGCCGCACTTGCCAGATCGCGTCCTGCTCGCGCACGGCTCTTAGTTGCAGCTCCAATCCCGCCGTGGCGGCAAGGTATTTCGACCATGGCCCTGCGGCGTTCACTGTGAAGCCCGCGGAAATCGAACCGTTGTCCAGGACGATGCCGGCAATGCGGTCGCCCGAGCGAACCAGACTTCGACAAGGGGTCCGAAACCGACTCTCGCCGCCGAGATCGGCGTAGGCGTGGTGGAAGGCCTCGGTGGTCTGCACGGGGTCGGCATAGCCGCTTTCCGGCTCGTAGATCACGCCGCCGACGCCGTCGGTGTTGAGCCATGGGGCCTTGTCGGCGATCTCCCGCTCCGACAGGAAACCCGTTTTCAATCCGAGGTGACGCTGCATGTCGATATTGCGTTGCGCCGCCTCCATCATGCTCGGAGGCAACGCGATGAACCAGCCCTTCTCTTTGAAGCCGCCGTCCTTGCCGAGGAGAACCCGCATGTTCTTGAACATGTCCCGGCTTTCCATGGCCATGCGGACTAACACCGGCTCGGAGTAATGCATGCGGACCACGGCGGCACTCTCTCGAGTCGGCCCGTGCGCCACGCCGGCTTCCCGGTCGATCAAGAGAACGCGCTTCATCCCGAATTTCTTCAGGTGATATGCGGTCGCCGTTCCGCTGATCCCGGCCCCGACAACGACGGCATCGTAGGTTTCGCTCATCGCTTCACTCCTCGTAGTCCAGCGCGTCGTCGTTTACAGCCGCGACCAGTTCTCCAGTATCGATACCGTAGTGGCGATGCAGATAGGTCATCGAGAATTCGCCGCTGACCTAGTCCTGAGCCAACAGTGCATTATTCGAGGCGCCCTAATGTTTGACTAATTCGACCGCATGGTATAATTATTTTTTATAAAAAAAGATCATCGGACGAAATTCGAACCAGCAAATTGGCTCATCCACCGTTTGCAAACAACACCTGACGGGAGGTTGCCATCGTGAAACGGATTTCATTCCTGACGGTTCTGGCCGCCACAGCGGCGTTCCTGATCGGCATCAATGCCGTCGAGACGCGAGCGCAGGAGTACAAGTGGAACGTTCCGCTCATCTGGAATCCACCCCACCATGTGCGCACGGAGCAGGAAGCCTTCCGGAAGAGCTTGCTCGAACGCACCGGCGGCAAGGTGAGCATCTCGCTGAATCAATTCGGCGAGCTGGGGCTGGTGGATTCCGACGTGCTGACCATCGTTCGTTCCGGTCAGGTGCCGCTGGCTGAGCTCGACCATTCGAAGACGGCGGGCGACGAACCGCTGCTCCAGATCTTCAACCTGCCGGGGCTGGCCTTCACCATCCAGGACGCGATCACGGTCGCCAAGGCGACGGAAGAGCTGCGCCGGCAGGCACTCGACGAACGCGATGCGATCGAGATCGGCATGGTGTTCTTCAACCCGCCGCCGGGGATTTTCTCCAAGAAGGCGGTACGGACCATCGAGGACATGAAGGGTCTCAAGATCCGCGTCCACAGCGGCGTGCTGCTTCGGTCCTTCCAGCTGCTGGGCGCCCGTCCCCAGCTGATCCCCTGGGGCGATACGCCCGCGGCCCTGCTGCAGGGTGTCGTCGAAGCCGCCATCACCAGCCCGAGCTCCGGCACCGCCGCCGGCTTCGGCGACACCACGAAATTCATGACCATCATGCCGCTGGCGAACCGCATTTCCTGGATCATGAACAAGAAAGTCTGGGCGTCGCTGCCGCCCGACATCCAGAAGATCCTGACCGAAGAGTGCAAGGCCGCGGGCGACCGTATCGAGGCAAACTGGGAGAAGGAAGAGATCAACGTCGCCGACCTGGTAGGCAAGGCGGGGATCACCTTCGTCCCGCCCTCTAAGGAGTTCCAGGACTCGGTAACGAAGCTGCTGCGCCCCGTCTGGGATGAATGGGCAAAGCAGACCAAGTACGGGCCGGAGGCGCTCAAGCGCTCGCTCGCGGCGCTCGGACGGGCCGGTTAGGAGCCTGTCCGACCGACCGCGTTGAAGGTCGAATCTTGTGACAGGCGGAATCTCGCAAGGTAAAGCGGTTCGATCTTCGTATGTTACGGGAGCAATTTTGCATTCCATCGCCTCGCTAATCCGTTAAGTCCGACAGGCAGCTAGAAGTCGCATCGCGAACAGGACGGCCGAAAGCACGCGCGAGGCCGTCCCGTTCGGTGCGCCCAACGCACAGCCGAACCCAACGAAGGACTGCGCTCGTGCAAACATGGCTCAAGGTCGGGCGAAACCTCAGGGACCTGGTCGTGGTGCTCGCGCGCGGCTCGGGCGCCGTTGCCGCGCTGACAGTGCTGGCGATGTGCCTGATGATCACCGCCGAAGTCGTGCTTCGCGGCGCGTTCAACGAGTCTCTGATCTGGGTGTCCGAGATCGTCGGCTATCTCATGGTCGCCCTCATCTTCCTCTCCCTCGGCGAGGCCATGCTGGCCGGCAGTCACATCCGCATCGACCTTCTGGTCGACAAGCTGCCGAAACGCCTGCGCAACCAGCTCGAAGTGTTCACCCTGGCGCTTTCGACCGCGGCCTCCGCCTTCTTCACCTGGCACGGATTGACCACGGCGCTGCGCTCGTACCAGTACGGCCGGCGCGATGCGTTCGGGTCCTTAAGCGCGCCGCTCTTCATCCCGCAAATGGCCCTGCCCATCGGACTCCTCATCTTGACGCTGGTGCTGGCGGCGCTGCTGTGCCGCCAGATCGCCGTCGTCCATTCCGACTCAAAAGCGCCGGGCACCGAGAGGTAGCACTGTGGAAGCCATGCTCTTTCTGGCCGTGCCGCTGGTTCTCCTGCTGCTGCTGGGGCAGCACATCGCCTTCGCGCTGCTGGTCACGGCCTTCATCGGCTATTACACGCTGCTCGGCGGCGCCTTGCCCCAGACTATCGGCGGAACCAGCTTCAATCTGACCTACAGTTTCGTGATCACGGCCATCCCTCTCTTCATCTTCATGGGAGAGATCATTCTTCGCGCCGGTCTCAGCGGCAAACTGTACAGCGGCCTCTCGCGTTGGCTGCAGCTCCTGCCGGGAGGCCTGCTGCATTCGAATATCGGCGCATCGGCCATGTTCGCCGCGGTATGCGGATCGAGCGTCGCGACCTGCGCGGCCATCGGAACCGCGGCCCTGCCCGAGATGGAAAGGCGCGGCTACGACCGCAAGCTCGCCGCCGGTTCGCTGGCGGCGGGCGGCGTTCTCGGGCCGCTGATCCCCCCCAGCATCGCCTTCATCATCTACGGGGTGATCACCGAAACCTCGATCGTCCGGCTGTTCATGGCCGGTGTTTTCCCCGGGCTGCTGCTGACCGGGATGTTTATGATCTACATCGCCGTGCGGGTGGCGCTCGACCGGTCGCTCGCTCCCACAGAGGTACCCGTGTCCTGGCGAGAGCGGCTGGTCGGAACGGTAGATCTGCTTCCGATCGTTAGCCTGATGCTAGTGGTCCTTGGCAGCATCTATGCCGGGTGGGCGACGCCGACCGAGGCGGCGGCGATCGGCGCTTCCGGCGCGATGGTCATGGCCGCGGCTTTCCGGCGGCTCACCTGGAACATCGTCTGGCTGTCACTGGTGGAGGCGACGCGGGCGACCGCATTCATCATGTTCATCATCGTCGGAGCAATGCTGGTCGGCGTGGTTCTGGCGAATCTCCGCATTCCCCGTGTCCTGGCCGACATGGTGCTGAACGCGCAGCTATCGCCGCTGATGGTGATGATCGCCATCTATACAATGTATTTCATACTGGGCTGCTTCCTTGACGGCATATCCATGATGATCATCACCCTGCCCGTGGTCTTCCCCGTTGTCGTCGCCCTGGGCTACGACCCGGTCTGGTTCGGCGTCGCCTTCGTCATCATCATGGAAGTGGGGCTGATCACGCCGCCGGTCGGCCTCAACCTCTACGTGATCCACGGCATCGCCAAGAACCGGCCGTTCAGCGAGGTCGTGATCGGCAGCGCGCCGTTCTTCATGGTCATGCTGGCGGCGCTGGTGATCATCCATGCCTATCCCCAGATCTCCCTCTGGCTGCCCAAGGTTCTGTTGGGGTAGTCACCTATCGGCGTCCCTTCGGACGAGGAGTTGCACATGACCCGGACGGCAGTCCTGCACGAGGATCGGAAGATCGATCCGATCAAGTTCGAGGTCGTGCGCAAC
>VGEN01000231.1 GCA_016869285.1 Alphaproteobacteria bacterium
GGCAAACTGCTCAGTCGCGAGCGACGGGGACGGCGGTTAGAGATCGCGGGCGGATCCGAATCGGATTCTCGTCATCCGCTTCAACCTATGCTTCCGCCTACCTCCACGAGGCGTGTCAGATGATGTACTCTGCGCTGGCGAAGATCACCAGGGCGCCGGCACAGGTGAACAAGTCCGAAGCCTCGCCGAATGCCGCTAAGGCTGCGATCGCGGTCGCAGGCAGTTGCAGGAACGCGAAGGGCCTCGCCGAGAAAGACTCGGGCCACAGCATAGGCGCGGACTATCGCCGCCGCCTGCCAATCGCGAGCAGGATAACCGCGTCGGCAATCGGACCCGCTCAGCTCGCGTCGTGTGCTTGGCTTTGATCATCAACCGCTTTCATCGTGTGCCATAGCGCGGCTGGTCAGCCTCAAGTAGAACTCGGATACAGACAGCTGGAGATCAGTTTTAGTCAGGCTTCTTCTTCACCCGCTCAAAGCCACCCCAGACCTGCTGAAGCCTGCCGGCGGGATCGGCCGCATCGACGACCTCGATCTTGCCCTGGCTCACGAGGCCGGCGATCGCCATGTCGCGATCTTCGTCGGGCTCCCAGCAGGCGAGATCCGCGTCGGTAAGGACCTCGCCTCGCCTGTAGTCGCGCTGGAAGGCGGTAAAGGCGGCGGTCACCCGGTAGCTGGCCATGAGGGTCATCCCTGATAGTCGAGGTAGAACGGCACGCCGAAGGAAACGGCGAACCAGTTGCCGTCATCGCTGCCCTCGCCCCCTTCGGCCGGCGTCGGCGCCAGGGTCTGCACGCCGGCGCTGGCTATCCGGTAGATGGCGGCCAGCGTCTCCGCCAGCGCATAGGCCTGATCGGAGCCCTCGCCGGATGGAACCTCGACGTGGAAGCGGATGAAGCCGTGGTCGCGGAGCCAATGGGTACCGGACGTGCCGATCGAGCGGATCTCGCTCGAAAGTCCACGGATCTCCGCCCAGACGAACGGGCGCGGATTGCCGGATGCGTCGGCTGGCGGCTCGAACGTCTCATTCGGCCAGTAGATCGGCGCCGAGGTGAAGGCAGCACCCCGGTCCTTAATTGCCTGGACGGTGGCGGGCGTCATGGCGGGGTTACGACGATGGCGGGATAGCGGTTCTGCGCAAAGTTGTGCGCGCGGCCGCCGAAGCTGCCGGCACCGCCGAGAGAACCGCCCTTGAAGCGATGCTGCCGGTCGGTCTGCCCCTTCGCATGCATGGCCGCGGCGGTCCCCGATCGGGCGTGTGAGGCACCTGACATCGGGTGGATCATCACCCCGCCGATGACGGCGCGGTATTCGAAGCCGATCCCGGCAATGTTAGCGAACTGCCGCCTCGCCAGAGCCGCGGTCACCTCGTAGACCCCGTTCGGCGCCTGCCATGACTGCCCCGGACGGCGATCGGTCAACCGCGCCCTGAACCGGCTGCGGGGACCGCTTTCGATTTTCCGGGCGTAGGGCTGGATGTTGACGAAAACGATCTCGGCGAAACTCCCGATCCGCTCGGGAAGCTTCTCGACCTCCCTCCCGTCGATGAAGATCAGGTGCTCGTCGCGGTAATGCGTCGGCGGCCTGGCGCCGGGACGTTTGGGCCGATAGGGCGAGCGCATCACCAGCGTCTGGAAGATGAAGCGCGCAACCGCGTCGGCCCGGCTGAACTCGAACCGGATCGTCCCATCCGGCCGCACGCTCTCCAGCACCGCCCCCTCGCGGCCGTCAACATAGGTCGTAACCTCTGGCCGGCCCGGTGCATCGGCTGCGATCACCTCGTCGCGCTTCTCCGCCGCCAGGGCAGCAAGGGCTCTTGACGCCTGCGGACCCTGGAACGCGTCGATCCGGGCAAGGATTTCACGCTCGACTATCTCGAAAGCCGCCATCTTCAGCCCCGGACCTGCAGATCGATGCGGACGAGCTCGCCGGCGATGAGGATCGGCGCCGCCGCCTCGATCGTGCGCATGCGACCCTGAACGATCAGCTTGTCGCCCTTTCTCGGCAGGCTCGCGGTGCCCGACGGCGACGGGCCGATGTCCGGCCAGCCGGACGAGCGGATCTCGCTCGGCGAGAGGATCGCTTGGCTGTCGCCCTGAGCGATGCCGCCGACGAGCTCCTCCGGGCGATATCCACGGACGACCGCACGGCAGGTCACATCGACACTGGTGGCACTCGCACCAGAGCCGCTGATGCGACGGAGGATGACGTCCTCACCCCTGGCTGCCAGCCCGCGATCGAGCGCGCTGATGTGCGAAAGAGCCGACATCGGCACCTCGATAGCAAAAGAGGGTCTTCGCTTGGCGCCCCTCAGGTAATCGCGGCTCGATAGGGCGCAAGGCTGTCGACGACTTCCTTGGGAAGCGAGCCGCTATCGCCACCGGTGCTGCCGACCCACCACTGGGTCGAGCCGACGCCGGGGACATCCTCGGACTTGATCAATGGATCGCGGAGACGACCGAACTAGCTCGACTTGACCAGCGCGAGCGCCGCGCCGGCAATATCCGACGGCAGCTCGCTCCCCGTCAGATCCCAGCCCGCGGTATAGGTGACGACGATCGATGAGGTCGCCCAGTTCGTTCGCACCCCGGCACTCATCCGCCAGATCAGCGCCGACATCGGCTCGAGCTGATAGTCGGCGGGAGCCAGCGTGACACCGTTCTCGACGATGCCTGCGATGGCAACAACCGGAATTCTCCACGGCAGGATGAGCGGCGCGATCTCACGATCAAACCGCGTCATCTCGTCGGCGTCGAAGTCGACCGAACACCCCTCCTCGGCAAAAGTCCGCCGTCCCCGCTGGTCCGCCGCAACCCGGCAATGGGCGACGATGGCGGCCGAGGCTTCGGCGATCTTTTCCGCGAGGACATCATCGTCGCCGGAGGTCGTGATCCCGAGTTCGCGTTTGACCCGGGCCAGACTCACCAGCGCCTTCGTCGTCGAGGGCGTCCCAACGGTCAGGCGGGGCATCGGTGTCAGGACCTCTCAGGGTTGTCCTTGGTCACCGCGCGCCGGAGCGGCCTGGTGACCGTCACGTCCCTTAAGGATGAAAGCGACGGCTGCGCGGGGATAATGCTGACGATGCCGCGCGAGCGCAGGAACTCGGCCTGCTTGGCATCGAAGCAGGCGCGCTCGCCTGCGCGGTAGGGCGTATGCCCCCGCTGAAATTCGACGATCGGCATGAGAGACAACGGGACGTTTCCGCCCCGCCCTTCTGTTTTGGGGCCCGCTGCTAGACGACGCTCGCCGTCACCGGATCGTCGGTGGCGCCGGCGAGGATGTAGACGGCGCTCAGCTCGGCGACATCCGTTCCAGACGCAGAGAGATTGGGCGTGAACTGCAGCCGGGTGTAACGATTGGCCCCGGAGAGGTCGAAATCGAGCTCGATCACCCCAGTCCGGGTGCCGCCGCCGCCGGGTCCCGTGGCGACCGTGGCCGATGCCAGAGCATCGCCGAAGTCCGTCCCCACCCCGGCGCCGTCGGCGTCATCCTGGAGGTTGGCGGCGATCTTGAGGGTCTCGCCGGCCTGGAGCGTCGCGGTATAGGCGATCACCGCCTTAAGCGAGGCAAACCCCCGCCGGTCGACATAGGCGCGGTCGACCTCGGTGTTGTCGCCGGCCCCGCCGGCGACGATGTCGACCCCTTCGGTCGCATAGCGCGCCGCAATCCGGGCCACGGCATCGTTCATGGAAGCGTGCATGGTGAGTTTCTCCGCTCAGTAGGTGACGCCGGTGAGGACGGCCATGGCCTCGGTGCGCTCGAGCTTGCAGTCGGCGTAGAGCTCCATGTGGATCAGGATCTCGTTCCGCTGCACCAGCGAGTAATGCTCAGCGCCCGACTGGTAGGAGCCCTCGATCGAGACACGGACCTCGGCGTCGCTGCCGTTGCCGACGATGATGCTGGGACCGTTGACGAAGGAGATCTCGGTCTCGGTGCCGCCGCCGAGATTGGTCGGGATCTGGTTGGTGGTCAGGATCGGATAGCCCAGCAGCGTGCCGTTCTCGTCGATGCTCTCGTAGATCCGGGCGCCGATCGCATCGCGGAGCGTCGCCAGGTGCGCCTTGGTCCGAGGCGGCATGATCCAGTACCCGGCCTGCACCACGATGTTGGCGGTCTCGAGCTTGAGCGGCAGGCTGCGGAGATCTGCCTCGATCTGCGCCGCAGTCGTGCCGGAGATTGCGTTGACGTTTCCGGCGACCGCCTGGTAGCGGATGCCGAGCGGGGCGAACTCGGTTCCCGCCCCCCTGAGGAAGCCCGCATCCTCGTTGACCGCGGTCTTCTCTCTCAGGCGCTTGACGACATAGGCCTCGAGGTTACGGACGGCCGCGCCACCGCGGGCCGCGACATCGAGCAGTCGCCGGCTGATGACGCTCTCGATCACCAGGCGCTTGGGATCGAGCTTGATGTCGCCGAAACCGAAGACGCCCGGCGTGCCGGCGGTGTTCTCGCCCAGCCACGACCCCGACGGCGCCGAGGTCTCCCTCGGAATGATCAGCGCCCCCGGCACCGACAGCACCTGAGGCTGCATGCGGCGGACGACCGTCATGTTCTCAAGGCCCTCGATGATGGTCTCGGCGAAGTCCGGCAGGCTCAAGGCGCCGCCGGTCGCGTAGCTTGTCAGCTGGTGTGTCGCCTTGACCACGGCGGCTGCTTCCTCGCCATACGCCAGGATCAGCCACTTCTCGGCATCGATCTGGCCTCGGCTATGCGCGACCATCATGTCGGCGACCATGCGCCGCACAGGTGCCATCTTCCGGGCCTCATCGCCGCCCTTAGGACTTGCCGGCACTGTGGCCAGCGTGCCTTCCGGCGTCTGGCGCGGCGTTGCCGACCTGGCCGCGACCGTCTCGGCCTCCTCCGCCCGCTTGAGCTCCTCGGCGAGGTCGGCGGCCTCGGCGCGCGCATCGTCGTAAGCCTTGCTCGCTGCAGCGGCCTTGACCTCGGCAGCCGGCTTGTCAGGCTCGGCCGCGGTGCGGGCTGCCGCCCTGGTCTCGGCGATGGCGCTGCTGGCAGCCTTCATCGCCTCCACGGCCAGGCCAAGCGCCTGGCGGATCTCCGGCACGGTCTTCATTCAAGGTCTCCATTTCGACATAGAAAGGGCCGCCGCGGGATGCGGTCGGCCTCGTGCTCCCTGCTCAGCGGAACGTCAGTGCCGGCGGTCAGCCGGCGGCGATTTCAAGCCACCTGATCTCCAGCGCGCGGATCTCGCCGGCGCGTTGCTCATCGACAGTGAAAGTATCGACGACGGCGCTATCCGGCATCGGCTGAGGCTCGTGATGCGCCGAGAAGACTCCGCCGACCGACCGCTCGATGATGAGCGCGTCCGGATTTGCCGGAACCGACACGATGCTGAATTCGATCATCTCGCTTGCCGAGTACCGGCGCCCACCCCAGGGATCCTTGTCGTTCAGGTCCGACCATTCCCTGGGGATGAAGCCGATGCTGACCGCATTGAGGACGCCCGCCTTGATCAGCCCGTAGGTCTCGTCGGCCTTGGTGCTGGTGCCGACCGGCGGAAACTGGACCAGTGCCTCAAGGCGGCTTGAGACGACCTCGATCTCCACGCAGCGCGCCACCGGCTCGTCGTGATCGTGCTGGCAAAGGACGATGGGGTTCCGGCGATACTCGGTGAGGTCGATGCCGCCGACCTCGACCACATCGCCGACCCGGTCGACCGTCGGCGTCGAGACGACGACCCGGACCTGGCGCTCGCCAACCGTCTTGGCGACGCCGCCGGCAAAGGCGCGCATCTT
>VGEN01000232.1 GCA_016869285.1 Alphaproteobacteria bacterium
CTAGGTGGGCGTCACGCCGAGCGGCCAGAACTTGCAGGAGAGGCCGCGCCTGGCGCCGATCTCGTGCCGTTTGGCGATCAGTCGGCGGCGTGATCGTAGCCAATGACACAAACGCTCGTCTGGTTCTCGCGGCCGCGGAACCGCGGGTCGACGACGGAACGGCGGCATCGCCGCTCAGACGAAAGCGTTTTCCTTGCTGCCGGTCAGGCGGAAGACGGCGTAGACGGCGGCTCCGCTGGTCACCAGCAGGATGGTCGAGAGCGCGGCCGCGGTGCCGAACTCGCCGTCGAGCACCGAGAGATAGATGCGCACCGGCATCGTCATGGTGCGGCCGACATAGAGAATCAGCGAGCTCGACAGCTCGTTGATCGCGGTGATGAAGCTCATCAGGGCGCCGGCGACGATGCCGGGCAGCATCAGCGGCATCGTCACCTTGAGGAAGGCCTGCGCCGGCGAGGCGCCGAGCGAGATCGCTGCCTCCTCGATGCTGCCCTTGATCTGCTTGAGGATCGAGGCGCTGGACCGCACCGAATAGGGGAGCCGGCGGATCATCAGCATCAGCACCAGGATCGTCGCGGTGCCGGTGATTTCCAGCGGCGGTACGTTGAAGGTGACGACGAAGCCGACGCCCATGACGACGCCGGGCACGATATAGGGAATCATCAAGGCGCTGTCCAAGGTGCCCGCGACGGGGCTGTCGCGGCGGGCCAGCACATAGCCGATCAGCGTGCCGAGGATCACGATCATCGCCACCGAGATCGTCGAGTAGCTGAAGCTGTTAGCGATGACATGAGGCACCTCGTGCATCACGCGCGCGTAGCTCTCGATGCCGAAGCCGGGCTGGAAAACCGGGCCGCTGGTCTTCCGCAGCGAGGTATAGATGACGACAAGCGAGGGCAGCGAGGCCGCGAGCACGATCGCATAGCAGACGAGATGCGCGACCGCCGAGGCGAAGGGTTTTAGAACGCGCGGCTGCGGCCGGCGGAGCAAGGCGCCGGCGACATTGCGGCGGCGCACGGCCCAGCGCTGGAGGGCGACGACCACCATCGAGATCACGATGAGCACAATGGCCGTGGTCGAGGCGAGGCCGGGGTTTCCCCCCATCTCGCTGGTGAAGAGGTTGTAGGCGGTGGTGGCGAGCACGCGCACGCGGCCGCCGACGATCGAGGGCGTGCCGAAATCGGCCAGCGCCAGCACGAAGACGAGCAGCGCCGCCGAGCTCAGCGCCGGCAGGACGAGTGGGAGCGTCACGGTGAAGAGCCGCCGGAGCGGGCTGGCGCCGAGGCCCTCGGCGGCTTCCTCGACCGAGGCGTTGATCGTGTTGAGGCTGCTCGCCGTCAATAGGTAGACGAACGGAAAGAACTTCAGGCTGAAGACGAGAAGGATGCCGAAGAAGCCGTAGATCGAAGGCAGCTCGATGCCGATCGCGGCGAGCCCATGGCGCATCCAGCCGTTCTGGCCCAGCATCATGATCCAGGCATAGGCGCCGATGAAGGGCGGCGAGACCAGCGCCAGAACCGAGAGCGTGGCGAGCAGATCGCGCCCGGCGATGCGGTAGCGCGTGGTCAGGATCGCCAGCGGCACGCCGAGCAGCAGCGCCCCGGCCATGCCGCCGAGGCTGACGATCAGGCTGTTGATCAGCGCCGTCTGATAGAGGGGGCGCGTGAGCACGCTGACGTAGTTGTTGAGCGTAAAGACGCCGGTGCGGTTGTCGGTGAAGCTGGCGGCGAGGATGCTCCAGAGCGGCCAGACCAGCAGCACCGCGACGAAGGCGAAGCCGAGAAGCATCGCCGAAGTCCAGACGTCGAAGCGCCGGCCGGCGATCATGCAGGCAACTCGATGCGACGGCCATCCGCCGCATCGAAGGCATGCAGCCGGTCGAGCGGAAGGCGGAGCCGGACGGTTTCGCCGACGAGCGCGAGCTGGCCCGCGCTCGGGCGGTAGAGATGGGCAAGGAGGCGGAGCCCGCTGGCGCATCGAGCATGCGCGTAGGCCTCGCGGCCGGCGTAGGTGACCTTCTCCACCGTGCCGTCGAGCGCGAGCGCGTTGCCGTTGGCGCCTTGGCCAACGACGATGTCTTCGGGGCGGATCGCGAGCGTCATCGGCGCGCGGGCACGCAGCCTCTCCGGCAGCTCGGTTGCCGAAAGCGATGCGTCCGCCGTGCCCACCGGAATGACGTTCATGGCGCCGATGAAGGAGGCGACGAACAGCGTCGCCGGCTCGGCATAGATCTTCTGCGGGCTTGCGACCTGATGCACGCGGCCCGACTGCATGACACAGATGCGGTCGGAGATCGCCAGCGCCTCTTCCTGGTCATGGGTGACGTAGATCGTGGTGATGGCGAGCGAGCGCTGCAGGTCGCGGATGTCCTCGCGCAGCTCGACGCGGAGCTTGGCGTCGAGGTTGGATAGCGGCTCGTCCATCAGCAGGATCTGCGGGTTGATCACCATGGCGCGGGCGAGGGCGACACGCTGCTGCTGGCCGCCGGAGAGCTCATGCGGCAGGCGCTTGCCGTGATTGCCGAGCTGGACGAGCTCGAGCGCGCGCTGCACACGATCGGCGATCTCGGCCGATGGACGGCGGCGCGTCTTCAGCCCGAAGGCGACGTTGTCGGCGACGGAGAGGTGCGGGAAGATCGCATAGTCCTGATAGACCATGCCCATGTTGCGCCTGTGCGCCGGCATCTGGTCGATGCGGCTGCCTGCGACCAGCACTTCGCCCGCATCGTGCTGGATGAATCCGGCGATGGTGCGCAGCAAGGTGGTTTTGCCGCAGCCCGAAGGGCCTAGGAGGGTGAAGAACTCGCCGGACTCGATGGCGAGGTTGACGTCGTCGAGCGCCTTGAGGCCCGGATAACCCTTCTCGATGTGCCTGAGATCGACGCGGGCCACGCTTCCCCCCAAACGAAACCGGCAGCGCCTTACGCGCTGCCGGTCCTGTTAGATCGGACCTGCGGCGGCTAGCGCGACGCCACCAGGTCGTTCCACTTGTCCATGTATTCCTGGCGTTTGTCCGCCGCCTTCTTGATGTCGTACTTGATCAGCTTGACCTGATCGAGCGCCTTGAGCTGGCCGAGGGGCTTCGCGTCCTTACGGATCGGCCGGCGGCCAAGCTCCTGGACGACGAGATCCTGGGTCGCCGATGACAGCGCCCAGTCTATGAAGGTCTTGCCGCCTGCGGCATTCGGTGCGCCCTTGACCAGCGCCATGCCATCGGCGATCGCCGAGGTCCCGTCCTCGGGATAGACGATGACGACGGGGCCGCCGCCCTTGACGAACAGGTAGGCGTTGTCCTCGAGGGTGAGGCCGATCGCAGCCTCGCCGTCATTGACGAAGCGCGGCACGGCGCCCGAGCTGTTCGAGAGCGCGAGGTTGCCGAACACCGACTTGAACTTGCCCCATCCGTCGTTGCCGTCGCCGTAGATGGTCAGGAAGGTGTTGAGCTGCATATAGGAGGAGCCGGACTTGTCGGCGGCCGCCATCGAGATCTGGTTCTTGTATTGCGGCTTGGCGAGATCGAGCCAGGTCTTCGGATACTCCTCCGGCTTCAGCTTCTTGGTGTTGACCATGAAGACGTTGACGATGCCGGTGTAGGGCAGCCAGTTGCCGGTGCCCTTGAAGGCGTCCGCGATCTTGTCGAACTCCTTCGGCTGATAGGCCTCGAGCAGCTCGTTGTTGGCCTCCAGCAGCTCGGCGCCGATCGACCAGATCACGTCGGCCTTCGGGTTGGCCCGCTCGGCGCGCACGCGGTTGATGATGTCGCCCGAACCGGCCTTGACCACATCGGCCTTCATGCCGGTAGCCTTCTCGAATTCTGGTAGTAGCCGCTCGACGATGTTGGCGGTGTGCGCGGTGTAGACGCTGACGCGCTGCTGCGCTTCCGCCGAGGCGGCCATCGCCAGCGTCATCGCCAGAGCCAGAAGCGGAAGCCGTGACGTCCTCATGTCGTCTCTCCCTGTCTCGCCTGCGAGATCCCTGTTTGTGTCATGATACTGGAACAATCGGGCGGATGTCGCAATTCTCAGGCGAGGACGGATGTGGATCGAGGCGTTCAGCGAGGGGAAAAACCTCGACGATCCAGAGGCGAATGAGGACCGTTTCCTGGCGCTGCCCGGGCGCGGCTTCGCCGTCATTGACGGCGTCACCGACCGCACCGGCCACCGCTATGACGGCACGCTCGCCGGCCGCATGGCGAGCCGCACGGTGCAGGCGGCCGTTGCCGGCTTCCTGATCGATCCTGCCGAGCGGGCCGCCGATCCTGAACGTCTGGTGGCACATGTCTCGGCCGCGATCCGCGCGGCCTACCGGACCCACGGCATTCTCGACATCGCGCACAAGGATGCGACCCGCCGCTTCGGTGCGACCCTGGCGCTCGCGGTCGAGCAGGGGGCGTGGCTCCGCTTCATCCTTGTCGGCGACAGCGGGCTTCGGATCAACGGAGACGAGACCGTGATCAACGACACCGGCCTCGACCTCGTCACCTCGAGCCTGCGCCAGGAGGCCTACCGCGTGATCGCGGCCGCGGGCGGCTCGCCCGAGGATCAGGCGAAGCTCGGCCGCGCCTGTGCCTTCGAAGGAGCGGCGCGGCTCCATCCCGATATGGCGCCGTGGCTCGACGCCTGCGGACTCGCCACGCTCCGCGATCGCTGCCTGAAACTCTGCCGTGCCCGGTTTCCAGAGGTGCCGGAGGCGGATCTCAGGATGCTGATCGGAGGCGGCATCATGCGCGGGCAGACGCAGTTCCAGAACAACACCGCGAGCCCGCTCAGCTACGCCGTGCTCGACGGCTTCGAGGTGCCGATGTCGCTGGTGCGCGTGATCGATCGTCCGCGTGCGGAGATCCACAGCGTCGAGCTGTTCACCGACGGCTATTTCGCGCCCGGTGCCACGCCCGATGTCGCGGCCTGGGAAGCCGCATTCGCCGAGGTCGAGCGCGTCGATCCCGGGAAAATCGACCGCTACCCCTCGGTCAAGGGCACGATCGGCCGGCTCCGCGCCGACGACCGCACCGTGGTGATCGTCGTATTCTGATCGGCTATCCTTCGGCGCGACGCCTCTTGGAGGATCGATGCAGGCGCTTCTCTTGGTGCTTCTCGGCGTGTTCGTCGCAGCGCAGGCCGGCGCCGCCACCCTGACCATGGTCGGTACCAAGGGCGTGGCGAAGGAATACACCACCGAGGCGCTGCTGGCGCGGCCGGATGTGGAGACGATCGAGATTGCGAAGGATGCCGCCTATGGCGGCGATGCGACCTATCGCGGCATCCGGCTAAGCCTGATGTTGGCGGGCGAGGCGATGGACGGCGCCGACATCCTGGTAGTGACGGCGACGGACGGCTTCGTCGCGCAGCTGCCGCTGGCCACGGTGCTGAACGACCGGTCCGCCGGCGCAATCGCCTATCTGGCGGTCGAGGATCCGACCAAGCCCTGGCCCAAGCTCAAGGGCAAGGACCTGACGGCCGGCCCGTTCTACATCGTCTGGAGCAATCCCGAGCGATCGGCCATCCCGCTGCAGGCTTGGCCGTACCGGATTGCGCGGTTGGAGATGAAGGAGTCGGTCGAGAAGCGCTATCCAGCCATGGTTGTCGCCGACGGGGATGTCCCTGTTGATGTTGAAATAGGAGGACAGGCGTTGCCCGCCTTGAGCCTTTAGGCTCGGGGTGCTGAATCCACGAAGGAGAGCAACGCCATGATGAACACTACCACACGCTCACCGATCTCGCTGG
>VGEN01000233.1 GCA_016869285.1 Alphaproteobacteria bacterium
CCCCGCCGCCGGCGGCGACCGCTCCCCGCGCCGCGGCTCCGGCGGCGCCGGTGCTTGCGCCGGCCCGCCCGCCGCAGGCTGCAGCACAATCAGCCAGCGTCGATCAGATCTACCGCCAGCAGCTGGCGCGTTCGGAATCGGTGGTCCAGCTTCGCCAGCCGGCTGCCGAACCGCCTCTGCCGCCGTCTGCCCAGCCGCGGCGCATCGGCGCCCTTCAGCACACGGCGCGCGAGCCAGCCAAGTCTCAGGCTGCCTATGTCGGCGGCTCGACCGGCATTGCGCCGGCGACAATCCGGATGGGAGAGCCGGTCGCCACGATTCGTTTCGGCGAGGGCTCGTCGCGGCTCGGCAATGCGGATCGCGAGATGCTGGCGCGCATCGCAGCGATGGCCAACGAGATCCGCGGTCTTGTGCGCATCGTCGGCCATGCCGGCCGTGCCAATGGAGGCGAGGGCGCAAAGCAGGAAGTCGCCGAGTTTGGCCTCTCGCTCAACCGCGCCAACGCGGTCGCCCAGGAGCTGATGAAGAACGGTATTCCCGCCGAGCGCCTCAAGGTCGAGGCAGTCGGCGATGCCGAGCCGCTGGTGGTTGCCGGCAGCGCTGCCGCCGAGGCGCCCAATCGGCGTGCCGAGATCTTCATCGAGTAGCGCTCGGCCCGGGGCGCCGTGGCGGCGTTCAGGCTCGCTTTTTCACCCCGCCGCCGCTATTAGGGACCCCCGCAACCGCGCCCGTCCGCTCCTCCGAAGACGCCGATGTCCAAGCCTCTCAAGATCGCTATTGCCGGCCTCGGAACGGTCGGCGCTGGCACCGTCAAGCTCCTGCATGAGCAACGCGAGCTGCTGCTCAGCCGCGCCGGGCGCTCGATCCAAGTGACCGCGGTCTCGGCGCGAACAAGGGGTAAGGATCGCGGCATCGATCTTTCAGGCGTGCGCTGGTTCGACGATCCGGTCGCGCTCGCCAGCGAAGCCGATGCCGATGTCGTCGTCGAGCTGATCGGCGGTGCGGACGGCGCGGCCAGGCGTGTGGTCGAGGCGGCCCTTGCAAAGGGACGCCATGTCGTCACCGCCAACAAGGCGCTGCTCGCCACGCATGGCACGACGCTGGCGCGGGGGGCCGAGGCCAAGGGCCTGACGCTTGCCTTCGAAGCCTCGGTCGCCGGTGGCATCCCGATCGTCAAGGCGCTGCGCGAAGGGCTGGCGGCGAACCGGATCAGCCGCCTCTACGGCATCCTCAACGGCACCTGCAACTACATCCTGACGACGATGCGCAAGACCGGCCGCGCTTTCGGCGACGTGCTGGCCGAGGCGCAGAAGCTCGGCTACGCCGAAGCCGATCCGTCCTTCGACATCGACGGCATCGATGCGGCGCACAAGCTCGCGGTGCTGACGTCCCTCGCTTTCGGCCGCGCCGTCGACTTCCCCGGCGTGCATGTCGAGGGCATCCGCCACGTATCGGCGCTCGACATCGAATATGCGGCCGAGCTCGGCTACCGCATCAAGCTGCTCGGCATTGCGCGCCAGACCGATCACGGCGTCGAGCAGCGCGTGCATCCCTGCATGGTGCCGCTGGAGACGCCGATCGCGCATGTCGAGGGCGTGTTCAACGCCGTCGTCGCCGAGGGCGATTTCGTCGGCCAGACGGTGTTCGAAGGTCGCGGTGCCGGCGCCGGCCCGACGGCATCTGCCGTCGTCTCCGATCTTGTCGACATCGCACGCGGTCGCTTGACGCCGACCTTCGGCATTCCGGCCGCCGATCTCGCTTCCGAGCCGACAGCGGCGATGGAGCGTCATGTCGGTCCCTACTATGTGCGCTTCATGGTCGTCGATCAGCCGGGCGTCGTCGCCGACATCGCCGCTGCGCTTCGCGACGAGCGCGTCTCGCTCGAGGCCGTGTTGCAGCGTGCCCGCTCGCCGGACGAGGCCGTGCCGCTGGTGCTGACCACGCACGACGCCGAGGAAGCGGCGATGCGCCGGGCGCTCGGCCGCATCGAGACGCTGAAGAGCGTGACCGAGCCGCCGCGCATGATCCGTATTGAGTCTCTCTAACGAACGAAATCCGGGAGGAAGCCATGGCCAAAGCCGCTGCGACGGAGTCCGCGATGGACCGCAACCTCGCGCTCGAGGCTGTGCGCGTGACCGAGGCGGCGGCGCTGGCGGCCTCCGCCTGGATGGGACGCGGCAACGAGAAGGCGGCGGACCAGGCGGCGGTGGATGCCATGCGTACCGCGCTGAACAGCCTTGCGATCGACGGCACGGTGGTGATCGGCGAGGGCGAGCGCGACGAGGCGCCGATGCTCTATATCGGCGAGAAGGTCGGCCGCGGTGGGCCGAAGATCGACATCGCGCTCGATCCGCTGGAAGGCACGACGATCACCGCCAAGGGGGCGCCGAACGCGCTTGCGGTCATCGCTATGGCCGATCACGGCGGCTTCCTCAACGCGCCGGACGTCTATATGGACAAGATCGCCGTCGGCGGCGGCCTGCCTGAGGGCGTCGTCGATCTCGACGAGGGGCCGGCGAAGAACCTGAAGGCGCTGGCCAAGGCGAAGAAGGTCGATATCGGCGACATCGTCGCTTGCATTCTCGACCGGCCGCGCCATGCCGAGCTGATCGCCAAGACGCGCGAGTCCGGCGCGCGGATCATGCTGATCTCGGACGGCGACGTTTCCGGCGTGATCGCCACCTCGAAGCCTTCATCCGGCGTCGACATCTATATGGGCTCCGGCGGTGCGCCCGAGGGCGTGCTCGCCGCAGCGGCGCTCCGCTGCATCGGCGGGCAGATGCAAGGCCGGTTGCTCTTCCGCGACGACGACGAGAAAGGCCGCGCCGTCAAGCTCGGCATCAAGGATCTCAACCGCAAATACGGCATGCTCGACCTTGCCAAGGGCGATGTCATGTTCGCGGCGAC
Organism: Alphaproteobacteria bacterium; assembly: GCA_016869285.1. GTDB lineage: Bacteria > Pseudomonadota > Alphaproteobacteria > SHVZ01 > SHVZ01 > SHVZ01. Next base: position 2,908 of record VGEN01000233.1, read on the forward strand.
CGGCGTCACCGACGGCTCGATGGTCCGCGGCGTGCGCCGCGTCGGCAATTCGGTGCTGACCAGCTCGCTGGTGATGCGCTCGAAGACCGGCACGGTGCGCACGATCGAGGCTGAGCACGACCTCGTCCGCAAGCCGAGCGCCGACCCCAAAGGCTGATGCGGTGACCGGCCCCTTCCTCGGGGTCGAACGCTCGGTCACCGGGCGGCGCTGGCGTGCCCGGCATAGTGGCGATGATCGCCTCGCGCTGCAGCTCTCGCAGCGTCTCGGCGTGCCGGAGCTCATCGGCCGGCTGCTCGCTGCGCGTCAGGTCGATGCCGACGCGGCCGACCGCTTCCTTAAGCCCACGCTGCGCGACTGGCTTCCCGATCCGAGTCATTTCATCGACATGGAGAGGGCGGCGGATCGCCTGGTGCGCGCGATACGTGGCGGCGAGCTGGTCGCGATCTTCGGCGACTACGATGTAGACGGCGCCACCTCGTCGGCGCTGCTGCACCGGCATCTCGCGGCGGTCGGCGGTAGGGTGCGCGTCTACATTCCGGACCGGATGGCCGAAGGCTACGGCCCGAACGCGCCGGCCCTACGCAAGCTGAAGGCTGAGGGAGCCACGGTCGCCGTCACCGTCGACTGCGGCACCACCGCCTTCGATGCGCTGTCGGAGGCGAAGGCGGCCGGGCTCGACGTGCTCGTGATCGACCATCACACGGCGGAGCCATCGCTGCCCGAGGCCTTTGCCGTCGTGAACCCGAACCGCCTGGATGAGTCGAGCCCGCACCGGACCTTGGCGGCGGTCGGAGTCACCTTCCTCCTGGTGGTCGCGCTCAATCGGGCGCTGCGCAAGGCCGGGTGGTTCTCGACGAGGCCTGAGCCGGATCCGCTCGCCTGGCTCGACCTCGTGGCGCTCGGAACGGTCTGCGACGTGGTGCCTCTTGTCGGCGTCAACCGTGCGCTGGTCGCCCAGGGCCTCAAGGTGCTGCGCCGGCGCGGCAATGCTGGGCTCGCCGCACTCGCCGATGTCGCGCGTATGCAGACGGAGCCCGAGGCCTATCACCTTGGATACCTGCTGGGACCGCGGGTCAATGCGGGCGGGCGTGTCGGCCGATCCGATCTCGGTGCGCGGCTGCTCGCGCTCGACGATGCCGGCGAAGCGAAGGCGATCGCGGTCGAGCTCGACCGCTTCAATGCCGAGCGCCAGGCGATCGAGGCTCAGGTCCTGGAGAAAGCCATGGCAAGGGCAGCGGAGTTGTCCGACGCACCGGTCTTGGTGGTCGGCTCGGAGGGATGGCACGCAGGCGTGATCGGCATCGTCGCCAGCCGGCTTAAGGACCATTTCAACCGGCCGGTCTGCGTGGTCTCGGTCGAGCAGGGGATCGGCAAAGGCTCGGGCCGTTCGATTCATGGTGCCGCCCTCGGACCGGCCGTGATCGCTGCGCGCCAGGCGGGGCTGCTGATCAATGGCGGCGGCCATGCGATGGCAGCAGGGTTTACGGTGAGTGCCGACCGGTTGGCCGAGCTTGCGCAGTTTCTCGGTGAGCATATGAAGGCCGAGCTGAGCGCGATCGATCCGGTGCAGAGCCTCGGCTTCGATGGCGCGCTTGCTCCCGGTGCGGCGACGCCGGAGCTGGTCGAGATGGTTCAGTCGGTCGGGCCGTTCGGCGCCGGCAATGCCGAGCCGCGCTTTGCGCTCGCCAGCGCCAAGGTCGTGAAGGCGGATGTCGTCGGCGAAAAGCACGTCTCCTGCGTGCTCGCTGGCGCCGATGGGGGCAGGGTTCGCGGCGTTGCCTTCCGTTCGCTCGAGAACGGCCTGGGGACGGCATTGCTGCAGGCGCGGGGAGCCGCGCTTCACATCGCCGGCAAGCTTCGGCTCGACACCTGGAACGGCCGCCGGCAGGCGCAGCTCCATGTTGAGGACGCGGCGCCGGTCTAGCAAGGAGGTGCGTCATGGCGGTTCGACCGATCTTAAGGGCAGGCGACCCGGTGCTGTCGCAGGTCGCAGCGCCGGTCACCGATTCGACCGCAGACGACGTGGCGCTGCTCGTCGCCGACATGATCGACAGCCTACACGCCGTCGGCGGCGGCGGGCTGGCGGCGCCGCAGATCGGCGTCTCGCGCCGTGTCGTGATCTACTTCACCTCTGCGGCGCGCATCACCGGCTGGCCGGACGACGGTCCGATCGGCATGACCGTCCTGGTCAACCCGGAGCTCGAGCCCGTCGGCGACGAGGCATGGACCGATTGGGAGGGGTGCCTTTCCATGCCGGGCATGCGGGGACGGGCGACAAGGTGGAAACGAATTCGCCTGACCGCGACCGATCTCGACGGCCGCAAAACGACGCGAATCATCGCCGGCAAGCAGGCGCGGACGGTCCAGCACGAATGCGACCACCTCGACGGACGGCTCTACCCGACGCGAATGCCCGATGCGTCGAGTCTGGGATATCTCGATGAGCTGGTGCGCTCGGGACAGATCCCCAGCTACACGCCGAACAAGTCGTGGGAATACCTGCGGGGGCAGGACGCGTTGATCGCGCGGCTGAAGCGCGTGGGGCGGAGCTGGGACTTGTGACCCGCTAGAGCATTTTCCGATCATTCTGGTTCATAGCCTGAGTTTCGAAAGTAGTTGGCGCATTCGTGTGGTGTGAAGGCGTCGAGAGCGTCAGCGATGGCCTGCCATAGGGCGTCCTTGGTTCGTGCGGCCACCTTTCGCAGATAGGCCTTCAGCTTGGCAAAGGCTTGCTCGATTGGGTTGAAGTCCGGGCTATAGGGAGGCAAGAACAAGCGCGTCGCGCCTGCCGCCTCGATGGCTTCGCGCAC
>VGEN01000234.1 GCA_016869285.1 Alphaproteobacteria bacterium
CCGCATGCTGGTGCTCCGCTCGGGCGCCGCCGACGCCGGCCGCTGGGTCGAGGAGCGACGTGACGTCGCGGCCGACTTTCGGGCCGCCTTCGGCCATGCGCCGCTGCGCCTGACCGGCCTCGCACTGGCGAGCGACACCGACAATACCGGCGAGGAGGCCCGCGCCGGCTTCGCCGATTTCCGCTTCGTCGGTCCGCGCGAGGCGTGTTGAGCGCGGGAGCTGGCGACACCGAGAGGACTCGAACCTCCGACCAACAGTTTAGGAATTTCCGGCTCGGGATCTAAGGGCTTGATATCTCGAAAGCCCGGGGGAACACGATGCGCCCGAATGGGCCGACTTCGGCGGGATATTCCCTCACGCTTTCCCTCACGGCAGGCGTCGCCCTGTTCCCTTCCTGTTCGGCACCGCTATGCTCGTCTGCGTGGACACGCGCCTTGGGCACTACATCGAGCGGCGCTCTATCGCCCTCGTCTATTGTCGGAACCCGGCAAGCGAGCGGGTCAAGCTGAGCGGCTGCGCGCCGAACGGCATCGAGCTCGACCTCGAGAGGTTCGGCGCCGACATGTGGGTGAGTGAGCTCAAGGCCATGCTGGCGTGCAGCCTGTGCGGGACGCGCGATATCAGCCTGAGATTCGAGGATACGCGGCGGCCCTTCGATCGCGGGCCTGATGCGGGGTTCGCGAGCATGACGCAAGGCCGCGCGCCGCCGCCGGAGCGGCCGGCGGCGATCGAATATGGCTGGCACCGCAAGCGCCGCCAGGGTCGAGCAGTGGTCGCTGACTAGCCTGCGGGAGAAGCTGGCGGAGATCGGGGCCAAGGTCGTGCGCCACGCCCGCTACGCCGTCTTCCAGATGGCCGAGGTCGCCGTGCCGAGAGAACTGTTCGAGAAAATCCTGCGGCTGATCGACGGACTGCGACGACGACCAGCCCCAGCGCAAGACCGAACGGGGCGAATGCGTCGTCACCACGGGAGAAGTGCGTCTGAATGACGAGAGAAAGAGCCAAATCGATGGATCAAACGTCGTTCGGGAGGTCGTACAGGGCGGAAGCCGCGGGGAAACGGGGTTGCACGCCCATGGCTTCACCGGAACCGGCCAGACCGCTAGAGTTTGCACCGTTCCAGGGGGTCATCTGGGGAATGTCGGTCCATAGGCCGGTGCCTACTCCAGCGATCCGGAACGGACGATGATCCCGGGATCGAGGGAGCTGCCGATGTCCAAGAAGCTGTCCGGCGTGATTCCGCCGATGACCACGCCCTTTCGCGAGGACGGCGAGATGTCGCTCGACGCCGTCAAGGCCCAGGTCGACTTCCTGGTGACGTGCGGTTCGCACGGCCTCGCTGCCGGCGGATCGACGGGCGAGGGTCACACGCTCGACGTCGCCGAGTATCGTGATCTGATGCAGGCGACCGTCGATGCGGCCGCGGGCCGCGTCCCCGTCGTCGCCGGCATCATCGTCGATTCGACGCGCGATGCGGTCAGACGCGGCAAGGCGGTACGCGACCTCGGCGTCGCGGCCCTGCAGGTGACGCCGGTCCACTACCTCTTCAAGCCGGACGACGACGCGATGGTCCGCCACTTCAGGACGATGGCCGACGAGGCCGGCGTGCCGATCATCATCTACAACGTCGTGCCGTGGAGCTATCTGTCGCCGGCCCTGCTCGTGCGCATCATGACGGAAGTGCCGCTGGTCGTCGGCGTCAAACAGAGCGCCGGCGACCTCAAGCTCTTCGCCGACCTGATGCTGACGGCGCCGAAGGACAAGCTGATCTTCTCGGCCATCGACGCGCTGATGTACCCCTCGTACACGCTGGGTGCCGCCGGCTCGATCGCCGCGATCCTAGCCGCGGCCCCGAAGCCGTCGGTCGATCTGTGGGATGCGGTCAAGGCCGGCGACCACGCCCGCGCGCACGACCTGCACCGGAAGTTGCTCGTGCTGTGGAACGCGATGGTCGCGGACAACCTGCCGGCCTGCACGAAGTTCGCGCAGCATCTCCAGGGCGTCCCTGCGATGCTCCCGCGCCCGCCCATGCCGGTCGCCTCGGCGGCTCAGAGGGCGGCGATCACGACGGCGCTCGCCGGGCTCGGCATCGTCGCGAGATAGCGTCGCCCGACGTTTCAAGGCTAGGCTGTTGCGGGGCGCTTCCGTGTGGAAGCGGCGCCTGTATCGGGCGGGTCATGGCCGACGCGCTTCTGTACGCCGACTGTGAATCGGCATGGCCTTTGACCCCGGATCGGCGTCGAGGGTTGACCCCGCGCATAGTGCGTCAAGCCACTCTGGCGTTTCGCCAGTTCTTCCTGCGACTGGGGTCACGCTTGGACGCCGATAGGGGTCAAAATTAAATGCCAGGTCACAGTCATCCGGGTAATCCAAGATTAACCACTCCGCGGCAATATCTGCCGCATCGCTTGGCGAAGGACACCCATGCCCGGGCTGGAGCCTCGGCAAGGATTCCCAAAGCAATACGAAAGGTTGCCGTTCGTCTTGAAGGCAGCCCATCATCGGCGCCCTTCTTGCTTAGAAAGGACCAAGCAACGCCACCGAGGGTGTCATGAGGTTTAGCGTGCTTGCCGTAGGCTTTGGGCTCGTTCTCATGGCAGGACGGCTCTTCGCCACCCACAGCCTCGACATTTCACACGAGGCCAGCGCGATCCACGCTCACCGCTCTCACCATGCACCCCTCCATGCCACCGACGGTCCGGCGCCGATCACGATCACGGATGCGAGCCTGCTGGCCGATCCGATTTCACCGGAGAGCGGGTGGTGGTGGGCGCCAAGCGAGCCCGGCCGCGGTCTCATTATCGAGCGGAACGGGGACCAGATGTTCGTCGCGCTTGTCGGGTATGCGGCTGACGGCCGCGCCGACTGGCAGATCTCATCGGGCGAGATGCGCTGCCACACAGACTACAGCGGCATGCTGGTAGCCTTCACCGGCGGGCAAAGCCTCGATGGCGACCATCGGACACCGTCATCTCTCGGCTCGGTCGGTCCGATCGAGATCCGGTTCACCGGCAACACGACAGCGGATTTTACACTGCCGAATGGTAACACCGTTGCGATCGAGCGCTTCACTCTTCCGCCCTCCTCAAGCCAAGGCTCCTTCCAACCGCAGGCGGGCTGGTGGTGGAACGCAAGCGAGCCGGGACGCGGCTTCGGCATCGAGCAGCAGAACGGCACCTTGATGGTCACCGGTGCGATGTATGACGCCGCAGGGAGCGCCACTTGGTATCTGTCGATGGGCGCGATGGTGAGCGAGCGCTTCTACCAGGGTAGCTGGGTCCGATATGGCGGTGGTCAGACGCTTGACGGTGACTGGCAGGCGGCAACCCCGGTCGAGGTGAACGTAGGCAGTATCAGCCTCCTCTTCGGCGACGAGTCCAATGCGCTTTTGACGCTGCCAAACGGCCGGCAGATCGCGATCACTCGCTTCGATTTCGCCTCGGAAGAGGGGCTGTTCCTCGAGATGCCGGTCGCCGAGGCCGATATGGCGCGCAACATCCTGGGCCTCTGGCCCTTTGGCGTACACGGATCGAGCCATGCGCTCGACGGTCATCCGGGCTGGGACGTCGAGTTCCAGATCGGCACGAGCGTGCGCGCCGCCTATTCCGGTACAGCGCAGAACATCATGGCCGATGCGAACGGCGCGGACCTGCATACGATCCGCCTGAGCCACAGCTATGGAGGCCGCATCTACGCCACGGACTACATCAACGTCGGAACGCTAGCGGCGGGAATCTCTGTCGGAGCCACAGTGACGACCGCCAGGCACTCGGCGCCGCGGGCACCGTCTCGCAGCAGCGGGGCAACGGCACGGTCCAGTATGCGATGACGCACTTTCAGTTCAACGACTTCACTTATTACCACGGCCTCACCAACCAGAACGCAATGTCGCCGGGCAAGCGCCTGTCGCTCGCGGCGCGTGCAGTCTTTGACCGGCTTTGGGAGGGAGCCGCCTACAATCAGGAGATCTGCGAGCCCTTCCCCGACAACAGTCGCGATTTCGACGGCGCAACGATCAGCCGGAGCTGGCGTCTCATCTCGGGCGGTCTCGCCGACCGCATCGTGTTCACCTGCACGCCGACCACCGGGTCCTATGCCTATGCCTTTGTGGACGGAGCCGGCGCGACGATCGAAAGTGGCAGCGTGCAGATGACGACCTTCGGTGTTGCGGTGCCGACCATGGATCTGACGCCGAGCGGGGGCATGCAGGCGAGGCGCGGCATCTACGACATCATGTGCAGCCGCATGCGCATCGACTACGGCCAATCCGGGGCGGCCCGCCCGACGAGTCTTTCCGGCGCTGGGGTCTACGTCACCGAGGAAGCCGCACGGCCTACCGCCTCGACTCCGTCCCGAAGCACGGCCGTGCTGATGGGCCAGCAGGCGAAGCGCTGAGATTTGGCCTCACTCGTCCGCCTGCGGGCACTTTCCTTGTCCTGACCATTCCGCTGCTGGCCAGCCGATTGGCCGCTTATTTAATCGCCGATCCGCCAAATACGAGTCTACGGTGCGTTGGCCCGTCTGTCTGATCGCTCAAAGCGGGGAACCCAGGGACTCATGCCGGGCCACAAGCCGCGTGGCTGCCGTCACAACGGCGGAGCTGTCATCGATCCGGCATTGGAAGGCGCCCCCCGGCGCGCGAATTGCAGCAGTGTGACCGGGTCGGCGCAGTCCTCGCGCCTCGAGCGCGGCGAGGACAGCAAGAGCACCTGTGCCGCCTGCCGATTGGGCCGACTCGCCCCGGTCCGAAACCCAGACAACCGATACTTCGTCCTTGCTCTCGCAATTCATGACCATCACAAGATACCGGGAGTGCTCTTCCTCCACTCCGAATGCTGCTGCCGGTTTCTCCTGGCCAACCGCTTTGCTCAGTACCATGGCCGCTTGCGCGACTTGGTTGATATCATTGAGCGACACATCGAGTTCGCTGTCCTCCACGACGATGTAGGGCAGGCCGGCGGACACGATCGAGACTTTGCTCCTGCCTCGCTTTGGAACCTCGAAAACCCGTTCGGCAAGCAGCACGCGTGGCACGGGAGCGATCCAGGTTGCGGTTCCCGACTGCGGTGCGTCGACCGAAAACCTGACGTGCGCAACGCCCTTGGCGGTCTCGAACTGCAACGGCTCGCGAAGGTCTTCGGAGCCGGCCCGATTTTGGTCGGCCCATACCGCGGCGCAGGCCATCAGTGGCGTACCTCCGAGAGGCCCGTAGCAGAAGCGCGATGCCAGAAAATGGCGACCCGCGAAATGCGGTTGTGCCGCCGGGTAGAGAAGGCAAGCGTTCACGAGCGGATTGCCGTGCGGCGGGTCATTGAGAAAGGCGCGGAAAGGCTCGTAGCACGCTCGCAGCTCCGCCAGCCCACCCGCCGCATCCCTGCTTCGCAACTCTGGCAACCCGCCGTGGATGACCCGCAAGACATCATGAGCTGCCCCCGGATTTTTTGGACACCGATTTGTCCAACCGGAGGCATTCATGATGAAGTCGAGCATGAACCAAATCGAAACCAACGATGTGAATGATGATACCGAGGTCGGCAGGGTCGAGCGCAGTTCGTCCGGGCAGTCTCCTGGCCATGTGTTCCCTGGCCAGGGAACGACGC
>VGEN01000235.1 GCA_016869285.1 Alphaproteobacteria bacterium
TCGACCGCGTCGAGCGTCCTTGGGCAGCCAGTAGCACAATCCGCGCCCGAAACACTTGCCGCTGTTCCGTCGTCGGCGCACGGAGCCGAGCCTCAAGCACCGCGCGCTCCTCCGGCGTCAGCCGGACTACCACTGCATCGGCTATCATCCCAATGTTGAATCATGAATCAGATCTCCGCGAAAGCGGGTACTAGATCTCATCGTCGTCGAAGGAACTGCCGGCATCGGCACCCTGAGCGCTTTCCGCCGCAGCGGCAGGCGCCGGCGCCAATAGTTGTCCGATTACATTCCCCAGCAGCATGCCTCCCGCCACTCCGGCCGCGCTGCATTGCGCCCGCAAGGAAGCTCGGCCGCGCTCCCTGCATCGCCGGCGCGGCGGGCCTGCCTGCGGGGTGCGCCGAAAACGACCCCGGCCTGCCGTCCGGTGGAGACAGCGGCGCGGGCGGCCGGGATGCCTGGCTTCCAAAAAGCGAGCCCATGAACCCTCCCGGCTTCGCGAAAGCTCATGCTCGAGTTCCTGGACGCGAGTCTGAGCGGCGATCAGGGCGTGCTCGGAGACCACCGCCGCCTGGACAAGGTAGTAGGTCGCGCCTGGAATCGCCGCAGCCCGTTGCACAATCAGCGCCTCGGCTTCGCGTCTCTCGGCGGTACCGCGGCTGCCCTCAGTCGATCGAAGTATCCGTCGATGATTTCGCGATCGGTCCTGTCCATGGCTCCCCTCCTCCCGGTGATTGAGTAGGCGGCAAAGCCGCCCACTGTTTGCCAAAGGTCGTGTCCCCGGCCTCCTACACCACGCCCGGGGACACGACCTCGGCACGATCACCGAGCGCATTCCGGCTGTTCTCCCCGAAGATCTCTGAGACAAGTGGCTGGGTGCCGAACCGGCTACGCTCGAAGAGCTCAAGGGAAGGCTGAAAACTTTCGAAAGCGACTGGGATATGGGCCTGCATGCGCCGACGAGACCACCTAAGCCGGCGACAGAAGGCGCGCAGCCGGCTCAGGATCCTCGAGACTGCCGACGGCGGCGCCGAATGGGTCGACGCCACGGCCGATGAAGCGATCGACGGCGTGTCGTCGGCGCTCGGCATCAAGCCGGAAGCGACCTGGGTGATGCTCGCTCCGAACAAGGCCACATATTGCGACTTCCGGAGCCCGAAGCGCATCGAGGAGGCGACCAGGTATCGCCAGCTGCTCTGGGCCTGACGGTCGCCTCTCGGTATTCCGCTTGCGCGGAACACCTGCCGGCGGGGCGGAGCAAAGCTCCGCCTTGCGCATCAAGCTGCAGCGCTCCGACATGTGGAACTGTCCCTTGAGGGAGTGCCGCACCTATAGCCTGCTGGGGTTTCCCGCGGTGAAGTGCTGGGGCTTCGAGGATCCGGCGATGCACGTCGCCGGCAATGGACGGATCCACGAGGTCTGGCAGCGCGCGGTCGAGGATCTCGGCTACGGCGAGAAGGACGTCCGCGTCGGCTGGCTCAGGGAGGGCGCCAAGATGGAGAAGATCGAGGCGCGGGCAAGGAAGGCTGGGCTGGCGGAGATCGACATCACTGATTTCGGGAGGAAGCCCGAGGGGCTGAGGCCGAACGACTATCGGGGCATGAACCTCGCGTCCAGGCGGTCAGAATTGTCTAATATCATTGACATTATCAGATACAGTGTCTATTTTAATAGACATTATGCGCAAGAATCTCTCGGCAACCACCCCTCTTGCCGTGGCGAGGTCCCTGAAGAAGCTGGGACACGACATCCGACGCGCCCGCGTTCGGCGATCGCTGCAGACCGCACTGGTGGCCGAGCGTGCCTTCATCACGCGCACGACCCTTGGCAAGATCGAAAAGGGTGATCCCGGCGTCTCCATCGGCAACTACGCCGCCGTCCTGCACGCGCTTGGCTTGGCCGATAGGATCGGCGAGATCGTCGACCCCGCGACCGATCGCGTCGGCCAGCTCGCGGAGGAATACTCCGGACCGAAGCGCATCCGCCGGCCGAAAAGTGTTCCGCCAAAGGCTGCGTCATGACCGGGCGCGCCTCTCCGATCCTCGTTCATGTCGAACTGGAGGGCAAAACGATCCTCGTCGGGCGACTGTGGTCGCACGGCGCGTCCGCGAGCTTCGAGTACGATCAAGGTTGGCGAGACGATCCGCGACATTTCGCAATCGAACCGGCGCTGAGCGTCGATGCCGGTAGCCACCACACGCGCGAGCGGCAGATGCTTTTCGGCGCGCTGAGCGACTCGGCCCCCGACCGCTGGGGCCGAATGCTCATCAGACGGAAGGAGGAGCGCGAAGCCCGCAGCCAGGGCCGAAAACCACGAACCTTGCACGAGATCGACTATCTTCTGGCCGTCGATGACCATACACGCCAGGGGGCCCTACGTTTTTCCAGGGAGCCCGAGGGCCCATATCTCGCCGCGGATGACGGCAGACGTGTGCCGCCCCTCATCGATCTACCGAAGCTGCTCCAGGCGGCAATGCGCCTGTCTGAGAACCGTGAAACCGACGAAGACCTGCGGATCCTGCTCAGGCCCGGCAGCTCCCTCGGCGGTGCAAGGCCGAAAGCCTCGGTCAGGCTCGTTGACGGTTCGCTCGCCATCGCGAAGTTCCCGCAAGCCAGCCAGGACGACTTCGACGTACCCGCCTGGGAGGCAGTCGTTCTATCGCTCGCGCGCAAGGCGGGACTCGATACTGCTGCTTCGGAGCTCAAGAAGATCGCAGGCAAGAACGTGCTCATCACGAAGAGGTTCGATCGCGTCGGCGACCGGCGCATTCCGTTCCTGTCGGCTATGAGCATGCTCGAGGCGGCGGACGGCGAGCCAAGGAGCTATCTGGAGATCGCCGATGCGATCCGGATGAACGGTGCCGCTCCGGAGCTGGACCTTCGCGAGCTTTGGCGCCGGATCGTCTTCACAGTGCTCGTCTCGAATGTCGACGATCATCTCAGGAACCATGCCTTCCTTCATCAAGGCACCGAAGGGTGGCGGCTGGCGCCGGCCTACGACATCAACCCGGTTCCGGTCACGGTCCGCGCCCGGGAACTCACGACCTCGATCACCGAAAGCGACAACGCGGCATCACTCGACCTGGCACTCGAAGTGCGCGAGAGGTTCCTGGTCGATGAGGACATGGCAACGGAGACAGTGTCGAAGGTGGCCGGCGCGGTCTCCGGCTGGCGCGTCGAAGCCCAGCGGACCGGAATTCCGAGAAAGGAGATCGACGCGATGGCAAGCGCCTTCGAGCATCGCGATCTGGAGCAGGCGCTCAACCCGGTTGTGAAGGCGCCGGCTGGCAGAAAAAGGAAGTCTCTTTCAGACTTCGAGAGATGAACAAGCCGCATCAGGTGCGGACCACAAGATCCTCGATGCGCAGAGATCGGTCTGGCATGGAGATTCGTGCCTCTCCTATCGTCGCCCTCCCCTTTCGGCCGCCCGCGACGCTCACGAGAAACACGCCTTCGCTATCGCCCAGCTCCGGCTGGATCTATACCTTCAAGCCTCTCGGTGCTCCGCTGAAGCGGAGCACCTGACGGCCAACGAGACGCCGGCTTCGAGCGCGGCATCGCCTCTCGGTATTCGGCTGCGCCGAACACCTGACGGCCGACGGCTCGTCGCGCTCTGGCATGTCGACGCGCCGAGGAACGGCCGCGACGACAGCATCTTCTCAGGCATCGAAACCAGGGCGCGCTCCCTGCTCCGCCGCCTCGAGACCGCCGATGGCGGCGACGAATGGGTCGACGCCACGGCCGATGAAGCGATCGACGGCGTGTCGTCGGCGCTCGGCATCAAGCCGGAAGCGACCTGGGTGATGCTCGCTCCGAACAAGGCCACATATTGCGACTTCCGGAGCCCGAAGCGCATCGAGGAGGCGACCAGGTATCGCCAGCTGCTCTGGGCCTGACGGTCGCCTCTCGGTATTCCGCTTGCGCGGAACACCTGCCGGCGGGGCGGAGCAAAGCTCCGCCTTGCGCATCAAGCTGCAGCGCTCCGACATGTGGAACTGTCCCTTGAGGGAGTGCCGCACCTATAGCCTACTGGGGTTTCCCGCGGTGAAGTGCTGGGGCTTCGAGGATCCGGCGATGCACGTCGCCGGCAATGGACGGATCCACGAGGTCTGGCTGCGCGCGGTCGAGGATCTCTGTTATTCGGCGTGCAATTTTGACCCCCTGAACGGGGGGATCGGCGTCCAATTTTGACCCCCTGACCTGTGGCCGTTGCAGGCTGCCCGTCTGAACAGAGACGGGTGGCAGGGGGATGCTGGTCGTGGAGACGATTGCGCGGATCCGGCGCAAGTTCTTCGTCAAGGGCAGGTCGATCAAGGAGATCGTGCGCGACCTCGGGGTGTCGCGGAACACAGTCAGGAAGGTGCTGCGCTCGGAGGCGACCTCGTTCGAGTACGAGCGCCGGGCGCAGCCGCTGCCGAGGCTGGGGCGCTGGCGGGACGAGCTCGACCGTCGGCTGGCCTCGAACGAGGCGAAGACCGCGCGCGAGCGGCTGACGCTCATCCGGATCTTCGAGGACCTGCGGGCGCTGGGATACGAGGGTGGCTACGACGCGGTTCGCCGCTACGCCAGGACCTGGCGCAGGGAGCACCTGGCGGCATCGGCCGATGCCTTCGTGCCGCTGAGCTTCGCGCCGGGCGAGGCGTACCAGCTCGACTGGAGCCACGAGATCGTGGTGCTGAACGGGGTGACCACCACGGTGAAGGTGGCGCATCTGCGGCTCTGCCACAGCCGCATGCCGTTCATGCGCTCATATCCGCGCGAGAGCCAGGAGATGGTGTTCGACGCCCACGACCGCGCCTTCGCCTTCTTCCGCGGCGCCTGCCGGCGCGGCCTTTACGACAACATGAAGACCGCGGTCGACACCGTCTTCGTCGGCAAGGACCGCGCCTACAACCGCCGCTTCCTGCAGCTCTGCGCCCATTACCTGGTCGAGCCCACGGCGTGCACGCCGGCGGCGGGCTGGGAGAAGGGCCAGGTCGAGAACCAGGTCGGGCTCGCCCGCCAGCGCTTCTTCACGCCGCGGCTGCGGTTCAAGAGCTTCGAGGAGATGAACGCCTGGCTGCTCGACCAGTGCGTGGTCTTCGCCAAGGCGCACAAGCATCCAGAGCTCGCCGAGGAGACGGTCTGGTCGGCCTTCGAGCAGGAGCGGCCCAGGCTCGTTCCCTATGCCGGCCGCTTCGACGGATTTCATGCGCTGACCGTCTCGGTGTCGAAGACCTGCCTGGTGCGCTTCGACAACAACAAGTACTCGGTCATGGCAAAGGCGGTCGGCCGGCCGGTCGAAGTCCACGCCTACGCCGATCGGATCGTCATCCGCCAGGACGGCGAGGTGGTGGGCGAGCACCGGCGCGCCTTCGGGCGCAACCAGACCGTCTACGATCCCTGGCATTACGTGCCGGTGCTGGCCCGCAAACCCGGGGCGCTCAGGAACGGCGCGCCGTTCAAGGACTGGGTTTGTCAACGCCGGAGTAAAAATGCATCGGCTGGCCGGAGTAAAAATGCATCACGGCTGACGGCATGAAGGTCCCCCGCGGGGGGCCTTCATGCGCCCTGGTTTATTCCTCGGATGGACTGTCGGGTCG
>VGEN01000236.1 GCA_016869285.1 Alphaproteobacteria bacterium
CCGGTGACGCCTTGGGGCAAGGGCACCAAGGGCACCAAGACGCGCAACAACAAGCGGACGGACCAGTTCATCGTCCGCCGCCGGAACGCGAAGTAAGGAGGTCGATTTGACCCGCTCTGTCTGGAAGGGCCCGTTCGTCGACGGCTATCTGCTGAAGAAGGCCGAGAAGACGCGCGCGTCCGGCCGAAACGAGGTCATCAAGATCTTCGCCCGCCGGTCGACGATCCTGCCGCAGTTCGTCGGCCTGACCTTCGGCGTCTACAACGGCCACAAGTTCATCCCGGTGCTGGTCACCGAGAACATGGTCGGCCACAAGTTCGGCGAGTTCTCGCCAACCCGCACCTTCCACGGCCACACCGGCGACAAGAAGGCGAAGAGGGCTTAGCGCCATGAGCAAGAAGAAGACCGAGCGCAGGCTGGCCGAGACGGAGGCGAAGGCGGTGCTGCGCAACCTCCGCACCAGCCCGCGCAAGCTGAACCTGGTGGCGGAGTCGATCCGCGGCCTGAGCGCCTCGACCGCGCTCTCGCAGCTTGCCGTCAACAAGCGCCGCGTCGCCCAGCATGTCCGCAAGGCGCTGCAATCCGCGATCGCCAACGCCGAAAACAACCATCAGCTCGACGTCGATCGCCTTTTTGTGAAGGAAGCCAGTGTGGGCAAAGGTCTCGTGATGCGGCGGTTCCACCCGCGGGCCCGCGGCCGCGCTTCCGGCATCCAGAAGCCGTTCAGCCACGTCGTCATCGTGGTCGGCGAGAAGGCGGAGGCGGCGTAATGGGCCAGAAAGTCAATCCGATCGGCCTCCGGGTCGGCATCAACCGTACCTGGGATTCGCGCTGGTTCGCGTCCAAGGATTACGCCGACCTCCTGCACGAGGATCTGAAGCTCCGCACCTACCTGCACGGCCGCCTGACTCAGGCTGGCTGCAGCCGTGTGGTGATCGAGCGGCCGGCGAAGAAGGCGCGTGTGACCATCCACTCGGCGCGTCCGGGCGTGGTCATCGGCAAGAAGGGCGCCGACATCGAAAAGCTGCGCGCCGATCTCGCCAAGATGACCGGCGGCGAGGTTGCGCTCAACATCATCGAGATCCGCAAGCCCGAGATCGAGGCGAAGCTGGTGGCCGAAGGCATCGCCCAGCAGCTCGAGCGCCGGGTCGCCTTTCGCCGCGCGATGAAGCGTGCGGTGCAGTCGGCGATGCGCCTCGGTGCCCTCGGTATCCGCATCAACTGCTCGGGTCGCCTCGGCGGCGCCGAGATCGCGCGGATGGAGTGGTATCGCGAAGGCCGTGTGCCGCTGCATACGCTTCGCGCCGATGTCGATTACGGCCAGGCGACCGCCAAGACCACCTACGGCACCTGCGGCGTCAAGGTGTGGGTGTTCAAGGGCGAGATCCTGGCGCATGACCCGATGGCGCAGGACAAGCGCCTGGCCGAGCAGCAGCAGCAGATGGGTCGCTCGACCTCGCGCGGCGGAGAAGCCGTGTCATGATGTCGCCTACCCGTACCAAGTACCGAAAGGCCCATAAGGGCCGCATCAAGGGCGCTTCCAAGGGCGCAACCGCGCTCAACTTCGGCTCCTATGGCCTGAAGGCGGTCGAGCCGGAGCGTGTGACCGCCCGCCAGATCGAGGCGGCCCGCCGCGCGATCACGCGCCACCTGAAACGCTCGGGTCGCCTCTGGATCCGGATCTTCCCGGACGTGCCGGTCTCGACCAAGCCGGCCGAAGTCCGCATGGGTTCCGGCAAGGGCGCACCCGAATACTGGGTCTGCCGCGTGAAGCCGGGCCGGATCCTGTTCGAGGTCGACGGCGTGAGCCGCGAGCTCGCCTCGAGCGCCTTCGCGCTTGCGGCGGCGAAGCTGCCGATCAAGACCCGCTTCGTCGCGCGCCTCGGGCTGGAGGGTTAGGGCCATGGATGCTTCGGATCTCCAGACCAAGTCCGCCGACGAGCTTAAGCAGATGCTGGGCGACCTGAAGAAGGAGCAGTTCAACCTGCGCTTCCAGAAGGCGAGCGGCCAGCTTGAGAACACTGCGCGCGTGCGGGTGGTTCGTCGCGACATCGCACGGATCAAGACCGTCATGCACGCCAAGGCCAAGAAGGCCGGTTGAGGAGCTGAAGATGCCCAGGCGAGTCCTGCAGGGTCGGGTGGTGAGCGACAAGACCGACAAGACCATCACGGTCGTGGTCGAGCGCCGCGTCATGCACCCGCTCTACAAGAAATTCATTACGCGTTCGAAGAAGTACCATGCGCATGACGAGGAGAACCGCTGCAAGGTGGGCGACCTCGTCCGGATCCGGGAGTGCCGCCCGATCTCGAAGACCAAGCGCTGGGAAGTGATCTCCGAGGCCCTGGCCTCGGGATCGGCCGGCTGAAGGCGGAGCTCCAGCCATGATCCAGCAGGAATCCCACCTCGAGGTCGCCGACAATTCCGGCGCGCGTCGGGTTATGTGCATCAAGGTGCTGGGCGGCTCGCGCCGCCGCTTCGCCTCGGTCGGTGACATCATCGTCGTCTCGGTCAAGGAGGCGATCCCGCGCGGTCGCGTGAAGAAGGGTGACGTCCACAAGGCGGTGATCGTGCGCACGGCGAAGGAGATTCGCCGCCCCGACGGCAGCGCCATCCGCTTCGACCGCAACGCCGCGGTCCTGATCAACAAGGATGGCGAGCCGATCGGCACGCGCATCTTCGGCCCGGTGACGCGCGAGCTCCGCGCCAGGAAGTTCATGAAGATCGTAAGCCTGGCGCCGGAGGTGCTCTAAGCCATGGCCGAGAAGTTCAAGATCCGGAAGGGCGACCAGGTGGTCGTCACCACCGGCCGCGACAAGGGAAAGAAGGGCGAGGTTCTTCGCGTCGTCCGAGAGACCCGTCGCGTCGTCGTCGCCGGCGTCAACGTCGCCAAGCGCCACTCGCGCCCGGCGCCCGGCAACCCGGGCGGTATCGTCGACAAGGAGCTGTCGATCGACATCTCCAACGTCGCGCTGATCGACCCGAAGAGCGGCGAGGCGACGCGCGTCGGCTTCCGTATTCTCGATGACGGCCGCAAGGTCCGCTTCGCCAAGCGGTCCGGCGAAGCCATCGATCTGTGACGAGGACCCGATAGCCATGGCCATGACCCGGCTCAAGAAGCAGTACGACGAGAAGGTGCGCGCCGCGCTCACCAAGGAGTTCGGCTACAAGAACCCGATGCAGGTGCCGCGCCTCGACAAGATCGTGATCAATATGGGCGTCGGCGAGGCGGTCAACGACTCGAAGAAGATCCAGGCCGCCGCCGACGAGCTCACCCGCATCGCCGGACAGAAGCCGGTGATCACCAAGTCGAAGAAGTCGATCGCGGTCTACAAGCTGCGCGAGAATCAGGCGATCGGCGTCAAGGTGACGCTGCGCCAGGACCGCATGTACGAGTTCCTCGACCGTCTGGTCACCATTGCCTTGCCGCGCGTGCGCGACTTCCGCGGTCTCAACGGCAGAAGCTTCGACGGTCGCGGCAACTACGCGCTCGGCCTCAAGGAGCAGATCGTGTTCCCCGAGATCGATTACGACAAGATCGATGAGATCCGCGGCATGGACATCATCATCTGCACGACTGCAAGGACGGACAAGGAAGCCAAGGCCCTGCTCAAGGGCTTCGACATGCCCTTCTACAACTGACTTAGACGATCTGAACGTAACCAACCGTAAGGGATCGTCGGAGGAAAAGATGGCAAAGACTAGCGCGATCGAGCGTAACAAGCGGCGCCGCAAGCTGACCAAGCAGTTCGCGGCCAAGCGCTCCAAGCTGAAGGCGGTCGTCCAGGACCAGTCGCGTCCGATGGAGGAGCGCTTCGCCGCTCAGATCAGGCTCAACGAGCTGCCGCGCAATTCGTCGAAGGTACGGATCCGCAATCGCTGCGAGCTGACGGGAAGGCCGCGCGCTTTCTACCGGAAGTTCAAGCTGTCGCGCATTGCGATCCGCGAGCTCGCGTCCAACGGGCAGATCCCCGGCATGGTCAAGTCGAGCTGGTAGGGACTAGGAAGGTAAACCGACATGGTGATGACCGATCCGCTCGGCGATATGCTGACCCGCATCCGCAACGGACAGCGGGCAGGCAAGTCGTCGATCACGAGCCCCGCTTCCAAGCTTCGGGTGAACGTCCTCGACGTCTTGAAGCGCGAGGGCTATATCCGCAACTATAAGGCAGGCGAGCCGCAGGCCGGCGCCGCCGAGTTGACGATCGAGCTCAAGTATCATGACGGCGCTCCCGTCATCAAAGAGATCGACCGCATCTCGAAGCCGGGCCGTCGCGTCTATGCCAAGATCGCCGACCTGCCGAAGATCTATGGCGGGCTCGGAATCTCGATCCTGTCGACGCCGAGAGGCGTGATGTCCGATGTCGAGGCCCGAGCCGCCAATGTCGGCGGCGAGGTCCTCTGCCGGGTGTTCTGATCCGGCCGGGCGCAAGGAGAGTCAAATGTCGCGCGTGGGCAAGAATCCGGTCGCCATTCCGGCCGGCGTCAATGTCGAGGTTTCCTCCGGGAAGCTCTCCGCCAAGGGGAAGCTCGGCTCGCTGAGCATGGGTCTGTCGTCCGATGTCACCGTCAAGGTCGAGAACGGCCAGGTGCTGGTGCAGCCGGTCGGCGCCTCCAAGCGCGCCCGCATGATGTGGGGCACTACCCGCAACCTCGTCCGCAACATGGTCAACGGCGTCGCCAACGGCTATTCGAAGGCGCTCGAGATCAACGGCGTCGGCTATCGCGCCGCGGTGCAGGGCAAGGAGCTGGTCCTCCAGCTCGGCTTCAGCCACGAGATCAAGTATCCGATCCCGGAAGGCATCACGGTCAAGGCCGAGAAGCCGACGGCGCTCACCATCTCCGGTGCCAACCGCCAGAAGGTCGGCCAGGTTGCCGCCGAGATCCGTTCGTTCCGCGGTCCTGAGCCCTACAAGGGCAAGGGCATCAAGTACGAGTCCGAGACGATCCTCCGCAAGGAAGGCAAGAAGAAGTAGGGGACGCTGCCATGACCACGGCTGCCACGCTTTTTGAGCGGCGCAAGGAGCGCGTTCGCTATCGCATCCGCAAGAATTCGGGCGGCCGCGTGCGGCTGACCGTATTCCGCTCGGAGCGTCACATCTATGCCCAGGTGATCGACGATGCGAAGGGCGTCACGCTTGCCCAGGCCTCGTCGGTCGACAAGGACTTCAAGGGCAAGCACAAGAGCGGCGCCGACAAGACTGCGGCGACCGCGGTCGGCAAGCTGCTCGCCGAGCGCGCGCTCAAGGCCGGCGTCAAGGAGGTCGTCTTCGATCGCGGCGGCTATCTCTACCACGGCCGCGTCAAGGCGCTGGCCGATGCCGCCCGCGAAGCCGGGCTCTCGTTCTGATCTGATCGGCGAAGGATTCATAGGCGATGGCCAATACTCCCGAGACTCCCGAGAAGCCGGCTGAAGGCGCACCCTCGCCGAAGCCCGAGCGTGCCGGCCGTACCGGCCGCGGCGGTCGTGGCGGCGGCGGCGGTCGTGGTCCGCGCGGCCCCAAGGTCGAAGGCGCGGGCGGCGGTCCCGG
>VGEN01000237.1 GCA_016869285.1 Alphaproteobacteria bacterium
CCACCGTGCAGGGACCGTGCACGATAGCGCGGTGCGCAATCGAAGTTCGCTCTCCTATCGTGACCGCCGCGCCCGATTTGGAATGGATGACGACGCCATCCTGGATGTTCGAGTGAGCGCCAATGACGATGGGCTCCATGTGACCGTTTGCATCGACCTCGTCTGCGCGGATCACGGCGTACGGCCCAATGAAGACGTTCTCGTGGATGACCACGCGACCGCAGAGAATAGCCGTTGGATCGACGAAAGCGCTGTCATGGACGACCGGGAGATCGCCGCGTGGATTCCTGCGGATCATTTGGACAGCAATCCCGTTTTCATGACTGACATGGTTTGAGGGCAGTGGGGACATAGCGACATCGACCTATCCGGTTCTCTGCCAAGCCGCGCCATCGGCCCGATCCTGAACAGCGACGCCGAGGGCAGCGAGTTCGTCGCGGATCCTGTCCGCGGTTGCGTAATCTCGTGCTGATCGCGCGGCCAGCCGTGCCTCAACCAGACGCTGAATTTTTGCTGTGTCTCCGACTTCTCCTCTGTGCTGTCCGAACCACGCGGCGGGATCCTGTTGCAGCAGGCCCAGCAAGCCGCCCGCTTCGCGCAATGCCGCCTTGTATGCGGCACGATCCGCCACCGTCGTCGCCAGGCGTGCTGCCTTCGCTATTCGGAACAGTTCGGCGATTGCTGCGGGGAAGTTCAGATCGTCCTGAAGAGCCGCCTCGAATGCATCGAACAGGCCGGGTACGCAGGCCCCGTCGGGAGCATCGCCAAGATCGCGGAGCACGCCGTATAGACGATCGAGACCGCGCTTCGCCTGAGCGAGTCCGTCCGCGGTCCAGTCGAGCGGCTGGCGATAGTGCCCGCCCAGCAGCGCGAAGCGGATGGCCTCTCCTGGCGCCTCGCCCAGCAGATCGCGGACAAGCAGCACATTGCCGAGCGACTTCGACATTTTCCGCCCCTCAACGGTGACGAAGCCGTTGTGGACCCAGAAGCGGCAGTAGAGCTCCCCATCATGGGCGCAGGTGCCTTGGGCAATTTCGTTCTCATGGTGCGGAAAAATCGGGTCCTGGCCGCCGCCATGGATGTCGATCGACGCCCCCAGATGCCGCTCGATCATCGCCGAGCACTCGATATGCCATCCGGGTCGCCCGCAGCCCCAGGGGGTCTCCCAGCCCGGCAGGTCCGGTGTCGAGGGCTTCCAGAGGACGAAGTCTGCCGGGTCGCGCTTGTAGGGGGCCACTTCCACCCTCGCACCGGCGATCATCTCGTCACGATTACGGCCAGACAGGGCCCCGTATGCCGGAAAGGAGCGCACATCGAACAGGACATGCCCGTCGACCGCATAGGCGTGGCCCCGCGCGATCAGCCCCTCCACCATGCCGATGATCTCGGGGATATGCTCCGTCACGCGCGGCTCGAGGTCCGGCGTCAGGACCCCGAGCGCGGCCATGTCGGCATGATAAGCTTCGATGTAGCGCTCGGCGATCGCCGAAATCGGCTGGCCGGCTTGCTGGGCGGCGGCATTGATTTTGTCGTCGACATCCGTGAAGTTGCGGGCATAGACGACCCGCCCGAATCGCCGCTTCAGGAGACGATAGAGAACGTCGAAGACGACCGCCGGGCGAGCATTGCCGATGTGGGCGAAGTTGTAGACGGTCGGCCCGCAGACATACATCGTGACGTGATCGGGCTTCGCCGGCGAGAAAAGCTCTTTCGCCCGGCTCAGCGTGTTGGTCAGGCGCAGCGTCATTCCCGCGCCTCCGCATGCCGGGGACGGATTGGCAGCTCGACATAGAACCCGCCGCCGCCCGCCTCGGGCAGAGGATGAAACCGGGTGACGAGTCCGCGCTTGCGCACGTCGAGGAGCTGCCGGCCTACCGGAAGGAAAAGGGTCTCTCCACTGGTCGCGGTAGCCGGATCGATGCGGATCACCACGCTTGTCGGATCACCTAAATGCCGACGCTCCAGCATCTGGGAGATCGCCATCCGGGCGTGCTGCACGGAGACACCCCGCAGATCGAGCGTGTGTTCGCCAACGGCGCAATCGCCGACAAGCGCGCGAATGCTGTCGGGTTCAAACAACGGCATGGCGGGCTTTTCCTGACCGGAGACGACGCACCGGGGCCAACAGGTCCGTCATGGACGCACCTCGAACATGGCAATGTCGCTGTCGCCCAACTCGACGGGTAGGAGCTCCGGCCGCTGGGCTGTGGCATCGGTGAACATCTTGAGCGTGTCGCGGAGGACGGACTCGTCGATGTCGCGGGTGATGAAGACGATCCGGGAGCGACGGTCTTCACTCGGCCATTCCTTCAGCATGACCGCGGGGTGGAAGATGTGCTGGACGCCGTGAATGACGACCGGTCCATCGAGATCGACCACATTGATGATCCCCTTGGTGCGCAGAAAGTCCGCGCCCCGTAGCAGGAGGAGCGCTTCGAGCCAGAGATCGAGCGCATCGCCATGGATCGGCTCATCGATCGTGAGGCAAACCGCCTTGATGTGCGCGTCATGGCGATTGACATCGTTGTGTTGATGGGTGTGGCCGTGGCCGGCCGGTCCGTGGTCATGACTGTGCAGCACGGCATAGGCTTCCGCCCTGAGCCAGCGCTGCACGTCCAGGGTCTTGGTCTGCGGATCGTAAAGGCCGGCGTCGAACAGCACTGCCGGATCAACGATACCGCTCTCCGCAATGATCTGCGGTGCGGCAGGGTTGAGGCCCCGCAGGCGGTTCTGCAGTCCGAGCGACACCTTGTTATCGACGAGGTCTGTCTTGGTGATCAGCAACCGGTCGGCGACGGCCGCCTGCTTCACCGACTCGATCTGTCGATCAAGCGTGTCGCCGCCGTTGACGGCGTCGACCGTGGTGATTACCCCGTCCAGGCGATAGCGCCGCGCGACGGACGGCTCGGTCATCAGCGTGTGGAGGATCGGTGCCGGGTCCGCGAGCCCGGTCGTCTCGATGATCACCCGGTCGAACCACAGCTTGCCGCCACGCGCGAACCGACCAGGGGCCTCGCGCAAGGTCTTGGCAAGGTCGCCCCGGATGGTGCAACAGAGGCAGCCGCTCGACATCTCGATGACGACGTCATCCTTGCTGTGCGTCACGAGATCATGGTCGAGGCCGATCTCGCCGAACTCGTTGATGAGCACGAGTGTCCGGCTCAGCGCGGGCTGTTGGATCAGATGGTTGAGCACGGTCGTCTTGCCGCTGCCAAGGAACCCGGTCAGGACCGAGATTGGCAGACGCTGCGAAGATCCATCGAGATTCCAGCTTTCCATGGGGCCCCTCTCGCCCGTTCAGGCCGCGCCAGCCGCGATGCAGCTTGCGCAGGTGCCCTCCACCTCGACCACGGGTCGCGTCACGCGGAACCCCAGGACGGCGGCATCCTCGACGAGTAGCTGTGCGACCCGCGGGTCTTCCAACTCGACCGATGCCCCGCAGTTGCTACAAATAAAGAAAAGACAATCATGCCGACGCTCCGGATGCGTGCAGGGGACGTAAGCGTTCCGGCTCTCGATCTTCGAGACGAGACCCTGGGACATCAGGAACTCGAGCGCCCGGTAGACGGTGGGCGGCCCGACCGGGCGGGAGTCCCTAAGCTTCAGCGCTTCGATCAGTTCGTAAGCGCCCGTCGGTCGACCACTCTCCCAGAGCAGCTCCAGGATCTGCCGCCTGAGCGTCGTTAACTGCGCCCCTCGCGCGCCGCAGAGGGACATTGCCAGCGCAACCCGTTCAGCCGGCGCATGCTGCCCGCGACAGTTGGAATCGGTGCAGGGCCGGGGCTGAATCGACAGGAGCGTCATGGCCTTATCCCTCCTTGCGTTTAGGATATGCAGTGTTATAACGTTGCGTTAACTGATTACAAGGGCCAAGTGCCCTTGGAAGCCGGGCGTGGCCGCAGGAAAGGGTTCGACATGGATACAGCGGTGGCCGGGAGCCGGCCGGAGAACTCAGTCCGTTCCGCATCGACTATGCGCCGCCGGCCCAGTCCGTCCGAGGCGGAAGCGGCCGTCCGCACGCTGATCGAGTGGGCCGGCGACGATCCTGATCGGGAGGGGCTGAAAGGGACACCCGAACGTGTCGTCCGCGCCTATGAGGAGTTCTTCGCCGGCTACCGCGACGACCCGGTCGCGCTGCTTGCGACGACGTTCGAGGAGACCGCCGCCTATGACGAAATGATCGTCTTGCGCGACATTCGCCTCGAATCGCACTGCGAGCATCACATCGTGCCCATCCTCGGTAAGGTGCATATCGGCTATCTGCCGTCTGGGCGGGTTGTCGGCATCTCCAAGCCTGCGCGCCTGGTCGAGGTGTTCGCCAAGCGGATGCAGATTCAGGAAGCGCTGACGTCGCAGATCGCGGACACGATCCAAGAAGTGCTGAAGCCGCGCGGTGTCGGAGTCGTCATCGAGGCGGCGCACCAGTGCATGACCACGCGCGGCATTCGCAAGCCGGGGGTCAGCATGGTGACGAGCCGTCTGCTGGGCTCCTTCCGTGACGACGCTGCCACCCGCCGGGAGTTCCTGTCGGTGATCGGCAGCCCCAGGAGCGCCCCGCATGAGTCCTGACGAGGCAGGCGCGGCCGCCCCTTCTCCCTTCGCCACCCGCACCACGGTCGAGCAGGTCGAGGAAGGCTTGGCGCTCGCCCCGAAGTTCGATTGCGATGGTCTCATCCCTTGCGTCACGACCGACGCCATCAGCGGCGAGGTGCTGATGCTGGGCTACATGAATGGCGAGGCTCTGCGGAAAACGATCGCCACCGGCGAGGGGCATTACTGGAGCCGGAGCCGTCAGTGCCTCTGGCGCAAGGGCGCAACCAGCGGCCTCGTCCAGACGGTTGTCGAGATGCGCATCGACGACGATCAGGACGCTGTCTGGCTGCGCGTGCAGATCGGCGGCGGCGGCGCCAGCTGCCATGTCGGCTACCGCTCCTGCTTCTACCGGTCCGTTGAACTGCGGGGACCGTCTGGCAAGCCCGCCCGCCTCGCCTTCACCGAGGCGTCCCGGACCTTCGATCCGAAGGCCGTCTATGGCGATGCGCCGAACCCGACGCAGCTTTGAGGGACGCTGAGATGCCGCTCATGCTTCCAGCGCAAGGTCTGCTCGAACCCGTCGATGACGCATCCGGCGTCGAACTGCCGCCAAGCTTCACGGAAGCGTTGGAACAAGTGCGCGCCGTGGTCGCACGGTGCGACAGGGCCGGCATCCCCAACGATACGCTGCTCGCCGCGCTGATGACGGAACTGATGCCACGTCTCGTTCATGCCTACGGACCCGGTGGTGTGGCGTCGGTGCTCAATCAGCTTGCTCTCGAGCTTTCGAGCGCCGGTTCGGCGCAGACTAACCGGCAGTAGTGCATAACCTGTTTACCGCTCAAACAAACCAGAGCGACGGATTAATGAAAGCCGTCGATCGCATCAACGATCGGTTTGGCCGTGGGGCCGTTGGGTTGGGCCTTTCGGCCAAGAACGCCGAATGGAGAATG
>VGEN01000238.1 GCA_016869285.1 Alphaproteobacteria bacterium
CTCTCGTGAAGGACCGGCTTAGACAACCAAATCCTAAACGAAATCAGTGAGTTATGCTACACCCGCAGCATCGAGACAGCCCGCGTCACGAATAATTCGGGCTATACCCAGGCCTCGGTCGAAGCTCTCCGTCAACAGATGGAGAAGCTCGCCGCCGACGCCGTCAAGCCGACGAAGCTGATCCAGCTCACTATCGGGCGGATGCAGATCCGCTGAGATAAACAGACATTGTCATGCGTTCAACGCGACCGCGACGGTAGGATCGGCCGCGTCAGTCCTGGGGGGATGATCGGTGCAATCGGCCCTGGTTTCGGCGACGAGCCGGCTCGTCGTCACCGCTCTCTTCTTCCTCTCCGGCTTCAGCGCGCTGATCTACCAGACCGTCTGGCAACGCCTGCTCGGCCTGTTTGGCGGATCGGATACGGTCTCGGCCTCGCTCGTCGTCAGCGCCTTTCTCGCCGGCCTCGGTATCGGCAGCCTGCTCGCGGGGCTTTTCGCCGACCGTCTGACGAAACGCCAGGCGCTGCTTCTCTTCGCGCTCGTCGAAATCCTGATCGGCGCCTATGCGGCCGTGTCGATCCCGATCTTCCATGACGTTCTTCTCGGCATGCTGATCGAGCTGTCGCGCTCGCGTGCGCTCACTTTCATTGCCGCCTTCGTCGCGCTGCTTGTCCCGACCGTGCTGATGGGGCTGTCGCTGCCACTGCTGGCGCGCGCGCTGGTCTCCGACTTGGACAAGGCGGCAGGTCGCATCTCCGTGCTCTATGGCATCAACACGCTCGGCGCCGGCGTCGGCGCGCTCGTCGCCGGGCTCTGGCTGATCGGGAGCTTCGGGTATTGGCCGGCAGTACTGTGGGGAGCGGCGTGCAACGTCGCCGTCGGCCTCGGCGCGCTGATCGCGGCAAGCGCCCATCGCGCCGGCCGCACCGAGGAGACCGAGACCGTGCTCACCCTGGGCGGCACCTCGGACGGCCGCACCGTGCGGAACTGGTGCGTTCTCGTCTTCGCCTCGGGCATGCTGGCGGTCGCGCTCCAGGTTGCGTGGTATCGGCTGATGGGCACGCTGCTGCAGGGCAACGCCTATAGCTTCCCCTACATTCTCGGAATTCTGCTCATCGGCGATGCTGTCGGCCTCTTCGTCGGCGCCCGCCTGGTCGGCCGTATTGCCGACCCGCGGAGCCTTTTCATCCGTCTGCAGGCGGCGATGGTTCTGGTCGCGGTCGCCTCGATTCTCGCGCTGTATGCGCTCGCCGGCGTCGATGAGCTCTCCGCTCTCCTGGTCAATGTCGACCGTTTTCAGCTTCCGCTGGCGAATGCCGCGACCGTGATAGCCGTCGGCTTCATCCTGGTCGTGCCGGCCAGCATTCTCTTCGGCCTGACCTTCCCGTTGTCGCAGCGCGCGGTGCAGACCGACAGCCGACTTGTCGGCCACCGCGTCGGCATGATCCAGCTCGCCAACATCCTCGGGAACAGCATCGGCGGCCTTGTCACCGGACTCCTGCTGCTGCGCTTTCTCGGCACAGCCGGGACGCTCATGACACTGCTTGCGGCAGGCGCCGCTTTCGCGCTTGTGCTCGCCTTCGAACGCACGCCGAAGCGCCAGGGGCTCGTCCTCGCCGCAGCCTCGGTCGTGGGAATCCTGCTGGTGCCGTCGAACGACGCGTTCTGGTCGCGGCTGCACGGCGTCAACCCTCGGCAATCGGCGGAGGTCGCCGAGGACCATACGGGCCTGGCCGTGCTGCGCCGCTTCGAGAACGGCTTCCACCGCATGTACATCCAGGGGCACTCGCAAAGCTGCCTTCCCGTCTGCGCCGTGCACGCCTTCCTCGGCGCTCTCGGCCCGCTGGTGCATCCGGCTCCGCAATCGGTGCTGGTCGTCGGGGTCGGCGCCGGGGGGACACCCTACGCGGCGAGCGTCAATCCGGCGACGAAGACAGTGCGCGCGGTCGAGATCGTCGCGCCCGTCCTCACGCTGATCGATCGTTTCGCTTCATCCGACGGCCGCTTCGGCATGAGGCGCCTCAAGGAAGACAGGCGCCTCGAGATCGTCGTCGGCGACGGCCGCCACGATCTCTTCCTTGCCGGCCGCTCCTACGATGTGATCGAGGCCGACGCGATCCTTCCCCACACGGCGTTCAGCGGCTTTCTCTACTCGCGCGAGTATTTCGAGAAGGTCCGCGCGCACCTGGCGCCGGGCGGCATTGCCGTGCAATGGGCACCGACCGAACGCACCATCGCCACCTTCCGTACCGTCTTCCCGCATGTGGTCTATGCGGCACCGGCCCTGCTCGGCAGCGTGCAGCCGATCCCCTACGATCCCGAAGCGCTCGCCCGCCGCACGGAGGAGCCCGCGATCCGCGCGCATCTGACCGCTGCCGAAGTCAATCTGGACGACCTCAGGCGCTTCCTTACCGGCCGCGCTCCGGTCGTGTGGTCGACAACCGGGCCGATGACCGACATCAACTCTGACCTCTGGCCCAAGGACGAGTACTGGCTCAACAACAAGCATACGCCAGCCTACCGAAGGTCAGCGGAAGGCGGGCTCGTCGAAGCTCCTGAGCTTGCGCGAGTGCAGCTGCTGCACGCCCTGGGCGCGCAGCAGCCGGATCGCCTCGATGCCGATGGTCAGGTGCTGGCTGATGCGCTCTCGATACATCGCATTCGCCATGCCGCGGAGCTTGATTTCGCCATGCAGCGGCTTGTCGGAGACGCAGAGTAGCGTGCCGTAGGGCACCCGCAGCCGGAAGCCGTTGGCGGCGATGGTTGCCGATTCCATGTCGACCGCGATCGCGCGGCTCTGGTTCAGCCGCTCGTAGAGCTCGGCGTAGCGGAGCTCCCAGTTGCGGTTGTCGGTGGTGGCCACCGTTCCCGTGCGCATCCGCGTCTTGAGGTCGCGGCCGGCGAGCCCGGTGACCTTCTGCACCGCCTCCTGAAGCGCCACCTGCACCTCGGCGATCGGCGGCACCGGAACCCAGGACGGCAGATCCTGGTCGAGGACATGGTCCTCGCGCACATAGCCGTGCGCCAGCACATAGTCGCCGAGGAACTGGCTCCGGCGCAGGCCCGCGCAGTGCCCGAGCATCAGCCAGCAATGCGGGCGCAGCACGGCGAGGTGGTCGGTGATGGTCTTCGCGTTGGAAGGACCGACGCCGATATTGACCAGCGTGATCCCTTCCCGGCCCGGCGCGACCAGATGATAGGCCGGCATCTGCGGCAGGTGCGCAACCGGCGTGCCCGAAGGATGATCGCGGACGACACGCGAGTTGGGCGTTACCACATCGCCCGGCTCGACGAAGTGTGTGTAGCCGTTGCCCTCGTCGATCTCCTGCTTCGCATAGAGGCGGAAGGCGTCGACATAGCGCTGATAGTTGGTGAGAAGGATGAAGCGCTGGAAGTGACGCGGCGAAGTGGCGGTGTAGTGCGCGAGGCGGTGCAACGAGTAGTCGACGCGCTCGGCCTCGAACAGCGCCAGCGGCTTCGACCGGCCGGGCGGCGTGTGACGCGTGCCGTTGGCGATCGAATCGTCAGTGGCCGAGAGGTCGGGCAGCGCGAACAACTCCTGCATCGCCGCGAGCTGCGTCTCGGTGATGTCGGCGGTCGAATCCTCGACGATGAAGGGCAACGGGATCGCCCGGTCGCTGACGCCGACCACCACCGGCACCTTGTGATGCCGGATCAGGAGATCGATCTGCTCGCGATAATAGTCGGCGAAGAGGTCGGGCCTGGTCAGCGTCGTGCCGTAGACACCCGGATCGAGCAGCGCGCCATAGGAGAGGCGGGCGTCGATGCGAAGGTCGTGAAGGCCGACCGCGATGCCGACATAGGGATAGTTGGCGCCCGCGGCCGAGACCCGAGCCCCGCCCGGACGGGCCAGCGCAGCGAAAGCGCCGCGGACCGCGCCGGCGGACTCGGCGAAGATCTCCTCTATCCGCCGGACCGCCTGGTCGGCGTCGGTGAAACTCATCAGGGCCTGGGCGTGACTGTGGCCTGTGTCCAACGTCTCTCCCCTTTCCGCTCCTCTCCGACTATAAACCCTTCTGGCGCCGGCTCTTAGAGGGGAGACAGCGTGGACGAGGTCAGGGTCGCGGTGATCGGCGTCGGGCATTTCGGCCGGCTGCATGCGGAGAAGCTTAGAGGCCTCCCCGGCGCCCGTCTGGTCGGCGTCGTCGATGCCGACCGCGAGCGCGGCGCCTCGGTTGCAGGCCCGCTCGGCGTCGAGGCCTTCACCGCGCTTGAGCAAGTCCCAGGCAAGGTCGATGCGGTCTCGATCGCGGTCCCGACCCGCGCGCATTTCGATGTCGCCTCGGCCTGCCTCGAGGCCGGCATCCACTGCCTGATCGAGAAGCCGATCGCCGAGACCGTCGAGCAGGCGGCGGCGCTGGTCCGCTTGGCGAAGGAGCGAGACCGCATCCTCCAGGTCGGCCATCTCGTCCGCTTCGATGCGGCGCGCGAAGCGATGACCGGCGTGATCGACCGGCCGATGTTCATCGAATGCCACCGGATCGCTCCCTTCAAGCCGCGCGGCACCGATGTCAGCGTCATCCTCGACCTGATGATTCACGACATCGACCTGGTGCTCGATCTGGTCGGCCAGCCGATCGTCGACCTCGACGCCGTCGGCGTGCCGGTGCTCGGCGACAACGAGGACATCGCCAACGCCCGCCTCGTCTTCGAGGGCGGATGCGTCGCCAACGTGACCGCGAGCCGTATCAGCATGAAGAGCGAGCGGACGCTGCGGCTGTTCCAGAAGTCCGGCTATGGCCGCGTCGACTTCATCAAGCGGAAATTCACCTGGATCAAGCGCGGCGGCCCGGTGGTCGAGGGCTTTCCCAACTTCCAGATCGAGGAACGGGACCTGCCTGAGACCGATCCGCTCAGGCTCGAGATCGCCTCCTTCGTCGACTGCGTGCGCTCCGGCAAGCCGCCGCTGGTCGACGGCGAGGCGGGCCTGCGGGCCCTCGAAGCCGCGCTCCGTATCACCAAGGCGCTGCAGCACTGGGCGGAAAAGGTCGGATAGTCGGCGCTTCCCGGCAGCCATGGCATCCGCGCTTGCCACCGGGCATGGGCGGGGCCATGATTGCTTTCTCATCCGAAATTCACTCGGCCATTGCACTCGAACGGGAGGCGAAACATGTCCGAATGGCCCAACGAAACCAGCGCACGTCGCGACTTCCTCAAGATCGGCGGCCTTGGGCTCGCCGCCGGCATCGCCGCGGCAGGCACGCTCAATGCCCAGAAGGCCGCGGCCCGGGGATGTCCCTGTTGATGTTGAAATAGGAGGACAGGCGTTGCCCGCCTTGAGCCTTTAGGCTCGGGGTGCTGAATCCACGAAGGAGAGCAACGCCATGATGAACACTACCACACGCTCACCGATCT
>VGEN01000239.1 GCA_016869285.1 Alphaproteobacteria bacterium
GCGCTCATGGCTCAGCCCGATGCCCTGCTCGCGTAACCAGCCGCTGATCTGCTCGGGCGACCAGCGCATCTGGCGCAACTTCGCTTCGACCTTGCGCCGCACGGACGCCGTCAGCTTGCGGGGCTTATGTCGTATCGCCTGCCGCGCCTGAGCTTTTGTTTCTGCCTGCTTGAACCGATAGCCGCGTTGACCCCGATTGCGGCGCAGCTCTCGGCTGACCGTGCTTTGGCTTAAACCCAAAACCCTGGCAATAGCTTCTTGGCAGGCACCGTCCTGGCTCAGCGCATAAATCTGGCAGCGGTCCTCATAGGTAACTCGCCGGTATCGGCTCATCAGTAACCTCGCGTGAGTGCAAGAGGTTACCCCTTCGCCCTTCCATAAAATTATGCACTGGCTACTTGAATCCGCGGTCGGAAGACCGGAGCGGCCGCGCCACCAACTAAGAAAACCCCATGGGTGGTCCCGCGGATGGGGTCCACTTCACGAGTCGCCGAACGTTCCGGTCTGAGCGCGCTATTTCTTATTCGCTCGGATCAGCAGGTTGCCGTAGCGATCGACCGCGGCGCCAAACCCCGGATGGATGACGGTGGTGGAGTCCATTTCCTCGACGATGGCCGGACCGTCAATCACACCGTCCGCGGCGAGTTTGTAACGGTCGTAGCTCGGACAGTCGACAAAGCCGCCCGACTCGGCGAAGTAGACCTTGCGTACCGCACGCCTAGCGGCGCTCACGTCGCGATCGCGCCTCGGTAGCTCGCGTAGTTTCGGCTTGGCGATGCCGCCGACCGCGGTGAGCCGCAGGGTAACGAACTCGACCGGCTCTGCCGGTGCCGCGAATCCATAGGCGCGCTCGTGCTCCTCGTGGAATTGCCGCAGCATGCCGTCGAGCGCGTCTTCGACCTTGCCATCAGGAAGGGGAACGGGGAGTTCGTAGCTCTGTCCGACATAGCGCATCTCGACTTGGCGTTCGAAGCCGATACGGGCGCCTTCCATACCCTCGCCGAGCAGTGCCTTGCGGCCGCGGTCCTCCATCTCCCGGAAGCGCCGGTTCACGGCCTCGGCATCCAGGCGGTCGGTTCGCTGGATCAGCGTTGCGGAGTAGTCGTGCTTGAGGTCGGTGACCAATAGCCCCATGGCCGACGTCGTGCCAGGGCTCACCGGAACCAGAAGGGTCGGGATCTCGAGCTCGGCAGCGAGGCGGTTTGCATGCAACGGCCCGGCGCCACCGAAAGCGACCAGGACGAAGTCGCGGGGATCGTGACCCCGTTGGACCGAGATCCGCCGCGCCGCATTGATCATGGCGGTATTCGCGATCTCCACGATTCCGATCGCCACTTCGACCACGCCGAGGCCGAGCGGATCCGCGCATTTTTCCTTGATCGCCCTGTAGGCGGCCTGCTCGTCGAGGCGTATCTCGCCGCCGAGAAAGTGGTCGGCGTCGAGCCGGTGCAGGACCAGGTTGGCATCGGTGATCGTGGGTTCGGTCCCGCCCAGGCCGTAGCAGACGGGCCCCGGATCGGCGCCGGCGCTGTGCGGGCCGACCCGCAGCATTCCGCCAGCGTCGACCCAGGCGATGGAGCCGCCGCCGGCGCCGATCTCGACCAGATCGATCACCGGGGTACGGATCGGGTAACCGGCGCCCTTGGCGCCACGCTCGGCACGGGCGGCCGTCCCTACCTCGTATTCTTTCGTGATATGGGGCGTTCCGTGCTCGATGAGCCCGGCTTTGGCCGTCGTGCCGCCCATGTCGAAGGACATGACATTGTCGAATCCCAGAACCCGGCCGAGGTGGGCGGAGACGATGACGCCGGCCGCGGGGCCGGACTCCACCATGAACACGGGCTTGGTGCGGGCCGCCTCGAATGTGAGGACGCCGCCGCTGCTCTGCATGATCAGGAGCTCGCCCTTGAGGCCGGCGCCGCGCAGGCGTTTTTCGATGTTGGAGAGATAGCGCCCGACAAGCGGCTGGACGCCTGCATTGATCACCGTGGTGCTGGCGCGGAAATATTCACGGATCTCCGGCGCGACGTCCGAGGAGATGGAGATTACGGCTTCCGGAAAAATCTGCTGCAGGATCTCGCGCGTCCGCTTCTCATGCGCCGGATTGCGGAATGAGAAGAGGTAACAAACGGCGATCGCCTCGACGCCCTCCTGCTTAAGTTCGTGGGCGGCCTTGACGACGGCGCTCTCGTCGAGCGTCGTCAACACCTGACCGGATGGGCCGAGCCGCTCGGGAATTCCATAGCATCGATAGCGGGGCACCAGCGGGCGCGGCTTCTCGAACAGCAGATCGTAGAGCGCGGGCCGGATCTGCCGCTGGATTTCCAGCATGTCTCGGAAGCCTTCGGTGGTAAGGAATCCGGTCGGCGCCAGGTTGCCCTCGATGATCGCGTTGGTGGCAACCGTAGTGCCGTGTACCAGATACCCCACGTCCTCGGTCTTGATATCGGCCTCGCGCAGGATTCGCTCGATGGCCTTGAGGAAGCCGATCGAAGGATCCTTGGGCGTGGAGGGCACCTTGGCGATCCGGGTTTCTCCCGTGGCCTCGTTGATCAGGATCGCGTCGGTGAAGGTTCCCCCTACGTCGATTCCGAGTCGGTAAAGATATGTCATGTCGTTTCTTTGCCTGCCTTCGAGGGCGATGAATCGAAGTGCTGCATGCACGTCGTCGTCGCTAGAGGGTCTATGCCCTTAAGTGACGAAAACCCGCAGTCTGACGATGTCTCCATTCGTGAGAACTTCACGAAAGTACCTCGCGTCGTATCCCTGCCGTCAATCCGGATGCCCGGCCGTTTCGACCTTGTTCACCGACCACGCCGCCGGATCTATGGCGACCTTGTAGACGGTGCGCGCGCGCTCGATCGAGATCTTGCCGTCGCGCACGTCCTGCAGCACGAGGTCGGGCGAGCGCTCTTCCGGCGGGCCCCAGCCGCCGCCGCCGCAGGTCTGGAAGCTGACGACATCGCCGGGCTTGAGCCCGACGGTCGTCTTCGAGCCGAGCTCCCGGGCTTCGCCGTCGGGATTGAGGATGTAGTAAGCCTTGCGGCCCTCGCCGCCGCCGTAGAGTCCCCAGGGGCCCCAGCGATCACGATCCGACAGGATGGTGAAGGTCACTTCGTGGTCGTCGAAGCGGTAGTCGCGGCGTACCCCGAGGCCTCCCCGATGCCGGCCGGGACCTTCCGAGTTCTCGACCAGCTCGTAGCGCAGGATGCGTACCGGGTAGTTCGTCTCCGTCTCCTCGACCGGCGCGTTCTCGGTATTCTGGCCATGCGCCTGGACTGCGTCGGGGCCGTCGCTCTTGAGCCGTCCTCCGTAGCCGCCGGATATGGTCTCCAGATAGCAGTAATAGTTGCCGGAGCGCGGGTCGGCGCCGCCGAAGCCGGCATGACAGATCATCGCCTTGGTGCCCGCGGCTACGCGGCCGGGCAGCACCTCCGCCAATGCCTTGACGATGACGTCGGTCAGGCGGTCCTGCGTCTCCCAGCCGGCGACGACGGGGAAGGGATGGGTGCAGTTCACCACCGTCCCTTCCGGCGCCGTCATCCGCACATGCCGGTAGAACCCCTCGTTCACCGGCAGGTCGGGATCGGTGATGCACTTGAGGGCGTAGGCGGCGGCGGAGTAGGTCTGTGCCCAGGTTGAGTTCACCGGCGCCCGACGCTGCGGATCCGATCCCGTGAAATCGAACAGCACCCCCTCGTCATCGATCACCACCCGAGCCGCCAGCCGTACAGGCTGGTCGGTGAACCCGTCATTGTCCACATAGCCGTCCGCCAAGTACTCGCCTTTCGGCAGCTTCGCCAGCTCCGCCCGCGTGCGCCGGTCGGTGTAGTCGACCAGCTCGTCGATGTAGTAGCTCACCGTCTCCGGGCCATGGCGGTCCAGCAGCGCCGTCAGCCGCCGTACCCCGGTATTGTTGGACGCGAACTGGGCCCGGAAATCGCCCGCGGTCTCCCGCTTCGACCGGATCTGCGCCAGCACCAGCCGGAAAACGTCATCCACGATCCGTCCG
Source organism: Alphaproteobacteria bacterium (assembly GCA_016869285.1). Classification (GTDB taxonomy): domain Bacteria; phylum Pseudomonadota; class Alphaproteobacteria; order SHVZ01; family SHVZ01; genus SHVZ01. The sequence goes on from VGEN01000239.1 coordinate 4,013, forward strand.
TCCTGCACGATCTTCACCGGCGGGATGATCACCCCTTCCTGGTAGATCTCGCGGAAGGCGCCGACGCTCGCCGGCGCCCCGCCGCCGACGTCGACATGGTGGGCCAGGTTGGCGAAGTAGCCGTAGATCTCGCCCCGGTAGAAGAACGGCGCCAGAACCACGATGTCGTTCAGATGCGCTCCGCCGGGGTAGGGATAGTTCACAACGAGCTGGTCTCCCGGCGCGAGCTTGTCCGCCCCGTACTCCCGGACCGCCTGCCGCACCGTTCCCACCATCGAGCCCAGGTGGTTCGGCTGGCTGAACGACTGCGCGACGGCGCGCAGGTCCCGGTCGAAGAAACAGCACGAAAAGTCGCAGCGCGTCTTGATGTTGGTCGAATAGGCGCTGCGCCTGAGCGCCGCGGCCATCTCCTCCGTCGCCTCGATGAGGCCGTTGCGCACGACCTCGAACTTGATCGGATCGATCTTCCGATCCTCGTGCAGGACTGCCGTCCGGGTCATGTGCAGCTCCTCGTCCAATTACCCCTTCAGATGGGGCGACGTAGCCGTGCCGTTTCGGCCTTGTCCACCGACCACGTGGCCGGATCGACGGCGATCTTGTAGATGGTGCGCGCGCGCTCGATCGAGATCTTGCCGTCGCGCGCGTCCCACAGCACGAGGTCGGGCGAGCGCTCTTCCGGCGGGCCCCAGCCGCCGCCGCCGCAGGTCTGGTAGCTGACGACGTCGCCGGGCTTCAGACTGACCGTGGACTTCGAGTTGATCTCCCGGGCTTCGCCGTCGGGATTGAGGATGTAGGAAGCCTTACGGCCCTCGCCGCCGCCGTAGAGTCCCCACGGCCCCTGCCGGTCGCGGTCGGCGAGGACGGTGAAGGTCGCCTCGTGGTCGTCGAAGCGGTAGTCGCGTCGTATCCCGAGGCCGCCCCGATACCGGCCGGGACCTTCCGAGTTCTCGACCAGCTCGTAGCGCAGGATGCGCACCGGGTAGTTCGTCTCCGTCTCCTCGACCGGCGCGTTCTCGGTGTTCTGGCCGTGCGTCTGCACCGCGTCGGGGCCGTCGCTGCGAAGCCGGCCGCCGTAGCCGCCGCCGAGCGTCTCAAGATAGCAATAGTAGGCTCCGGTGCGGGGATCGGCGCCGCCGAAGCCCGCATGGCATTGCATCGCCTTGCAGCCTGCGATCATCTTCTCGGGAAGTGCCTGGGATGTCGCCTTGAAGATGACGTCGGTCAGGCGAACCTGCGTCTCCCAGCCGGCGACGACGGGGAAGGGATGGGTGCAGTTCACCACCGTCCCTTCCGGCGCCGTCATCCGCACATGCCGGTAGAACCCCTCGTTCACCGGCAGGTCGGGATCGGTGATGCA
>VGEN01000240.1 GCA_016869285.1 Alphaproteobacteria bacterium
CCCGCGCCCCTTCCACGCTTTCCCTTGCGCCGGCCGCCGAAGTAGCTCTCATCCACTTCGATCTCGCCGCCGAACATCGCCTCGCTCTCGGCTTCCAGCTCGCGGGCGATCAGTTCACGAAGGCGATGAAAGAAAAACGCCCCTGTCTTGCGGTTCACTCCGCAGAGACTCGATGCGGTACGCGCCGTCGTTCCTGCTACGAAATGTTCGATCAGGCGATCCTGCTTCGAGACCCCCAATCGGCTCCGTCGTATCCGTCCCATGATAACTCCATAACCGAGTTATCTGGGACAGCCCCAAGATAAATTAAGGAGGCGGCGGCGCTATGCTGGCGGCCGATCTTTGAGCGGGCGGCTGGGAAGAAGGCCGAGGCCGGAAGCAGGGGCTGACCTGTCACCTGCCCTCGAATGCCCGGAGAGTGCCCTGCGGCGGGAGGCGGGCCGCAGTCGAGGACCCAATCACCAATCGCGGCGACGGGCGCTTAGACAACGGCAATCCGCTCCGCTAAGAGACGGGACGCAGGGCGCCGTCTGGCGTCGGGGGAACGTGCACCCGTCATGAAAAATCGCCGGCAGCCCTGAGATGAAGGAACTGCACTTGGCGTGTCTGGTCTGGGGCGAGCCTTACACGAGCTGGTTCCTCGAGCGCCACCCCCCGTCGCTTCTTCTGCCGAACAACCTGCCGGCCTGGAACGTGACCAAGCGAGCCTATGTCTACGTCGCCGCAGAAGAGGGGCGTGAGATCGCCTCGCACCCGTCGTTCCAGGCGTTGGCGGAGCACTGCGCCTCGATCGAGGTGCTCGATGTTGGATCTTTGGCCGAGCTCTCCAAGCTCAACATCCATGGGCTCATGGCCGCGTGCCAGCGGCTGACCGTGAAGCGCGCCTGGGAGTCCGATGCCGGTCTCGTTTGGATCTATCCGGACACGGTCTTCTCCAATGGGTCCTTTGCGACGGTCGCGCGCCACGCCGCCCTTGGCAAGAGAGCTGTGGTCGCGTTCGGCATCTGCGTCGAAGCTCGCAGCCGGGAAGCGCTATCGCCTCCGCCCGAAGCGCGAGCGATGGTCCGGGCGTCGCTCGACTGCCTGCATCCGATGATGCACCATATCACCTGGGGCTCGCCGTCCTTCACGACCTATCCGTCGTCGATCTTCTGGAACGGCGCCGGCTTGGTGCTGCGCTGCTGGCACCTGCAGCCGATCTTCGTCCATGCCAGGCGATGCCATCCCGAGTTTCAATGGACGCTCGACGGGGACTTCCTGGAGCAGGCTGTCGATTTCGACGACTGCGGCTTCGTCGACGACAGCGACGAGTTCCTCCTGATCGAGCTCGCAGGACACAACAAGAAGCCGCCACGGCAGGTCATGCCGCCGACCGTCGACAACGTCGCCCGATGGGCGCAGAGGTGGACGACGCCGGTCCACCCCCGCTTCGTTTGCCATCCTTTCGTATTCCATTCGGGCGATGCGGGCGTGCTTGCTCCGCTGGTCGAGGAGTCGCGGGCCATCATCGACGAGATCCTTTCCAGATTGCATGCGCCGGCTTGAGGGGGCGGCCTACCGATGCCGATCGCCATTCTCACCTTCGATGGCTTCAACGAGGCCGACTCCTGCGTCGCCTCGAACGTCTTGAATCGCCTGCGGACGCTCGGGCGGCAGATCTCGATTGCGGTGCCGCTTGTACCGGCGGCGTGGCGGGAAGTCGTGCCATGACCCCGCTTGAGAAGCTCACCTCGCTCGAGATGCCCTTCGGCGAGACGCTCGGCCTCGTCTTCATCGAGGCGACGCTGGACAAGGTGGTGGCGCGTATGCAGGTGCGCGACGTGCTCTGCAACGGCCGCGGCGTCCTTCATGGCGGCGCGGCGATGGCGCTGGCCGACACGGTCGGCGCCGCCGGGACTATCGTCAACTTGCCGGCTGACGCCAAAGGCACGACGACGATCGAGAGCAAGACCAACTTCGTCGCGCCGGCGATGCTCGGCACCGAAGTCGTCGCCACGGCGACGCCGGTGCATCGCGGCCGCCGGACCCAGGTGTGGCAGACGCGGATCGAGACATCCAACGGCAAGCTGGTCGCGCTGGTGACCCAGACGCAGATGGTGCTGTGACGGCGCCGGCCGTCCGCAGCCTCTGGGCGATCGGCTCGAAGGTCGCCGATCCGCTCGCCGAGGCGGCGTTCTTCGAGGCGATGGGGGCGGAGCGAAAGGCGATCGACCGCCGCCCGGCTGCGGGCGGCGAGACCGTCGTCGTCTTCATGACCCTGGGCGGCGTCAATTTCCATCTGACCAACCGGCTCCGCTACGAGACCGGCGATTCGCCGCCTTACGGAGCGGCGCGCGGAAAGCCGGGACTTGCGCATTTCGTGCTCGACGTGACCGACATGATGGCGCTCGCCGATCGCGCGGTTGCTCTCGGTGCCATCGAGATTCATCCGCGCCTGCACCTCGCCGCCGCGCATGGCGAGATGAAGGCGGCGTTTCTCCGCAGCCCCGGCGGAATCCTGTTTCAGCTGGTCGAGCGGCTTGCCGAGGCCGACGCCGCCTATGCCGCGGCATACGGCGGTGTTCCGACGGAGCGCATCATCGGCTAGAACCGAAGGCGCATCACCAAGGGGAGTTACATGAAATTCATCGATTCCGATCGGGAATTCCCGATCAGCTCGGCGGTGGTCCACTCGGGCCGCGTCTTCGAGGCGGTGGTGACCGGGATTCCGGACGGACAGTCGAAGCCGGTTCCGGGCGGCGCGGCGGCCGAGATGCGCGAGGCCTTTCGCCAGCTCGACCTCCTGCTCAAGGAGGCCGGCGTCGACCGCAATGCGATCTGCACGGCGCGCATCTACTTGCACAACGTGCTTCACGACGTCGCCGAGGTGAACGTCGTCTGGAAGGAATACTTCGGCAATCACCCGGTGGTGCGGCGGTGCTACGGCGTCGTCCTGCAGTCGGGCATGCGGGTAGAGGCCGCGTTCACGGCCGAGCTGCCCTAAGTCCGGTTGTCGGCGACGGCGACCGAGACGAGCTGATCGCCCGGCTTCACATGCGGGCGGCGCTTGAGCACGACCACCCAGCCGTCATGCGGCGAGCGGAGCTCCTCCAGCACCTTGCCGGCGATGTCGATGACGCGGCCGAGGAGCTGTCCCCTGGCGACCTTCTCACTGTGCCGGACCGTCGGGATGAAGAGCCCGGTCGTGGTCGCCGGCTGCAGATCCTTGTCGACATCGCCGCCGCTGACGATGCGTTGCGCCGGCCTTGGGGCTGGCTTTGGCGCTGCCGAGCGGTCGATCAGGCCGAGCTCGGCCAGCACGCGCAGCACGCCGTCATAGTACTTGTCGACGAATGCAGCGTCAGTCGGGCCCGGCAGCGGCGCCTCGGTGTAGATCGCTGCATCCATGTCGCTGAGCGTGCGGCCGGGCGCGCGGTCGGCGTGGCGCCAGACGAAGTCGGCGCCGAAGACCCGCGCAGCCCGCTTTCCCAGGCCCTTCTTGTCGCGGCCGTCGTCTATGTAGCCGGCGAGGAACGGGATATCGTAGGTCTGGCCGGAGGTATGGAGGTCGATCAGCAGATCGGCACCGGCCAGCACCCGCGTGTGCAGCGCATGCGCCAGGCGCCCGGTCGGCCTGTCCTCCGGGTCGCCGGGGAAGGCCCGCGCCAGGTTGCCGCCATCGAGCGGGCTCGTGCGCGTGTCGTTGTAGTAGGCTGCTTCGTGCACGATCGGCACGACCTCGAGGATGCCGGAGAGGAGCGTCAGCTCGGCGTTGGCAAGGCGATTGGCTGCCAGCACGCCCTCGGTCTCGTCGCCATGGGTGCCGCCGAAGACGACGACCCTCAAGCCCGGCCTACCGCTGTCCAGCCGGCAGCGATCGAAGCCCTGATTCTCGGGAAGGGCGACTCGCGATCGGGTCCAGCCGGGCATGGTTAGTCCTTGAGAGAGAGGCGAAGTCCATAGAGGCAAGCGTCCGTGGCGAAGTCGAGCGGATTGCGTCGGCCGCGGATAGTCGCGCTAAACATGCGCCGATGACATATGATCGCCGGCGCGGTCTCTTGGGGGGATCGTTCCGGGGCTCGAGCCATGCAACGCCGCTGTCGCGTAGGGCTTCTGCTCGCTTCGATCGTGCTCGCCCTGGCGCCGGCCGAGCCGATCCGGGCGCAGGCGCTTGTCGTCGACGCGCTCGCCGATGTCAGGCTGATCCGCCCTTCCTCGCAGCGCTCTTGGACCGAGGGAGGGGTCGGGCGGCTCCGCTTCGGCGGCAACGGCGAAGAGTCCCTCGACCTCCGCTTGGACCAGCTCATCGCCGACGCGACGCTGAAGCTCGGTGCCGATGCGATGGTCTTCGCCACCTTCCGCCACGAGCGCACGCAGCAGACAGCTGTCGACGTGCTCGAAGCCTATGGCCAGTACCGCTTCGCGCCGACGGACTCGGCGCGCGTGACGCTGAAGCTCGGCGCCTTTTATCCGCCGATCTCGCTCGAGAACGACGGTGTCGGCTGGACCAGCCCGTGGATGCTTACCTCCTCGGCGATCAACACCTGGGTCGGCGAGGAGCTGAGGACGATCGGGGCCGAAGCCTTAGCCGAATGGAACCTCGCCAATGGCGTCCTCGGCCTCACCGGCGCGGTGTTCGGCGGCAACGATCCGACCGGCCTCCTGATCGCGGCACGCGGCTGGTCCTTCGGCGATCGGCCTACCGGGCTCTTCGATCATGTTCGCGTCGCCGACGACGTGGCGACCCGCGCCCGCCGCGACACGCCCCGCTTCGAGAGCGAGTTCCTGGAGATGGATGACCGCGCGGGATTCTACGGCGGCCTCTCCTGGCGCCGGAACGGCCTCGGCCGCGTGAGCCTGCTGCACTATGACAACCGGGCCGACCCGGCCGCGCGGCGTTTCGGCCAGGTCGCCTGGCGCACCGAATTCAGCAGCCTCGGTGTCGAGTCCTATCTTCAGCGCGGATTCAACTCGCCAGTGCATAGAGATTTAGGAGCCAGCGAGGGAGTCGAAAACCTCTTGCGGTGAACGGAAGCCGAGAGATTTCCGAGGTCTTGTGTTGAGCAAACGTTCGACCATGGCTACCTCGGCATTGGAGATCGTAGAGAAGTCTGTACCCTTTGGGAAGAAGTCGCGAATGAGGCCGTTGGTATTTTCATTCACGCCGCGCTCCCACGCATGGTACGGCGTTGCGAAGAAGATCTCTGTCTTCAGCGCACGGGCGATATCCTGATGTGCAGCGAACTCCTTTCCATTGTCGAAGGTGATGGTGTGCACGAAGTCGCTGACCGGCTTGAGACGGCGCACGGTTGCCGCTCGTGTAGCGCGAGCGGTCGAACGCGGTAGCTTGCTGATCTTGGTCAGCAGAGACTTTCTCTCGA